>CAZIKW010000153.1:558-1506 GCA_964540015.1 uncultured Methanosarcinales archaeon | reverse complement strand
TGTTGAGATAGTTCACGGCAAGATGTCCAGTGGAGCTTAAATATGAGAATCTCGGTCACCATCATATGATTTCGCACCCCGCTCATGAGCTGGATACGCTCTTAAAGCAAACTCGTGCATTTGCAAAGGAAACGGGCATCACAAAACAGGACGTCCGCGATGCGATCCGCCGTGCGCGTTCGTAAGGGCGCAAATTATATAAACCGCAGTCCTGGTGTCTTCTTTCGCTGGTGGTAGCGAAATGAGCGGGATCAACGGAGACATGGACAGTTACTTGCGCAAACGCAAGAGCAACGGCCTGTTCTCGTTCGGTTCCGGTTCGCCGTCCGGCAATAGCGGTCCGTCGTGGTGGTCCGGCATCCTCTCGGGGAAGCAGCCACGCGACGAGAATCTCAACACAGTGGAGCGTGGACAATTGGACGCGATGGAAAACGAGATGCGAGCGCGCAAGGACGAGATCGAGCACGTCAAGGAATACGAAGACGAGCTCGAAGAGCAGCAGGAGCGCGAAGTAGGGCTCTATCATCGATTGCGCCGTTTCTTCGGCGGCTCTTCTGAACCTCGCGATGAGGACGATGCCGCATTCGCAGCCGTGCAAGCCGCTGAGGCCGCGCAGAACGCGTTGAACACGCCCGATATCCAAGCCGACTTCCGCGCACTCGCGCAGATCCAGATGCACTGGCTCGGTCGTATGCCAACACGCGTGATGCAGGAGTTCAAGGAGAGCGAAGACTTCGTCAAGCTCACTGAGATCTTGCAGCGACGCGGTGTCGCGAAGAAGAAGACGGAGTGATCTGGTGCGTTCGACTACACCTGTGGCGCTGAGCGTCGCGGAAGTGGCCGAAATTTGTTCTCGTATCCCAGGAATGTTTACCTCTTCTTCTCTCGAGAAAGCAGTGCGCGAAACGTATATTGACCTTAAGCGAGAAAAATCTCCAAACGGGCTTC
>CAZIKW010000153.1:0-548 GCA_964540015.1 uncultured Methanosarcinales archaeon | reverse complement strand
GACCCTCATCGCGTCGTTTACGCAGTGCTATCCGTCGTTTTTGGAAGTGGCGGAGAGACAAGGGTACGTAACACAGAAGAAAAATATCTACACGATTCGCAAGGTCGAGAAAGTATGAACTCCTACCTCCTCTGGGCGCTGCGCCTGATTCCCGCGATTATTTTACTTCAGACTCTTTTCTTCAAATTCACGGGCGCTCCTGAGTCCGTGTGGATTTTCACCCAACTTGGCGTCGAGCCGTGGGGACGATATCTTTCTGGCGCGCTGGAATTGCTTGCTGCTGTCTTGATTCTCTGGCCGCGTACGACGCCGTTTGGCGCTGTGCTTGCGTGCGGATTGATGGCGGGCGCTATCCTTTCGCATTTCACGAAGCTCGGGATTGTCGTGCAGAATGACGGTGGGTTGCTGTTCGGATTGGCGCTTATCACACTCGCGTGTAGTGTTGTGCTGGCATGGACAGGAAAAGGCGTTCTTCTCAATCTCGTCAGATAAACTACTCTAATTCCTGCAACTTCCTCAGCTTCGCGAAGATGCCCTTCTTCTTCATG
>CAZIKW010000152.1:0-1528 GCA_964540015.1 uncultured Methanosarcinales archaeon | reverse complement strand
GGCCCAGCCGTACGTGGTGAGGAATTCAAGAGCCGCCTGGCCTTTTCGTGTTCGTTTCATCGTGATCCTCCTTTACGTTTCTCGCGCGCGAGATCGTCGCGCAGGTGCACGACTTGCACGAAGAGCGCCACCAGTAAGGCAATCGCGAGAAGCGCGATACCGAATAGCAGCACGAGGAGCGTCGGCTCCCCTGCGACACTGCGCAGCCACGATCCCATGAAGGTCCCGATGACGAACACGACGAGACTCATGCCGAGGATCGCGAGGCGGTGATGATGCGGACGCAACCGGTCATTCGCAGCAGCCATAGGATGATTTTCCGTCGACGGGAGTTTATAAAGGTTTGCTCATGAGCACACTGCGGAAGACACATCGCTTGTCCCTCGCGGCACGAATGTCGATCGGCCTGCATGAATCGACCGTTCTCCTGACACGGTTCCAAGGCAGTGCGCGGGAATTATCCGAACGCGATGCCACCAAACAAGGTACCGAACATCGCACTTGCAAGGAAGTAGATGGTGAGTGCGGTGATGAGGAACATCGGAACATACTTCACGCCGCCGCGTACATTCCCTTTCTCAATGATGCTGATGATGGCGCTTGAGAAGATACTGATGATAGCGATGGCGAGGACGCTAAACAGGCGGAAGTCGCCTTGATCGAGCTTCGGCGCGCTAATCGACATCGTGCCCGTGCCCGCGGTTGCACTACCCGCAAGCGTGCCCAAGAAACCACTCGTGATCTCAAACAGCTGCAGCGAGAGCGCGAACAAGACGGGGCAGATGACGACGACAAGCGAGCCGATGAACACCATATACGTGACCGTGCTCGCAGCCATCTCGCGCTTGAGCATCTCCGTCTTTTTCATATCGCGGATGATGCGATCGATCGTTTCCACGATGCGCCCACCGCTCTCGATCTCGCCGATGATGAGCTGCACCGTTCGGCGCAGCGTTGGCGAATCGTACTTCATGCTGAATTCAACCAGCGCTTCCGTCACCTGGTTGCCCGTCATCACCCGTTTGCTGACCAGTCCTACTTCATTCGCGAGGATGCCGAACTCTGGCTTAATGGCATTCCACAGCGCGTTCTCGAAGCTCATGCCGCCCTTCAGATTGGTCGATACAAGTGTCAGATAATCAGGAAGCAAGAATTCCATCTCCTTCGTGCGGTTATAGATGCGGATGTTCCAGATGAAATAGAGCACGACCGACGTGCTGAAGATCAAGAGGAACATCATCGCGGCGAACGAGATGAAACTCGTGAGTCCCGACGCGAGCACTCCATACGATGCCGCCTTGATACGCGGATAGAGATAGCCGATATACACGAGGTATGCGAGGATTGAGTTCGCGAAGAATAGGAATCCGAACATCCCGTACGGCACATCCGGGTAGCCAGCCTTCAGCAAGTACAGGCGCAAATCAGGACGCACGCGCTTGGGGATGATGGCCCTTCCGACGATCGCTAGTACATTTTCAGCCATTGGTGCACCTAGATATGGACGTTGGGCCTGATGGACCGGAAG
>CAZIKW010000151.1:0-1533 GCA_964540015.1 uncultured Methanosarcinales archaeon | reverse complement strand
ATTGCTGGACGTCTTCCTCCCCTTTGTGCTCGTCTTCACCATCATCTTCGCTGTATTGCAGAAGTCGAAGCTGTTCGGGAAGGATTCGAGCAAATTCAGTGTCGTCATCGCGCTGGTCTTGGGATTGGCCGTCGTCTTCCCGCACGTCCTGGGCTACTATCCCGCCGACCGCGATATCGTCCAAATCATCAACCAATCCTTGCCGAACGTTTCGGTCGTGATTGTCGCCATCATCATGGCGCTTCTCATCATCGGCGTCCTCGGCGCGCGCTTCGAGCTTGGGAATGGGACACTCAGCGGTTGGATCGCCCTAGGCGCGTTCGGCATGATCGTGTACATCTTCGGCAACTCAGCGCACTGGTGGGACAACCCGACATGGCTCTACTTCCTCAACGATTCAGATACCGTCACCCTGATCGTCGCGATCCTCATCTTCGCGATTATCATCTGGTTCGTCACGAAGGATGATAAGGCGAAGACCCGACATCCCAGCTACAAATCACCCTCTGAGCAAATGGGCGCAATGCTCCACGCTATCGGCGCTACTGCGGCCGCCCAAGAGGCAGCAAAGAAAGCGACCAATCCACCACCGGAGAAGCCAAAATAGCCGTGACCTATGGCAAGCATCCTTGACGCGGGGTTGGCGGGCATCTTTAGTGCCATCTTCGTGTGGCTCTTGGTCTACGCCATCGTGTACGGTTTCCTGACGTGGAAGAAGCCGTTTGGGGACAATAAAGGCAGCTACGCTATCGTCGCGGTCTGTATCGCGTTCCTGATGGCAGTAGCGCCGCCTGCAAGAACCCTTGTCCTCACCGTCGCGCCGTGGTACGTCGCGTTTGGTGTTGTGATTTTCTTCATCCTCTTCCTCGTCACGATGTTCGGCGTCGATCCGGCGAAGGACTTCCCGAAGATCATCGGCGACAGCAACGCGCAGACGTGGTTCATCATCATCTGCGTCGTCATCGCGATCGCAGGTCTCGCCGCCGTGTTCGGCCAGAGCTCGCTCAACCAGCAGCCCAACCTCCCTGCCCCGTCGATCGACACGGACGGCGACGGCATCCCTGACAGCGGCTCGTACGTCGGCACCGGTCCGGAACCGGGAATGCCCGGCTCCACCGCGACCGGAGACTTCGGCACGAACCTGCTCAACACGCTCGTGCACCCGAAGGTGTTAGGCCTCGCGGCGACATTCTTGATTGCGGCGATCGCGGTCTATTTCTTGAGCAAGGGATAGAACTCCGTTCTCTTGACGAGCACGCAGCGAAGATACGCACAAAGAGAGGTATCAAGACGCTGACGAGAAGCACAAAGGAAACTACTTCCTTGCCTGCTTCATCTGCTCGGCGACACGTGACAGCTCAGCTACGTTGTCGGTGAACACCGGCAGTACTTTCGAGAACACTTTCTCCATCGCCTTCACTTCGGCGCCGACATCCAGGATGTGCTGGTCGTAATCGCCCACTTTCGCTATGACGGCACCGTGGAGCTTGTCGAACTCCGCGCGCATGTCCGTTATGGATTGCTCGAGTCGCG
>CAZIKW010000150.1:0-1577 GCA_964540015.1 uncultured Methanosarcinales archaeon | reverse complement strand
CGCGCATAGCATCTCGCCAAGAGTTCTATCTTTATAGGTCTTTGGTAGACTGCAAGTGCTCACAACAACGGATTCTGTCCACCATACAATGCGTGGAACTGCCCGTTCTTGAATTCCAATGAGAAGATATCGTTATTACACGCAGTCGTACGCATCTTGACCACGCTAATCTCACGAACCACCTGGCGGCGGAAGGGTGTAAGTTTAATGACGATAATGCCGTCCGCCAAGAAGTCCTCGATCTCATACTCGGAGAACTTCGATCCGTCCAATGGCATCTCGCTTATCAAAAAGCTCGTCAGTTCCAAGTCGCGCAGGAATTCGAAGATCATGTATAATTCGATACGCGGGTTCTCTAAACGCGACAGCACATACAGCGCAGAGAGAGAATCCAGCACGAACAGGCGCACGCCCGTTTCGACCGCGAGCTTCTTGACCACGTTCTTGATGACATTCAACCAGCTCTTGTTATTGTCCACCTGGATATCGCGGATCTCTTTACGGATGCAGCCGATATCGACGACGAACATATTGCCTTTCGCGCGGTCGATGCCCTGCACGCGAGCGCTCAATTCCGCCAAGTCCTTGATGATGACGAGATTGATCTTAGAAAAATCGTAATCCATATTGATCATATGGGTGACGAGGGATTCCGCGCTCTGCTCGAGAGATAAATAGAGACTATTGTTCCCGTTGATCGCCTCGTGATAGAGAATGTTGAAGCTGACGGAGGATTTCATCGTGCCGGCAGCGCCAGAAACGAGGGTGATGTGTCCCTGGGGGATGCCCCCTTGGATGTTCTCATCGAGGCCGTTGATATACGTTCGGACACGTTTTATGTCGTGCTTATCCCGAACAAGTCTTTCCGGCACCGAAAACTCACCTCACCTACGACGGACTATCACCAGGGCACTATTTAAAGGTTGTTGCGATGGCTCACGACGGAGAAGAAACTCAAAGACCACTCAATAGTAGTCACCGCGAGAAACGTATATAAATCATCTTCAGGCTCCTCTCTCTATTATGCGCATCTACGCACTCGGCGATGTCCACGACGACCTCGAGGCGCTTGCCGTCGCCTGCGACTACATCGCGGCACAGGGCGCAGACCATATCTTCTGCACGGGAGATTTACTCCTACGACCGTACCACAAGAGCGATCTGGACGCCCTCGCGAAGACGAGAGACGCCTTCTCTTTCCTCTTGCGCGTCGCAAAAGTCGGCGGGGGAACCTTAGAGGAAATGAAGCGTATCCTCGACCGCACTCGCATTCCATACTCGGTTGTCCCCGGTAATTACGATCCGCTCTTGGGTGATGTCTTCGGCGACAAGGATCTTCATAAGAAGAGCATGACGCTTGGTAGCCACACCGTCGCAGGGTATGGTGGCGCGCAGATCATGCCGCCGCACATCCAGTTCCTCAAGCAGTTCGGCAAGACGACACCGTACGACCTCAAAGAACTCTACGGTTCCTTGAGCGATACCGACCCTGACATCGTCCTTCTCCACGAGCCGCCGCTCGATATGTGCGATCAGAGACGCGACGGTACATCTTGCGGATCGCAGGCAGCGGCTGC
>CAZIKW010000149.1:0-1579 GCA_964540015.1 uncultured Methanosarcinales archaeon | reverse complement strand
ATATATCGTCGACAGTCGTCCGCAAGCGTGAGGGGCTCTCGGGGGTCAAAGCGCAGAAAGTCGCGCTTTTCGGGCTCGTCTGGTCGGTGTACACGAAAGCGATAGCGAACGGCCTCCGTCGCGGGACAAGATACGCAGAAGTGTTCTACAAGGTGCGATGATGGGACGCGTGACGATCGATAGGTATGAGATGGAGAACGTCGAGTGGCAGGAACAACCCCGCAAGGAATCTTCGCCCGCAGCACAGGGACGCCGTCGTCTCCTCATCACCACTGACAACTTCCTCCCTCGGTGGGATGGTATCAGCCGTTTCCTCTCTGAGATGATACCGCGTCTGCGACAAGATTATGACGTTGTCGTTGTGGCGCCAGCGTACGGCGAGGTCGCTATCGACGGCGTCGAGGTCGTGCAGATACCGCTCGCGCGACGGCGTTTCGGCGATTACACCCCTGCGCGCTTGGCGTATTCGCGTGTCGCTCGCGAAGTGCGCCGCGCGGATATCGTATTCAACCAGGCGCTCGGTCCCATAGGTGTGTGCGCTATCCTCGCAGCGAAACGCCATCGCAGGCCTATCGCCAACTATATCCATAGTATCGAGTGGGAGCTCGCGCCGAAGGCACTCGCGCCGACAGCCGTGATCCGCGGTTTGATACTGCCGTTCTCAAAAGGGTTCACGCGCTTCTTCTACAATCGATGTTCGACACTCATTGTCCCTTCCGAGAATATCGCTGAATTGTTCTCGTGGCAGCACGTCACCGCGCCCAAACGCATCGTGCATCTCGGTGTCGATATCACGAAGTTCACTATCGGGGATCGTAAGTCAGCGCGCGAGGCGCTCCAGCTTCCGACGGACGCGTTCATCGTCGGGTATCATGGCCGCATCGGCCATGAGAAAAACATCATCACGCTCCTACGCGCGTTCCGCCGTCTGAATATCAAGAACAAACGGCTTCTCATCGTCGGAGATGGCGTGCAATCGATAAAAGCAAAGCTTCTCAAGCACAACGATGTGATAGTGACCGGTAGCACGAACCACGTGGTCAAATGGTTGCACTGCATGGATGTGTATGTGCAGCCGAGCTTCACGGAAACGACGAGCTTGACAGTCCTCGAGGCTATGTCGTGCGGCCTTCCGGTGGTGAGCTCGAAAGTGGGGTTCATACCTTACTACATCATCGATGGGGAGAACGGCCTCCTCTTCAACAACACGAGCCCGTACGACCTCTCGACGAAGATCATGCGGCTCCACGATGATCCGCTCCTACGCGATACGCTTGGGAGGGCTGCGCGCAAGACAATCGTCGATCGTTTCGATTGGGAATCGACCGCGAAAGGCATCAAACAAGTGCTTGATGAATTGTGATCGTATTCAACGCATCATCTCATATCTTGTCTCGTATCGTGCGGATATGGCATCGTCGAATACATTGTGTGGCTCCGGCGAACGTCAACTCTAATCAGAAAGAAGCAGTACTTGCTACACGAGTTTTTGCCGTTTGAAGAACGCGGCCGATCTCTCGAAGATGATCTGCGCCTGTCTCTTTCCGAGATCGCTTCCCAAATCAGGTATGATCTCGAG
>CAZIKW010000148.1:0-1589 GCA_964540015.1 uncultured Methanosarcinales archaeon | reverse complement strand
GACTATCGTCGTACGCTCTTCCTTTCTTGTCTCACCGCACTCCTTCTCGTAGCATTCGCGTTCAGCGCACAACCCGTCGCAGCAGACGTGTGCGTGGCTGGACAATCGATGCTCTCGTGTGGTGGCTCGCCTAACGCCTGCAGCTCGTATGTTGCCTCGAACACGTGCCTTGCGGCAGGGTGCGGCTGGGCTCCCACGAACGTGACCACGACAGTGTGGAGCGAAACGTTCGCTTCATACGCTGATTGGGCCGTGTACTCCCCCCCCGGTAACGGCATCTCCCAAGAGAACTCCTCCTCGAACTGTATCAACGATGGTAACGACCACTGCCTTCTCGCTGATGGTGGAACGACCTCCTACAATCTCACGAAGCAGTCTAATGTGAATCTCGCTTCCTGCCTCCCGGGAACGGCGAAGTTCAACATTGCTCATGTAGATGAAAGCGGAACTCTCGAGAGCAGCGACTGCGTTTATGCTTGGTTCTCAAACAACGGCGGTAGCACTTGGACCAACCGCACGCAGATATTCTGTGATGATAACCCGTCGAGCACGTTCACCACGACGCTCAATAATGGTTTCCTCACGTCTAACTTCCGTGTTCGCCTTGAGAAGACGAACTTCGATGACAACTCCGGAACGGATGAGCAGGCATACCTCGACAACCTCAGCGTCACGTGTGGCGCGGTCGGTCCGTCTGTATGCTCCGGCTCCCCTGCTGCATGCTCGACTTCCGCAAGCGACGTGATTTGCGACGCGCGCGGTTGCGACACGACGTGCCAAGTCACAAACCCCCAGCTCGCGAACTCGTGCGGCGTTGATATTGCGCTCATTATCGACAGTTCCGCAAGCATCAGTTCAGGCGAGCTCACGCAGATGAAGACAGCGTTCAAGGGTTTCGTCGACACATTCCTCCCCAACACCGCATCCCAGATCGCGGTCGTCGATTTTGACTCCCTTGCTCACCTGAAGCAGGACTACACGAGCAACGTTACGGCAATCAAGAACGCCATCGATGGCACGTCTAGCGGCGGCGGAACGAACTGGGAAGATGCGCTCGAAGAGGCGCACGAGCAGTTCGATAATCGCGCAAGCAAGCCGGACATCTATATCTTCGCATCCGACGGTAACCCGAACTACTACGGTGACGGTCCTTCGGGTCCGGGTTCGGGATCTGACGCGACGTCCTTAACACAAGCGGTTACGGATGCGAACGCGATCAAGGCAAGCGGTGTGCGTATCCTCACGCTTGGCATCGGTGACGGCCTCGATGCGGACAACCTCATCGCAATCTCCAGTCCCGACGCATACTACGATTCTGATTTCTCCACGCTCGCGGCAGACCTCGCACAGCTCGCAGACGATCTCTGCGGTGGTTCGGTCACTGTACGCAAGTACGTTGACGGAACGCCGGCACAGAACTGGACGTTTAGCGCAAGCGCCGTGAATGGCGCGTCCACGCCGGGTTCCTCGCTGACAGATGCCGACGGATTCGCGACATTCAATGTCGAGAATATCAGCGGTGCATCGGCGACGGTAAACCTCGCGGAAACGCTCAAGAGCGGTTACACATTCAAGAACGCGACATGCAC
>CAZIKW010000147.1:0-1606 GCA_964540015.1 uncultured Methanosarcinales archaeon | reverse complement strand
GAGGAACCCTTGTCCGACCGCGTTCTGTGTCGGCATCGCTGCAGGTGCATCCTGATAACGCATCGTGGCGACCATGGCCACGAGGGCTACGAGGCACACCCCAAGCAGCACCGCATACGGGAAGATATCCACTCCTCGCTGACGCCTGTTCCCGCGCTGGACCACAGGGTATCACCCGGGAGAGGCCCGTTTATAACTGTTCTGCGAACCTTCACCTCGAAATATATATAAACCACCCGACGTGTGGCCTAGTGGGGAACCCAAAAACACCTTTGTCGCACAACGAGGTAATCTCGGGAACTCCAATGCTCTGGGAGCGCAAGCTCCCAGGGTATCCTCTTCCTCTCAACCGACGTGTGACTACACTGTTTTTCCCTGGGCCGAAACGCTTTTGTACGCCTGGACGCACCCCTCTCCTATTATGCGCATTCTTTCCTTGCACCCGGCCGCGACTGAACTCCTGTTCGCACTGGGCGCCGGAGGAGCTATCGTCGGGCGCTGCGAAAGCTGCACCTACCCGGAGAGCGCGCTCACGATACCAAGCATCGGCGACACGCAAGAAGTGACCGCGGAGAGCGCCGCCATTCTCGAAGCGGATCTTGTAGTGCTGGGCCCGGGCCAAGAATCGCTCGCGGAGAAACTCACCGCGTTGCGCCCGGTGGTGTTGCGGTTCTCATCGCTTGAGAGCTCGATCGCCGAGATCGGTTCGCTTGCGAAGATGATCGGCAAGGATGTCGAGGGGGAAGTGCTCTCTCATGATTTACGCACCACCTTCGAGCGCATCAAGGCGAAAGCATCCCGATTCCACGAAACGCGCGTCTACGCGGAGAGCTTGCGATCAATACCGAGCATCTCGCCATTGCTCAATGATCTCATCGTCATCGCCGGCGGCGAGCCGTACGTCGGCCCCGTCAATATCGACGCGATCCGCCGGTTCGATCCGCAGATGATCGTGATAGCGATCCCCGAAGATGTCGAAGAATTCGACCCGACGCTCATCGCCGCACGCGATGGGTGGAGCGATCTTTCGGCCGTGAAGAACGAACGCGTGTTCGCGATCGATGACGCATTGCTTCTGCGACCTGGACCGCGCATCTCGCAAGGCGCGAAGCAATTGGCGAAGATCCTGCACGGGATAACGGTCAACGGGAATTGAAGAGAATCCTATCCGCCAATATACGACGCATTCTCAGGATCGAGATCATATCGCGCGACCACGGTCTTCACCCAGGCTTTGCCGCGCTTCTCACCCATGTACCGTAAGTACGGCATCGTATCTTTGCGTAAGCTTTTTTGGCTCTTGTGCAGGTGCGGACTGAGTGTGACGGCGAGCGCATCGCGTTTCATATGGCGTTGCTTTGCCATCCACATCTTGAGGAAGCGCTCTGGCCGTTTCGGTTGCGAGGTGGTCGCGATCTTCCCATCTTTCGCAAGCGCGATACCAGCAGTCAAGAGATTGTAGACATAGACATAGAATCGGTAGTGTTGCCAGCGGCGGATGCGCCCGAGGAATCGATCAGCGTCAGAAAGCGCGCCGTACGCGCGCGCGATATCGGCGGGCGCCGTGTACGCGCGCGGGAGGTTCTCATCGAGCCATTGGAGCAAC
>CAZIKW010000146.1:1531-1645 GCA_964540015.1 uncultured Methanosarcinales archaeon | reverse complement strand
GAATGGGAACCGACGAGGAAACCACCAAAGTGCAGACTCTCGTGCAACGGGCGAAACAGGATCTCGCATCCCGTCTGCAGATACCGAGCTCGACCATCGCGTCTCCGCGCATCG
>CAZIKW010000146.1:0-1521 GCA_964540015.1 uncultured Methanosarcinales archaeon | reverse complement strand
GAGAGCATCGCAGGCTACCGCTTGCTGTTTGAGCATGGCGGAACGTTCTACAAGTACCACACGGATGAAGGGAGCCGTTTTCGCTACGATAACCGCAACGAGACGGGTTACTGAATCTTCGGTCGCAACGATAAATCGTACAAGACTTGCTCGATCTTCTGCAATGCGTACTTGACCGCGTCGTACTTGCGGCGCAGATCGCCGTTGCGTAAGTCGAACGTACTCAAAGCGCCGTAGATCTCATCGATCACATCACGGATACGCTGCACGCTCTCGCGATCACCCTTCGTCGCGCGCAACACGCCGTAGCGGTTCAATTCACCCGTCAAATCGCACAAACCGCCGAGGTATTCTTCCGCATCCGCGAACGGAACTGCGGTGCGTGAGAGCAGTTTCCCTTCATGCAAGAAGTGTTGGAACGCAATCGCTTCAACGTATTCCTCAACACCACCCGAGAATCCACCCGTGCGCAGCGTCGGATCCTTCTTGATCGCCGGTAACAAACTATCAATCGCAGCTCGCGCGGTCTTCAGGTGCGATGCAGCTTCCTCATCCTCATCGCGCTGTAACGCATAGATCGCCGCCTTGCTCTCTTTCGTGATGGCACGGCTGTTGATGATAATGTGCTCGCGCGCTTTGTCGTACGCATCCATCTCGGAGCGCAGTTTGTCGAAATCCTTACTGACCATATCGAGAGAAGAACCCGGGTGCGTTTAAAAGGGTTTGGCGTCGGTCGTATCGAGGACCTGATGCGCGGCCTTGTAGTCGGCGACGAAACCCCGATACGCGCGGCAAAAGCCGGGCAAGACGCCTGGGAGGGGAGCGGTCATGTCTGCGAGGGAGGTAGTGCATTCCTCGATCCGCTCCACCGCTTGCGCGTACGTCATAGCTGGTTTCACGAGCGCTTGGGCCTCAAGGGAGGCGCGGGTGAGGTGGTAGGCTCCCTGGTCGCACAGGGCAGTCACACCGATGCACAGGAACGCCAACGTCCCGCCTCTGATCGCACGCATACGTACCGGGAGAACTGAGGAGTTCATATTAGTTGCGCACCGGACCGGAATCCCCGTCCACAACCTACCCAAATGTTTAAATACCCTCTCGCCGGGAATCCCGTCGATGAGCGTGTTTCGGGATTCCCTGGCCTTCTTCGACACGATAGGCCTGTTCGACGCCGTCCTGCCGTTTCGGCTCGTCTTCACGCTCGTGTCCGCGGTCCTCGAGAAATCGAGAAGATGGCGAACGGCCAGACGTACTCGCGCAAGAACCTCAACGCGATGGTCGCGTTCTGTAGCGGCTTTTTCGTGGTCGCGAGCGCACAACTCGTCGGCTTGATCAACGTGCTTGTTGCTCGGGTCGCCTTAGTGCTCGTCATCCTCGTCATGTTCATGCTCCTGATTGCGAGCTTCCATAAGCAGCAGGACGACAAAGGCTTCGAGATCGACGGCTGGATGAAAAATATGCTCATCACCGTCGTGCTTGTCGCCGTTGTTCTGATCTTCATGGACGGCGTCGGGTGGCTCA
>CAZIKW010000145.1:0-1652 GCA_964540015.1 uncultured Methanosarcinales archaeon | reverse complement strand
CGCGAGTTCCCCGACGCGCCAGCACTCTGAGGCGTCTCTGACGCGGACGCGGGCGCGGACTCAGGAGCGCATCGCTGTGGTACGGTTGCTTGATTCTTTGGGACTCGCATCTGCGGTGAGCGAAGCGAAGCCGCGTGGACGGCCGAAGAAATCGTGATGTTATTCCCCGACAGGCTATCCGACGCTGTAGGTCCTTTGCCGACTCACATTGAATAAACTGCCTCCTGCTTTGGATGCGCGTTTGAGTGTCTTCTCAAGCCCGTCGAACCGATCTTCCAACACGATGGTCTTCGGCGATTGCAGGTATGTGTGGACGTTGCCCCACACCTTGCCATCATTGTAGTTGAAGACGTCATCGAATGTGATGGTGAGAACCGGTGTGGGTGTTTGGGTTTTGTACTGGAGTGCGTGCCACAGCTTCACGACGGGATTGCGCGTTGGCGATGCGATCCTGCGCTTCTTGTGCTCGATCTTGAGGTGCGCGTGATATTGCCCCAAGAACGGATCGCGGGTTATTTTGGACGCGCTTACAAATTCTTCATCCGGATACGCTTCTTGTAATGCACGCAGGAACGTATCCTTGTACATATCTATGCCTTCCTCGAGGAACCTGTTCGCCGTGGGGATAACTCCCGCTTCCGCGAAGAACTGGCGTTGCTGTTGAGCACTCGGATAGTGTGTGGCGATGATGTCTTCGATCGCCTCGCGTTCGAATCCACGCTCCTCAAGAATTGTGTAGAGTCTGCTTTGTGGGATGCGGTCGTCCTCCTCTTCCTTCGTGACGTAGCGGAGATCCTTCTCCGCCTGCTTGCGAATCGTCTTACGCCGCTCCTCTTCTTTGCGCATCTCGAGGCGCGTGAGGATATCGGCCGCTTGCTCCGGGTCGTAGCGGCGCTCGTTTGTCACGACGGGTACCGGTGCCGTTATTGCGTGTTGTTGCGTTGCAGACACTGCTGTCTGCTGCGTTGTCTGGTTGGCGTGCCGTATGCGTTGGTCGAGCGTCATTCATCAACTCCTATCGAACATTTCGAGTGGCATGTCGAAAGGAGCTTCCTGCTGGTAGTGAACAGAGATGTCGTATTTTTCCTTGTACTCTCTTTTGATTTGCGTGATGGTGCTTTGCACTGCTTGGTATGCGGCTGGATCTGTGATGTGGCTCTTAATAGAGATACACCAAAAGAATCGCCGCAAGTGGTTTTCTCGTGCAAAAAATGTATCCGGAGGGGTACCCGTTCCTGGAATCTATCTCCAAGTGGCCTACATTTTTTGCACGAGAAAACCACTTGCGGCGATTCTTTTGGTGTATCTCGACGGCAAATCCTTTGTGTTCGGTAACCAACAGGAATGAGGTTTCCAGCTTGACAGCTGTGGCAACGTAGCGGATGTCGCCGTCACTCTGTTCGAAATGATCTTGAAGGCGGCTCGATAGTGTCTTTAGCATGTGCTGGACGTAGACCTTATCGTCTATGGACGTTCCTGCTGCCTTCGCGGCGCGGAGATAATCTGCGAACGTGTCGAGGCGTTGATCGAGCACGTAACTGATGTCTGCATCAGTGCAGTGCAAACGGACTTTCGCGTCCTCGATCAACATCGTTTCAGGAATGCGCGCGCGGTCCATGTCCTCTTGCGGGCGATCTTGGAGGAAGGGGGGC
>CAZIKW010000144.1:0-1663 GCA_964540015.1 uncultured Methanosarcinales archaeon | reverse complement strand
ATCAACCACCCTTCGCGAGTTCCGTGACACAAGTCAGCGAGCTCTGGAATCCTGCTTCGGCTGCTGTGACTGGGTCGAAGAGTCCGAGCTCGCGGATGGTCTGCAAATGCTGACCCGAGTCTGCGATGTGCCGATCATCAGTCTAGATGGGGTATACACGCACCAGACGCTCACGATCGATATCACACGTGCCGTGAACGACCAGAAAGAAGACGTAGAGCTCTGCAAGCGGAATGGATCCGCTGTCGATCTCGAGCGACTCGTCGCAGAACTCGCTGCTCAGGTCAGCGGTACCGAAGCAGCTCTGCTCGACGACGTCATCTTCTCTGGCGCCCTGCTGAGCCAGATCTGCGACCTGTTCGCGCGTCATGGCATTAGCATCGTGCGCGCCTATGCCGGAATCGCGATCGGAGAAGGCATCCATCGCTTAAACGAGCGAGGCTGTCCGGTACAGTGCGTACGTCGGTACGATGAAGTGATCGACGAGATCTGCGAGCGAGACTTCTTGCCGGGATCTCCTCTTTCAGGGCGTACTATCTACGGCCAAGACAATGTCGGCATGCCGTACCTGCTCCCGTTCGGGAACGCAGAGCAGTGGGCATCGTTCCCCGTCGTTCAGGCACGAGAGCTCTCAAGAACCATTCTGCAGGCGGGGATCAATCTCTACCAACAACTGCCGCCCATTCGCTGCGCGGACCTTCCCCGTCATATCGTCGGCGTTCCAAAGAACGAAACGCTTGTCACCGACGCACTCACGCAGTCGCTCACACAACTTCTCTAACTCTTTTCTACACGTCTACCATCAGTAGGCGTGCTTTTGCTTGGTGGCTCAGACCTCGTTTCCAGCCACACCTCGAACAATCTCCGACGCGAAAAATCGCTCTTGAAAATCCACTGCTTGCCGAATTTCCTCGTCAGACAAGGTCATACCGTCTGGCACAACGATCAACTTATCGTCGTTATCATTCAAACGATGAACAATGGCGATGCAACGACCTGTAAACTGATCGAGCGCATGATCAACGCCAAGGACATACGCGTCCAGCTCTTCCCCGTCAGGAGAGAGCGTGCCTGGGACAAATCCGTAGTTTACGGGGTACGTCCAGCCGTGCTTTGGATGCGCGGAACCGAGTGGACGGTCCATCGTGACGGAGACGATTTGATTGAGGAAGGTTTGAGCGTTTGTGGGCATAGGGAATTTGTTATGGAACTAAATCCTCCCCTCCGTATCGATAAACGGCACACCATGCTTGTCAGCATAACGCTTGAATATTGGCTTGAGATTTACGTAGCCCGCGTCGGTGTATGACGAGGTGTACACTGTTGCCTCGCGGCTCTTCGCGAACCGCATGAGCTCATCCACGAGAAGACTCGCGTAGCCACGGCCTTGAAACTTTGGATCAACTGAGATGAAGGAGATACCGAGTCGATCCGGCTGATCCGTGTCTTGCTGTAATTTCGCGAGACCGACGGCCACGCCGTTCACTTCAAGCAGCGGATAGTACTCGTCTTTGGCGTAGATACCCACCAGGTGCGGAAGATGAAAAAAAGCAAACACCCCACCCCGATCCTTCGGCAAAAAGCGGCGATCCTGCGGGAGGCTATCACCCTTATAGATACGGTGGATCAACTCCGAAATAGTGTAGGTGCGGATGCGAACGAC
>CAZIKW010000143.1:0-1689 GCA_964540015.1 uncultured Methanosarcinales archaeon | reverse complement strand
ACAATTTCAACGCGGCGGTCTTTGAAGTGTTGAGGACGTTGTGGGGTGTGCCTGCTCATCCCTGTACAAGAATTGCTGCCTGGTACGCGAACGGATCGGGGTACGCGCTCATGGCGGGGATGGCGCGGTATCGTGCTGCGAGCTCATCTAGATCCAGTTGAGAGAACGTTGTATAGCGTGGCATCGAGCACACGTCGGGCGTCGCGTCAAGTAAAATGAGTTGATGGTTTTGTACTGATTTCACAATGTCTTCTAGCGCGCTTGTCAACGTTTCTTCGGAGGTCGTCCCGACGGTCGTGCGATTCGTGGCCGTGGTCTTCGCGTAGGCTTCAGAGAAAATGATGTCGCGTCAAGAAAATACGTGGCACCCGTAATCGAAGTGTTCGTTCGAGGCGTGCTTGAGGGAGAATGGGGTGTGGTTGTTGCGTTCGATGACTTTCCAGATATCTTCGTTGCGGCGTATGGCTGCGCTCGAGCGTTCGGTGGTGAAGAGTGGATATGAGGAGTACGGTCCTTGCACATGTTGGTCCTTATGCGGGCCTTCTGTAGCCAGCGTTACAGGTCTGGCGATGATGATTGGATGCGGGTGCATATGGTCTCGGGGTGTTCTTGAATGTTTAAAAACGTTCGGAGCTTCATCCCTTCAAAGGCGTACATATTCCCCGTCGAATTATTTATAAGGTTTGCAGGACGGACATCCCGCATGACCAACAGCGTAACACTCCACCGCGTCCTCAAAGCAACGCCAGAAAAAGTCTATCGCGCATTCACGGATCCGCACGCGATGTCGTTTTGGATACCTCCGTACGGGTTCTTATGCACAGTTGAGCACATGGATGTGCGCGTGGGCGGCACGTATAAGATGTCCTTTACGAATTTCTCCACCACTCGCTCGCACGCGTTTGGTGGGAAGTACGTAGAGATACGACCGAACGAATTCCTCAAATACACGGATCAATTCGATGACCCGAACTTATCCGGTGTCATGACGACGTCGGTGTGGCTGAAGAAAGTTGCTGTCGGCACGGATATCAAAATCGTCCAAGAAGGAATTCCCGCCATGATCCCTGCCGAGATGTGCTATTTGGGCTGGCAAGAGTCATTAGAAAAACTCGCGAAACTGGTCGAGCCGGTGATTCCGGATGGCTGATCCTCTCTATTTCTTTTTGTAGAGTCTCTTTCCTGCTCAACTCGCATATGTATTGTACTGTCGTCTCCATTATATCTCTCGCCAGGCCTTCGTTCATACAGAGGAATTCATCTTCTTGGAGGTCATTCGTATGGCAGAAGAACAAACGGTGCAAGATTTACTTATCAACGAGATTAAGGACATGTACTCGGCCGAGAAGCAGCTGACGAAGGCCATCCCGAAGATGGTCGAAGGATCCCATCACACGGAACTCAAAGATGCGTTCGCCGCGCACTTGCTGGAAACAGAAGCGCAGGTCGTGCGCCTGGAGAAGATCGCGGGCATCCTTGAGATGGCTCCTGGCGGCAAGAAATGCGTCGGCATGGAAGGCTGCATCAAGGAAGGCGATGAGGCCGTGAAGGAAGAGGGCAACCCGATTATCCTCGATCTGGGCATCATCGGCGCGGGATCCCGTGTGGAGCACTACGAGATCGCGGGTTACACGACGGCGATTAACCTGGCGAAGAAACTGGGTGAATCGGAAGTCGTCGATTTGCTCG
>CAZIKW010000142.1:1073-1781 GCA_964540015.1 uncultured Methanosarcinales archaeon | reverse complement strand
TGTTCGCGGTCGCCGTCGTTGCGGACATTGACATAGTATGTCTTGAGCCCGCAGCAGGTGACAAGCGGTCCTTCGACCGCGTGTTCGGGCGTGTCGCGGAGTTCGACCTTCGGGTCGTAGCAATCTGCGAGCGTCGCGGTTATATCGCGCGCTTTCTGCTTCTGGCCGTAGCGGTCGATGGATTCGATAGTTATCTTGTGCTCTCCTTCAGCCCCTTTCGGCGCCGCTATGGAGAGCTGGACGGTCTTGTCCTTGCGAGCGTCGAGCTCGACGGTCTGCTCGGAGAGCGTCGCGAAGGATGGTCCCACTAGGCGCAGCGACACTATGTCATCCACGCGAGCGTCGTTGCTTATCTCGATCGGCACGCTGGTCGTCGTCTGGGTGCAGACGTTCACTGCAGTCGGTACGTCGATGCTGTATGCGTAATCGTTGGTTATCACCATCTCGCGTTGCGCATCCGCGCCAAATCCGTTCTTACCTGTGAAGACGACGAACGGGATTGTCTTCGTGCCGTATTCAGTGCAGGGGAATGTGAAACCGACATCCTGACTGTAGGACTGTCCTGGCTTGAGATACACGTCCTTCATCTTTACGTCAGCGATATCGTTGTACGGTCCGAAATCGAGGCTGAATCCATCGGCGAATGTACCGACGTTGGTGACGGTGACGTTGAACGTTCCCTCTTCGCAAAGGCCCACGGTGACTTTT
>CAZIKW010000142.1:0-1063 GCA_964540015.1 uncultured Methanosarcinales archaeon | reverse complement strand
CGGCCATAACTGTTCGTGACGGTGACATCATAGGGGAAGGTCCCTTGGACGCCGCAGCTATCCTCGATGTAGACGAGGACTTCCTTGAAGTGCTTAGGCGCTAGCTGGAAACTCGATTCCGGCACTTTGATGCTGTTCGGGTACGCGCTCTGGATGCGCACGTCGAAATCGGCGATGAAATCGCCCGTGTTCTCTACGATGATGCGATCGACTTTCGTCTCGCACGCGCAGAGTTTCAGCTGCTCGTTGTAGGGCGAGCTCGCCGCGAACTCGTTCGTGTATTTGTTCACGACGAGTACAGCATTCGCTGACTGCGCGAAGATGCTCGTGAGCATCAAGAGCGTTAGCAAAAAGATAACCGTGGTTTTGTGTTGGTTCATTGTTGCACCGTTGGATTGTAATAGTTCATTCGTAGTTTATCGCAGTTTATTCGTCGTAAGTAATGTTGATGTGTTGAGTTGATGCGTTGATTCGCGTGTTGCGTTATTGCGAGCATAGTCATGATGTGATTGTGCGTCGTTTTGGCTTCTGTACAAGGAGGCTCTGCTTTTCGAGATTGAAGTATTGCGATTGCGACGCGAAACTCAAACCGGCGAGAGCGGATAGCATTGCCTTTCCGTACTGCGGTTTTTGACTGTGCACGTAATGTTCTGCGGCAATGGCGCCGACCATGGCGAGACCGATGCACGCGTACTGACCGAATGCGAGCGCTCGGTACTTGCCTGCATTCTCAGGCGACGGGCGTTGATGCGTCATCGCTCGGACCCGTGTGTCAAGTGAATCGTTTATCATAGTGAACCTGTTGATCGCATCAGTTGCATGGCATCATTGACTGTCTTGCATCATTGATTAATCGGATATTCCGCCGCTCCGACTGCTGACTGCACGTTCAAGCGGCGACGCGTTATCCATGGCCAATCCACTATCCATAACCGCTATCTTTTCGGCCAGTTTATCCGATATCCTCGTGAGGCTTGCGTGGTAGAGACCCATCTTGCGGCGATAGGTGGCGGCATCGACCGATCCCACTATCGCGAGCGCGACGCCAGCTCCGCCAGTCATC
>CAZIKW010000141.1:578-1789 GCA_964540015.1 uncultured Methanosarcinales archaeon | reverse complement strand
CGACTGTGTACATGACGCCTTTACGCGATCCGACACCCACTCGTGAACGAGCGCCCTCACGCGCCCACCTCGACAGGTGTCCTCGCCGGCGTGACGGCGACATCATCGCACGACCTCCAGTACGACGCGGCTCGGACCGTGCAGGTACGGGACACGGGAGATGGTCGTGACGATGACTTCCAAGTCCTCTTCCCGCAAGTTCACGAAAATCGTTCCGTCGTCGTTGAAATCGAGACGGCGGAACATCATGTACGCCCCCAATTGATACGCGTCATCCTCGTCGTACGCTGCGTTGGAGATCGTGTGATTTGACGGAGTGTATGAGCAACGGTTCGCTCCAGAATATGAAGATGGAATGGTGACGTTCACCTTCGCGCCGTCGGGGAACGCGATGGTCCACGCGCACCCTTCTGATCCCGGCACCGGTTCGCTGCGCTCAACAGATAGGTTGACGGCGACATCGTATATCAAGGAGTTGTTCGGCGAGCAGCCTGATGTGTTCCCCGGACTGTCCGCAGAGGGCCGCGGGGACATTGATGCGATAGGGATCGCCGAGACGCACGTAGTTCGAATCATAGTCTGATAGGTTGAAGACGCTTATATTCATCATCACCGTGGCATTCGACGCATTCACACCTTCGCCTTCGATGGCGAGATAATCTGTCCAGTGCTCGTCAGAGTACGAGGTGGCCGCCGCTGACAGGAACCGCACGCCTGCCGGGAGCATGACTGTCGGCGTGCAAGACCCGAATGGCGCGGACTGCATGGTGACGGACAGTTCGCCCTGACGCAGCCCGTCAGTAGATGGAATGTACGTGATATTGATATGGGAATCAGGGTACAATCTCGCGGGAGAGAAATTCCCCGGCACAGTTATGAACTGGCTTGTCTGCGACGAACGCAGGAGGATATCGTATGCTATCTCACGATAGATGGAACGCAGTTCGGTCGCGTTCTTGCTCGAGTAGTATGATCCATTCGTGACGTTGGCGATGGTGTATAGCGTATAGTTCGCTTTGTTGCAGCTCATCATCGTCACGGGACCGATGCCGATCGTGTACACTGTCGCATTCAGGCCGGTGCGGAGCCTCTGCGCCGAGTATATCGCCGCCGCTATAGGCCCATCGCAATGGTTTGTAGAGCAATCGCTCGTGTCCCCGTCACAGCTCGCCGGATTGTACAGACCGGTCGTCCCCGTACCCGCCGTGTTG
>CAZIKW010000141.1:0-546 GCA_964540015.1 uncultured Methanosarcinales archaeon | reverse complement strand
AGCACCACGAATCTCGTCTTGTTCTGTGGGCTGTACGTTGAGAGGATGTTGTACGCGAGGTTGAGAGCGCATGCGATGCAAGTCCCGCCGGTAGGATTCTTGTACGTCCCTATCTCGCCCACCAGGTTGTCATGCGTGAGCTGATTGGGGTCGTTTGTGTAATAGTTCGCGTTGGTGCTGAAATCGACGAGCCATTGCCGGTTCTGGTTGTTCGGCATCGAGGTGTTCATTGTCACATCAGTGAATTCTATATCGAGGCATTTCGCCAATGCGAGACGTTGCGTGTCGTCCTTATGGTATGTGTCGGGGTTGTTGCAGGAACGCTGGTTGCCGTTCTGGTCGTCGGCATCAAGACGCCATGCCATGCTGCCTGATTTGTCGGTGATGAGCACGACATCGGCGTTCGATCCTATGACCATCTGGACCGTTGCGTTGTACGCTGCTATGCGGAACGGCACGGTCTGGTTGCCGAGCAACGCATAATCAAGGAGCGCGGGGAATGTCGTGAGATTCTCATCATGGAGGATGACGGTCTGCTCGCCGGTG
>CAZIKW010000140.1:0-1834 GCA_964540015.1 uncultured Methanosarcinales archaeon | reverse complement strand
GCTATGGCGTCGATGACCATCAGCGCGAACGCGACAACGATGAATGTGAGGAACACAACTCTGCTCGCTCTCGCGGATATGAATTCCACGCGTTCGTCGATTTTTCTCTTCTTCGACATCGCGTTGATCATCGCGACGATTATCGCCATGACTCCTATCGATATCAGCCAGTTCCCGACGGATCCGAACGTCGTGATGCTGCCGGTAATGCCCATGATGTTGAGCGACACGCCTGCGATGACGCACGCCAACGCGAATCCCATAGACACTATCGCTTTGTCTCGTCTCTCTTTGTCCATATCGTTCACCTTCGAGTCGTCTCTATCCGAATAGATCCTCTACTTTGCATTTGAATGTCTTGGATAGTTTGAGCGCGAGCTCGAGCGATGGGACGTAGCGGCCGCCTTCGATGCTTATGATCGTCTGTCGGGTGACTCCTGTCGCCTCCGCGAGCCGTTCTTGGCTTAATTTCGCGTTCTCGCGGTACTCCTTGAGCTTGTTTTTCATGAGCGTCATGTTTTCTCTCCCACATCCGTGTTCTCCAAGCATGTTGTGTGCTGGTTATGCAGACGTCGTGCGATGATGCGCGCACGTCACACTCGACGATATGTATAGTTTACTGTACTGTATAGTATGCTTTACTATAAAAGCTTTTCTGTGTGCGCGTCAAGACCACAATACATAGTTCCGTTACCTAAATCTTCTCCTCGCCGATTGCGTAGAAATCATCTCGGCCGACCGCCGCAAATGCCGGCTTCGACCATTGTCTCGCCGGGCGGCGGTCCGGGTATCGACACTATGTGCTTGCGTCCTTTTCGCTCCGTCTCACTGGAGGTCGATACCCTTCAAGGCCGTGGCGATGATTTCTACACCCCGCTCCTCACCCGAACTTATTTAAACTCTCGTCGATAGGCTGTCATGTATGGAGCAGTCGCGGCAAGGCGCCAGCAGCAGCGAAGCGGTTGTGGGTGGAAAACGGGCGTATTGGGGCTATCTCGCGCTTGTTCTGCTTATACTCATCATCTTCGCCGTGCGGATGTCTATTGTCGTGCAGACGCCATACTTGAGTTACGACTCCTATCTCGCGGTGCGCAGCGTCGAGCATATCCAGGAGACTGGCGCGCCGCTGCGGGACGATCCGCTCAGCGTGACAGGACATACGCGCATCGGGAATCCCGTCTATGAATATGGACTCGCGCTCCTCACCGCCATCTCTCCTGTCATGTACAAGGTGCTGCCGAATCTCTTGATGGCGCTCCTCCTCGTGCCAGTGTATCTCATCACGCGCCGCCTGAGCGGTTCGTCGGTCGTCGCGTTGGTCGCGGCGATCCTCGCAGGGACGGGACCCGTGCTCTTCGCAAGGTCGATGAACGCGGTCAGCCCGGTCCCCCTCGCGCTCCTCCTCATCCTCATCATCATAGCGCTCCTGCACGATATCGAGAGGCACATCTTCCCGATCATCTTCTGCGCCATAGCGCTCGCGTTCACGCACCCGCTTATTTTCGTGCTCTCGCTATCATTGCTCATCATGATCGTGCTCCTGCGGGTGGAGGGGTATGGTGTCGATGACAGATTGGGAGAGCTGTTCTTCTTCACGCTCCTCCTCTCGCTGTGGTTCTATGTCTTGGTCTACAAGAACGCGCTCTTCGAATTCGGCATAGGGGCATTGTGGCGTAACGTTCCCGGAACGTACCTCTCCTCCATTCTCGGAGATATATCGCTTCTCTCCATGCTCTATGGGTTGGGCATCATCACGTTCCTGTTCGGCACGTTCGGCATGTACCACGCGCTCTTCGAGCGCCCGCACCGCGATGCGTATCTTGTGATGGGCCCG
>CAZIKW010000139.1:0-1835 GCA_964540015.1 uncultured Methanosarcinales archaeon | reverse complement strand
CGTGACGACTTTGAGGAGGCTTGCGCCACGAAATGGGGCGCGCTCTTCGATCCCTATCCATTCGCCTGTGGTCAAATCCTCGAAATAGACCGCGACGGTACCGTCGAGCGGGGTGATGTTGCGTAATTGCTCGCGCAGCGGCGCGTAATACGAGCGATAGAACCGTTGTTGCTCATTGAACTCCTCCAAATCCAAGCGCGCGACTTCGGGCGCGAGAAAGGAGTAGGAGGTTACCGGCGCAGGTTCAGGCCACGCAGCATGCACGAGAATTCCTGCGAGAAAACCAATCGCTGCGGCAAGCAGTATCCACAGGGTGCGGCGCTTCACGGCACCGAATGGCCTGGGCGGAGTATTTATCGATTGCGGTCCTGCGGGTCCCGCGTATACGGCTCACTTCGGCGAGTTCTCGATATTGATCATGACGAACTCCGTCTCCTTCACCTTGTTGATGATCATCTTGGGATACTCAGCGACGACGGGAATCCATACTTGGAGCGGCGCACGCTTCTCTGAGACGCGAAAGGTCGCGATCGCCGCCTCGAAGCTCTGATACTCGCTGATGACGAAGCGCGAGTGATCCCCCTTCTTGTGGTGGTTCTCCACGACTTTAGCGAAATACGCACTGGTGCGTTGCAATAAGACCTTCAATTGTGCCTTCGATTTCACACCGAGCACTTTTTGCACCTGCGAATCGCAGATGACACGGGAGATCTCGACGATATACTCCGCGATCTTGCCGAAGAAATAGATGACGTACGACGTATAGTACAAGTCGATAGAGGTCATGTTGAATTTCTGCGCGGCGAACGAGTGGCGCAGCGCGTAGCTGATCGCGCGCTTGGCGAGCAGCACCTGACGCTGCACCTCAGAGCCGCGCTCGACGATATCTTGCGTATCGGCGCACGTCTCGAGGAGGTCGATGGTCTCCGCGAACAGGTTTTGGATGATGTGGCTGATGCGGTTGAGGATCGCCGAGAGATTGATGCTCTCGATATCCCAAAAGATGTGGATGGAGATCTTGTCCGCAGTCACTTCCATGATCTCCGCGGCGATGAACTCGTGCACGTGCTTTCGGATATAAGCGACCTTGCCGCTGTTCTTGCCGAGCAAGGTGATGATCGTGTACCCGTTGAGATAGGTCGCGAGAAGCAGGTGGATGATCTCGTCGGTGGATTTCCCGCTGATATCGATCTCGAGGCTGCTGCCCTCGTCGTGGACTTCTGGGTTGGGAATGACTTCAAGGGAGCCGCGTAACGTTTCTTGCACACCCAGGTTGTCGCCTTTTTTCAACGCGTTCTTCTTTATCCACGTGTGGGGGAGCGTGATACAATACGCCGATTTCCCGAAGTGGATGAGCTTTCGTTGATCCATGGAGGCGTGTAATGCGCTCCACATTATAAAGAAATGTGTCACAACATACATTTAAAAAAAACATATAGTCGTTTCCTATATAGAGAACAAGAAGATAATCTATCGACGACAACAAGAAAACTCAAAAGTATATACTCTCTATGCCGCCACCTCATATAGAGGAGGAGCTCTGCTCCTTTTCGGGGCGTACACACTACACCCTATTATCCGCAGGTACACACACTATGAGAACCAGCCTTATCATCTTCGGCGTCATCTTCCTTGTCATCGGAGGATTCCTCTTCTTCATGCCGTCGCAGACCGCACACGCGACCACGACGACGGTCGACGAAGACAGCAGCGATACGCGCACCTCATACGCGACCGTGCTCGTTCCTCGCGTGCTCACGTACGCCTTACTCATCATCGGCGTGATCTTGACGACGCTCGGATTCGCGCTCCCAGGACCGCACACACGATCTGAA
>CAZIKW010000138.1:0-1883 GCA_964540015.1 uncultured Methanosarcinales archaeon | reverse complement strand
GCAACCGCCCGCTCACTCACATCGGAACAGACGACCGTACAAGAAGGTTCAGCACGCTTCGCCAAGATCCCAACAACACCAATCCCACAACCCAAGTCATGGACGCGACCATTCTCAGGCAGGTCGCACGTATCAATCAGAAGCTTCGTTCCTGCATCCAACGCTTCCTTGCTGAAGATGCCAGCGTCGCTCCACAATTCAAGCGTCTGGCCGCGCGCTTTGATCGGAATCCGAAACGGCTTGCTCTTCACGTCCGAGGAGGCGTCGTAGTAATGGCTCATAGAGTTCCTTGATGTGATGCCAGGGAGTTATATACTCTCGGTTCCGCCATGCTTTGTGACGTTCTCGCTTCTCGCGCAGAATGCG
Source organism: uncultured Methanosarcinales archaeon (assembly GCA_964540015.1). Lineage (GTDB taxonomy): Archaea > Nanobdellota > Nanobdellia > Woesearchaeales > UBA525 > UBA525. Next base: position 1,517 of record CAZIKW010000138.1, on the reverse strand, counting down.
TTGCATATCCTCAGCGAGCGTCGGCTGACCCCGTTGCAGGCGCTCCTCATTGAGTCGCACGATGCGCTCAGCCTTCGAGCATTCCGTCTCGTACTTGCCTTGCTCCGACAGCGCGGTGATGCTGTAGCCGATGGTCGCTACGCACAGGAGCAATGGCCCACTGTACAGTTCCGCTGATGAGGCGAACCGTTCCGCCTGCTGGGCGAGGTCGGCGGGCAACCAAGAGGCAAGCGCTTCAAGCGAAGCGATAGAGGCGATGCCGAGCGCACCGCCCGCAAACAATCCACGGTTGCGATTGCGGTGCTCACGCAGTTGCTCCGGTGAGAGCTTTTCGTAGTCCGGGAACAGATACTCGACCAAACCCATGTTCCAAACGACCTTGCTGCCGTTTTTGAAGCTTTCGGCACGACGAGTGAGAAACCAAAGCTGCCGCAACCAATATCCCCCTTGACACAAACCACCACAACGCTTTTATACCATCGGCCGGGAGAGTCACCCCATGTTATTTTGTCCTAAATGCGGCGCGATGATGACCCCAAAGCTCGAGAAGGGGAAGAAAGTCCTCGCATGCTCGTGCGGATACACGAACAAGAAGCAGGAAACGACTGCTGTGCGCGAAGTCATCAAGGAAAAGCGTTCGGAATCGGCGGAAATCGTGTCAGATAACGACACCATCCTCCCCACGACTGAGGAAGTCTGCCCCGAATGCGGTCACGATCAAGCGTACTGGTGGACGAAGCAGATGCGTTCGTCAGACGAACCGGAAACGAAGTTCCTCAAGTGCGTCAAGTGCAAACACACATGGCGTGACCGTAGCTAGAACTGGGACCCCGAAAGATAGGAAAAAGAAGCTCTTACTCAGGACGAGTATGCGGGAACGGGATGTCTTTGTGGCCGTCGTAACGAACCGACTCCTTGTCGCCATCCTCGCCAAGCTCACTCATCAAGCCGAAGTCTGCGCGCGTGTTGAACTCCAAGTGCACCCGATCAAGCGGAGGTCTATCAGATTCCTTGCACGAGGGTACCAGGGCCAAGACCGTTTGGTTCACATAATCCTTGATAGTAACATCACAGACGCGTAACGGATATCCTTGCGCTTTGCCAGAGCGGAAGTACGTGCCGATATGCTTGCTGCGATGCAAGATATCCCACGTCTCCGTAGACGGCGTGTTTGCGACAAGGCGGGTATGCAAACCGCCGTCATATTGCTCCATCAGGAACTCCATAAAACCCTCTGCTCCCGGCAGGGGCGGAGCGCGTTGCGTAAGAACATGGGCGATTGAGGAATTTTCAAGACTTCGTGGCATGATGGAATGCACCTCGTTTCGGAGAATAAGAGGCGCCCAGCTATATAAATCTTTCCTATATTAACTACTTTAGAGTTACTACAAATAACCACTTTCGCCACAAAAGGGTTTAACAACAGCTACAAAGGAAGCCGACGAAATGACTACCCCCATCCGTATCGTCACCCACACCGACTTCGACGGCGTCTGCTCGGCAGTCATGCTGCGGGC
>CAZIKW010000137.1:402-1892 GCA_964540015.1 uncultured Methanosarcinales archaeon | reverse complement strand
TGGTACTCGTGCTGCGCGTGGAGCGCGGGCTTGTGACTGGCACCGAGGAGTATCGGCTCGAGCGCGGGACCGCACCAGGACTCATCGATGATTTCTTGAAAGCGTACTACCTCGACCAGCCCATCCCAGATGAGTTGATTCTCGAGCATGCGCTCGAAGATGGGGCGCTCGGGGAGTTCCTCACGCGATTGCACGATGGAAAGGCCATCTCCATCACTGTGCCGAAATCGGGACAGCGTCATGCGCTTTTAGAGATGGCGTTACGCAATATCGCCGCTCGCATCGACGAACGAGAGCATACGCTCGTCGCGTTGCAGGAGGTACTTCGTTTGCCGTTCTTGCCGCGACGTATCGACGCGTTCGACAACTCGCACCTCCAGGGGAAAGATTTGGTGAGCGCCTGCGTGCGCTTCACAGATGGCAAGCCGGAGAAATCGAAATACCGTCGGTTCATCATCCGGACGGTGGTCGGCAATGATGATTTCGCCGCGATGCGTGAAGCGGTGACTCGTCGTTATGCACAGCACAAGGACGACGTTCCCGACCTCATCCTCATCGATGGTGGGAAGGGACAGCTCTCCGCTGCGTACGAAGCGCTTGGCGCGATAGGGATTCGCGTTCCCATTATCGGTCTTGCCAAGCGCGAAGAAGAAGTGTTCGTCCCCGGCCTCTCGGTGCCGCTCGTCATCGATCGCAAGAGCGCCCCGGCGCTGCTTTTGCAGCGTATCCGCGATGAGATACACCGTTTCGTCATAGCATTCCACCGTCTGCGTCGATCGAAACGGCAGATAGCGAAGGCTCCTGTGTAGTGATTATTGTCAGATACTCGACTGCAGCGCTACTTATTATTGTCGATTGTTGTTCTTCGTGGCGGCAGTTGTGTAGTTTCGGATGCGGAAGATTGAAAAAGGGCGTTCACTGCGGCAGTGTCATGGCGAAGCGTTCACTGCAGAAGGCGGGCATCCGCAAAGTGTGCCCCCTTTGTGCGAGCACGGACGTCAAGTTGGATCTCGACGGTATCGGTGGCGAATGCAAATCATGCCATGCTCATTCAGCAGAGCTTCTTGAGATGTCGTTCATCGAGGTATCGCATTACAAACGGCGCATCGCGGCGCAAGACCGCTTGCGCAAGTTCTCGCTTCTCCATTGCGAAGAGGTGCACGCGATGCTGTTCGTGCTCATGTTCGCGACGATACTCATCGTGTTCATCATTATCGCTCGCTCGAAATGGGGGTTGTGGTAGCGATGATAGAGATTGACTGTTCTCTTCTCACCACGTATCGAGCTCTTGTTCCACGCGGGCGGTCCAGTCCTGCACTGTCTTGAGGATTATCGCACGGAGCACTTTTTTGTCGTTCGCCTGGTACTCAAAAAGATAGCCGCCGCCTTGCAGGTTCGTCTGCAGTCGTTTGACAAGGCCCTTCTCGTGGAGCTTCTTGACGGCGCGTTGCACCGTGCTCGGGTCGACATCGAGTTTTTTCGCGAGGTCT
>CAZIKW010000137.1:0-392 GCA_964540015.1 uncultured Methanosarcinales archaeon | reverse complement strand
CCCGAGGCTGCATTTTATGATGTCGCGCAGATTGAACTGCTTGCATGCGAAGTCGATCATGGATCCCTCAATGGTTATGCGCTTTTTATGTTTTTGTATCGCTTTTTATGTTGTTGTATATTTATTTCTGTGTGAGATAGACTTTCACATAGCTCGTCTTGAGTTTTGCGGCTTGTTCGGGAAGTTCCAAGGTCTTTCCCTTTGTTGCAAGCTCACGCATGGTGTCGAGTTGTGTGCGTATCGCTTGCACTCCTGTATCGTTAAGTTCCGCTTCCACCGCTTTGAGTCTTGCATCCGCCTCAATGTAGTGTTCGATGACCCGTTCGCCATTCTCTGCATCTCCTGCTTCGATCACCTGTTCCATGCTGTCATGGAAATCCACCAGCGCAACG
>CAZIKW010000136.1:0-1907 GCA_964540015.1 uncultured Methanosarcinales archaeon | reverse complement strand
CGAGGCCGTTACCCGTTGTATACGGGAGGATTAGTTGCGCTTTCTCAAGCGCATGGAGTGCTGATTTGACGAAGCCTCTTTGGTGCGCCGGAATCCCCCTCCACAATCGTTCTTTGAGCAAGTGACCGTGTTGGAACGCGCCATAAGCGTAGAGTTTCTTCAAGATATGGCGTCGTAATGCCTTCTCACGTTCGGCTTCGTCTTCCATGCGATACAGGATGCCGCACGCCTTCAAGAACACTTCCTCGCAAAGACCGGAATGCTTACGGTCATGCCGGAATATTCAAGACAATAAAATACACATTTTAAACCAATGAGGGGTAAAATATTTAAGTATACATACACGCCCCCTGTCATGGCACCCGTGCAATCGCTCTTTCTCAAGACGTTCGGCGATCCGCCGCTCTTGCGTGTGCTCGATTTCCTCGTCATCCATGATGATTTCGACTACTCGCTCACCGACATGGCCGCGCTCTCGGGCGTGAGCTACTCGACGATAAAGACTCTCGCGAAAAGCCTTGAGCGGCACGGCATTCTCATCATGACACGTCGCGTCGGTAAGGCGCAGATGTATCGGCTCGATCCGACGAATCCCGCGGTCGTGAAACTTAAAGAGCTCTACTGGACCGTCGCTAAGAGATCGGCGCGCAAGAACATCGTGCCGGCAAAAAGATAACGCGATAATGCACTGACTGAGAGAATAATATGATGGTAAGATAAGAGTAGACGCCCGATAACCGCTATCGGAACACTAGATCCCGCTTGCTCTTCGGAATGTTGAATTTCTGCCGCGGCGGCGTGTTGTCGTAATCCGCTTGCGAGTACCCTAACGCTTGCGCGGCCTTCGATATCGCCGCTTCTTCGCCTTCGATCTCGAGGTACGCCGGGACATCCGGCAAGCGGCATATTTCGACGGAGACGCCGTAGAGAGAGTAATATGTGCGTTTCATCTCCGCGACACCACGGACACGAAAGCCAAGCTCTTGCAACGCTCGCTCCATCACGGGACCGTCCACCGCGGTCTCGAACTCATCCTGCACCTTGTGATTGCGTACGACGCGGCGCGCTGTCTTCACGGTGAAGACGGCATTCCCTAATTTCTTCCCAGGTTCCTCTTTTCTCGCATCGATATCACGCTCGTAACGCACGCGCACCGACATCTGGTTGCGTTTCGTGTGTTCGTTGCGGTATGCGACGTTGCGCTGCAGGACATCTTTGACAATCTTTGCGCCGAGCGATTCCAGCTTGCGCTGCACGGTCGCTACATCGATGCCGTAGATCTTGACTTCGATCTCTTTCATGGTTCATCTCTCGTTCGTGCCGCGGGGAATCCACGTTCGGCGTTTCTCGGGGCTCGCAGTTGCTTCGGCTGATGCCTCGCAAACTCGCCCCTCGGGATCACCCCAAGGCGGCACGTGTTATTCTTGTGATGTATGAACGTCAGAGTATCCTTCTCACAATCGTTAGGAACGCAGTGTGGCCGATGTCTGCAGTCACGGGCCTGACGGCGTCGCCTTTGATGCGCCAATCGCGGTCGATGATCTCGACGGTGCGTTCATGCAGGATGCCTGCCGGGAGCGTATTCACGAACTGCGCAGCCTGCGTGATGCTTGGAGTGTACGCTATGATGTGACCGCCGAGCTTGACGGCCTTGATTGCGGAGGCGAGCGCCTGCCACGGTTCCGGAACGTCAAGGAGTACGACATCGACCTGTTTCTTTCCGAGCGCTTTCGTGACCGACTTCGCATCGTACATATTCCCCAAGGTCACTTTCGCGTTCTTGACGCCCAGCTTCGCGAGGTTCTCCTGCACGACATCGATGTTCTTCTGCTCAAGCTCGATGCTGTAGACTTGCTTGCAGATGTTCGCGAGGAGGATGGTCGCCGAGCCACTGCCGGCGCCGCTCT
>CAZIKW010000135.1:819-2058 GCA_964540015.1 uncultured Methanosarcinales archaeon | reverse complement strand
CGAGGACCGTTCGGCATCATCCAGTCGACGGCGCTCTTGATCAAGCTGGTATTGCTCTTGAAATAATTGACTCAGACGCTCCGTCAGTGGCACGCTTACCTTTTCTGCTTCTTGGATTTCAACAAACAATGCTTCACTCGCAGCAAGATTCGCCTTGAGTGCATTTCGTAACGTTTGCACTCTCGCTTCATTTGCGCCTTCACGCTCTCTTGTTCCTGCACTATCCACGAGGGCATGCTTCTGTGATTCAACCGTTGCTTCAAGTTGATTCTTCTGGTGTTCAAGCTGGTCAAGTCGCTGATTATTCGCCTGCATTAATGGCGATAACTCATGCAGTGCCTGATTCGCGTCACTTACCTGTTGGGAAAATCCGCGTAACGAAGTTTCAAGCTCGGCGTATCTTGCATTTGCTTTCTGATCAAAAAATCGACGAACGCCAATGATGGAGCGCTCAACGTTCAACGTTTCCAGCTCTGACTGCGCTTTCATAAGCTTCGTCATCGCTTCCGTATATCGATCAGCGAGCTGACGGGAACGTTCCTGCTCAGCTTCATACTCGCGGCGCAGCTCTTCGCTGTGAGCCTCGGTCTCTTCCGCCGCTTCTGTTTGCTCTTCTTGCACTTCTATTAGGTCTTCCTCGCTCAACTCGATCGCTTCTTCGTTTGCAGTATCGACATCATTCGCTGGCGCTTCAGTAAACAGCCGCTGGAGCCGATCCATGCGCGCGCTCGATCGCTCCAACCCGCGATGAATATCACTCGCATTAATGAGCCGCAACGACGGCCGCTCGGTAGGCGGTTTTGGCAACGATTCTGGCGATGGAAGGCGCTCAGCAGCAGACATACACGCAAGACGAACAACGCATCTCGGTTGATCAGAGTATAGCACGTCACGAACAATCAAAAAACGCACCGCAGTGCGTAGACCATGTCAGATGTTCAACCGGCGCTGACGCGTCGCGACCAGCTGCCGCAGCTCCTCGTTGGAGTATAGAGGGCGCGGCGGAATCGGACGCCACTGACACCACTCCTGATCAGGGTTCAGGGGGTCGACGGTACGGACGTGCGTCAATCGATCCCGATCAGTCCCTCCACTCACGGATTCGTGACGGGTGTAGTGGATGATCTGACCATTCGTGATCTTCGCTCCAGGACTCTCAGAGTGAAAGAGCGCGTTGAACTGCTCTTCCGACAGACGCTCGAGCAAATAGCGGAAGCCCCACATCACTTCGCCATGCAC
>CAZIKW010000135.1:0-809 GCA_964540015.1 uncultured Methanosarcinales archaeon | reverse complement strand
CGACCTTCGCTCATGGTGAGAATCGACTCGCCGTTGGGCGGAATCCAACGCAGTGGGTGGGTTTTATAGTAGCGCATTGCCTTGGCGAATTGCGCGTCGCGTTCCGCTTCAGACATCATCTCGATGTCACCCCACTCACGCTCGCGCAGCATCGACTCGATGCGCCAACGCACGTTCGGCAGATCGAGATGTGCCGCCGTCTCCATCGCTCGAGTATAGTTCGAGACATACGTCGTCAGGCGTGAAGCACTGGGGATGCCGTCTTGCGCAGCCACTCACCCGCGGCCTGCGCCTGCGCGATCCCCTTGTTCGTGAGGCGATAGTCGCCACTGTGACGGTCGCGGAACTCGTCGTTGAAGACGTTCTGTCCCTCATGAGCCAGTCGCTTCGCGATATTCCCCTCCGACTCCCCGTGACGAACCAGTATCAGATCCATTGGCATCATTGCTCGCATCCTCCGTTTCGTATCCAGAAACTAGCCTAAATACAGGCTTTTGTCAATGGTCAAGGAGAAAATCTGCGAAGCCCCACTTCAAGCAAGAACCACCGTTAGATTTCTACTACGATATGGATTTCGCGCCTCTTTCAGACCTTGACAAAAGCAAACTTTTCGCGTAAAATAAGCGCTCCATCGCTCTTTTCACCCACTTCAGGAGGAGTCATGTACCGCGATCCATCGCCGCCCCCGGTCTACAAGTACGACTTTCGACAACTGCTTCAACAGTACTTCGAGTTGATCCGGCCACGAAGGAAACTCTTCCTCCTCGCCGCGATCCTCATCACCTGCGTCCAGGCATGTGCCATCATGG
>CAZIKW010000134.1:848-2064 GCA_964540015.1 uncultured Methanosarcinales archaeon | reverse complement strand
TATCTCAGGATATCCTCCCTTTAAGGATTGCGATATAAAACTACGTACGCATCTCTTCTTTGTACTGTCGTCGATACGACGCGTACTTGTCGTCAGGTGAATACTTCGGCGGCAGAACACGTACACGGATCGTGCCGCAAGGGCAATTCTCGGTGAGCGCGTACGATGCGCACGACGGGCATTTCAGGATGCGCGAAGTCATGAGGTGGTCTTCGCCGCTTCGATGCGGTCAAACGAGAACGTGCTGTTCGCGACGTGGGTTCGCAACTCATTGATCGTCGCCGGTGATCCTGCGGACCCGCTTCCCCGTCCGCCTCATGTACTCCTCGGCGACGACCGTAATCTTCCAAGAGCCAGCGCCGAGATACCGCACATCGGCTTTCGCCGCATCGCGTGCAGCAATCAACGCATCGCGCGCTTTCTCGACGCCATTCTCCGCGAACGACGCGAGGTGGATGACGCCTTCGACAGTCACCTGCTTGGGCTTGATACGGTCCTTGACGATCTCATCGAGGCGCGTCGCGATCTTCTTGTCGAGCTTCGTTGAGGTGAACGAGAACTTGTCATCCACGATCGCTTCGAACGCCTCGTTGAGGTACTCGTAGTGCTCGGTGACGGCTTCCATCACCTGCGGATAGAATTCCTTCAGGTCGACTTTCAGGTCTTTCGCGATATGCGCCAAAAGATTCTCGGCTTTGAGCTCGTGCTTGAGCGCCGCCGTCTTCTCACGACGCTGGCCTTCGGTCGTACGACGTAACGACAGATCGATGTGGCCACGTTCTTCATCGACACGCAGAACCTTACAGACGACCTTACGGCCTTCTTGCACGTACTCACGGATGTTACGGATACGACCGGCAGTGACCTCGCTGATGTGGATCATGCCGGAGAGGCCAGGGTATTCATCAAGCGTACAGAACACGCTGTTGTACTGCACGTTTGAGACCGTGCACATCAAGATGTCGTCTTCGGCCGGGATGCCGTGCTTGAGATAGAGCATACCGAGAAGGAACAGTCAGTGATTTAAAAATGCTCCGTCAGTGGGATACGAAAGCACCATCTTGATATATGCCCCTGAACTCCTACCCTACACAGACGGAGACAAACACGTGAACGCACTCTTTTTTGATAAAGACGGCACCTTGGTTGATTGCACGGGATTCCCGAAGATCATCCCAAGTGATAACGTCTGGATCGAACGTACCGTTGATGGATT
>CAZIKW010000134.1:0-838 GCA_964540015.1 uncultured Methanosarcinales archaeon | reverse complement strand
TTGAGATAGAGCATACCGAGAAGGAACAGTCAGTGATTTAAAAATGCTCCGTCAACGAAACGAGCCGACAAAGAAAAAATAAGATAAATCTTATATACAAGATATATCTTACTTCTCGGCATATGACCGTCATAGAAATAGCGAAGGTCAGTTCACGCGGACAGGTCGCGATCCCAAAAGAGATCCGCAAACTGATGGGCTTGCAGACGGGAGATAAGATCGTGTTCACGAAAGAAGGAGCCATTATAAAACTCGCCAAGGTAGAACCGAAAACATTCCGGGAGCTGACGGAACCTTTACGGAAATTACCCAAGAAGGTCAAAGAAGAGGACGTGCCCGCCCTCATCCGTGAGCATCGCAAGAAATGGCGCGCCGAAAGTCGTCCTGGACACGAACGTCCTGATTAGCGCCACGTTCTGGACGGGCGCGTCGCTCCAAGTGGTCGAACTGGTCCGCAAAGAGAAAATCCGGCTCGTTGTCTCACGGGAGATTATCACGGAATACCGCCGAACACTCCAGCTGCCCGAACTTATCGAAAAGCAACAACAGCACGCATTACATCCGCAAGGCACCGTGCGGTACATTCTGCGCAAAGCGCTTCTGGTACGACCGCTGCCCGTACGCAATACTCCGAAAGACCCTGACGATGCGCATCTGCTCGGTTGCGCGCGTAGTGCGAGAGCGCGATATCTCATCACCAACGACAAAGTACTCTTGCGAATAAGAAACTATGAAGGAACACGTATCCTCACACCAGAAGAGTTCCTGCGAGAATCCTGAAATCTACTGGAGGACTTCGAGGATCTCGGTGTCGAACTTCACACGGCCACCAGTCGGG
>CAZIKW010000133.1:0-2101 GCA_964540015.1 uncultured Methanosarcinales archaeon | reverse complement strand
GTTTGATCATCGAGGCGATCTTCAGCGCATCAGTTTCGGACGCATAGGGGTTATCCGTACGAGATGGAACTGAGGCCGTCGTGGCCACGGATGTTGGCATCGTCTCAGCGCGCGACACAGCCTGCAGCGCCGCCGTCACACCGTCCACTGCCTGCACCACATCCATCCGACCAGCCTGCGTTGCTTCCACGCGCAAACTTGCGAGAGAATCAGATGGAGACGAATCACTCTGCCGCACCATGAACCGCTTCACTATCTCGCGTGTATCCGTTCCCGCAATCGCCGCCTGCCCACCGAGCGCACGTACCGCCGGTGAAACGCGCTGTTGCAAGGTCGCCTGACGATCCTGAAGATAGAGATACTGACGGACCATCTCCGCACTCTTCTCAAGCGTCGCCTGTGATTCCGTTCCATAGAGATGTATCGGTAGACCTTCGGCTGCGAGAGCCAGCGGCGCACCACGCAAGAGCAGCATACGGTCGAGCGCCGCAGTCGTATCCGTAATATCACGCATCGCTGCCGAACCATGCGGGAGCGATGCGTCACCGAGCGTGCGCTGTAATGTTGCGCTCGCGTTCTTCACTCCATCCCGAGCTGTCGCAAACGCATACGCCGCGTCGAGCTTCTGCTTGGAAACCGGTCCAGCCACGTCACCCTCCACCATCACGATCGAGGTGTGATAATCTTGAATAAGCTGAGGAAGCACCGACGCGATCTGGCGCTGCGTCGTCTCCGCGCGGTCGTTCACCGCATCGCCGGGCTGCGAACCTGGCTGTTGGTGGAATTGTGGGATAAGTACAACGGTTCCCTGCGTGTTCATGGCGGGAAAGGAAGCAATTTGCCCAACCGCGTCACCGTAGGTTGAAGTTGAAGCCTGAGCCGACTGGATGAGCGACGGCAACGTTGGTTGCTCTACCGTCTTCGCTGAAGTCACAGGAGCGGCCGTGGTACGTTCTGGGTGCGTTGGATACGACGCTCGCTTCATCGCGAGCACGGCGCCGCCTAGACCAAGAGCGATCAGAAGCGACAATGAGAAGAGAAGACTTATTTTTGATGCGTATGATATGTTTCGTTGAGTCATTGTTGATGGGGTTAGCTCTGCCGGGACATCCTGACCTACACCCTACCCGACCAGCGCTCCCCGTCAACCCTCTTTTTTGCATTTTTCCTAAGGATTTTTATATTTTTTCGCTCAACCCAGGTGCCCCATCCGTCAAGCTAAAGTAATCAAAAAGCAGAGCCGAAGCCCTGCTTTTTTGTGCGCGTTTCCTTTAGCGCTTATTTCTTTGAACGACCTTCCACAACCTGCATCGTCACGTTCTGCGGAGCTTCCGCGTAGTGCGAGAATTCCATAGACGAGGATGCACGACCCTGCGTCATGGAACGGAGCGACGTAGTGTAGCCGAACATTTCCGCGAGCGGAACGAGCGCCTGGATCACCTTCGCACCGCTGCGCTCGGTCATTTCCTGGATCTGTCCGCGCTTGGAGTTCAAGTCACCAATGACATCACCCATGTATTGCTCCGGCGTCACGACTTCCACCTTCATGATCGGCTCAAGCAAGGCGATGCCACCCTTCTTGACCGCATCCTGGAACGCCATCGACGCCGCAATCTTGAAGGCTGCTTCGGACGAGTCAACTTCGTGATACGAGCCATCGAACACCGTTACCTTCACATCAATAAAGAGGTAACCGGCGAGCACACCGCGCTGCAGCGCTTCCTGCACACCCTTGTTGATCGGCTGAATGTATTCGCGCGGGATGACACCACCCTTGATTTCATCCACGAACTCGTAGCCCTTGCCGCGCTCGAGAGGTTCGACACGAAGCCAACAGTCGCCGTACTGACCGCGACCACCAGACTGTCGTACGAACTTACCCTGCGCTTCGGCCGGCTTCTTGAGCGATTCCTTGTACGCGACTTGCGGCTTACCAACGTTGGCTTCCACATTGAATTCGCGCTTCATGCGATCGACAATAATTTCGAGGTGAAGTTCGCCCATACCCGAAATGATCGTCTGGAGCGTTTCTTCGTCGGTGCGAACACGGAACGACGGATCTTCTTCTGCAAGCTTCTGCAAAGCGACACCCATCTTTTCC
>CAZIKW010000132.1:644-2164 GCA_964540015.1 uncultured Methanosarcinales archaeon | reverse complement strand
TGAGGGCGGGAACGCGTCGAGCATGAGCTGGGCGCTCGTCGGTTCGTCGCACTGCGTGTAGAATTCACTGCCGAAGGAATCCCTGTCGCTCGGTGCGGTGATCGAATCATCCACCACGTCGGCGATCTCTCTGCTGTCGGTGCTTGGGGCCGGCGCGCACGAGGCGAGCAAGACCAATACGATAATGGCGATGTGAAGTCTCATACACCGATTTCTTGCATGATGGCTTCTTGAATGTTACGAAAAGGGGATTCGCCGGTGATGCTACGGTCATTGCGCAAGAAATCATTTAAAGTCTCGAGCGTATTTCTCAGTCCATGAACCACCTGTTCTCGCAGCTCGGCATCGCGCTCGACATTATCATCTTCCTCCTCACGGCATTCATCACCGCGACGAGCTATCGACTGTATCGGGCGTTTCGCAAACGCAATTACTTGCAGTTCAGCACCGGTTTCTTCCTCATCAGCATGGGCTATTTGGCGATTACGATACTCAATATCGTTACGTTTCCGCTCATGCGTGTTTCGGACCTCGGGTACCTGTCGCTTGAAGGTGTGCTGACCCTCTTGTGGTATCTTCCGGTGCTCGCTGGTCTCCTCATCCTTACCTTACTCTACTACGGGGTTGATGATCGCAAGCTTCAGTTGCTTCTCGCAGTCCTGTTGACGGTGGGATTCGTCATGGGTGGGGGCGCCGCATCCGCGTTCTTCGTCTTTTCCGGACTCCTCTTCCTCTTCATCGCATTACGGCTCTTTGAGCATTACCGCGCCGCCCCTGACACGAACAGCCTGCTCATCCTTCTGGGATTCTCGATGCTCTTCCTTTCTAAAATGGCGAGCGGTGCGCTGTTCGTGCATGAAGGAGTGTATGTTGGCTACTATCTTTTCAAGGTGGGAGGTGCGGCGTTGATCGCTTATGGTATGTGGGTGATCTCGCGATGAGGCGCACGCGCATCGACGTGATCTGCTCGATCCTCACGGCGCTTGAGAACGGTCCCCTCCGGCCCACACCGTTGATGTCGAAGGCGAACCTCCCGTCGAACTTGTTCAAGAAATATGTCGCTCGACTCGATGATGCGGGACTTGTTAAGCGTGTGACGCGTAAGGGCAGTGCGTTCTACGCGCTCACGGATGAAGGGAGGGAATATGTGCGGGAGTATCGTCGATTCCTCAAGTTCTCTGCCGGGTTCCGGCTATGAAACATAGTTACATAATCGTTTTATAAGCCAGGCGGGGGTCTTGTTCTATGGACAACGATACGAATCCTCAACCAGTTTCACCGCCTCCTGCGCCAGCGCCTGAGCCAACGCCAACGCCCGAGGGCGAAAAGCCTGCAGAGTAGTGACTTCTTTTTTTTTCATATCTTTTTTCTCAGAATCCCGTTCTTGCGGCGAAAATGATGATTGTTGTTTGATTCCTACTTGATTATGATCGCATCCGTCACTTCGCGCTTGGACGGGTTCGTGGTGTTCTGATACCCTTTGCGTGTGACGCAGATGATGCCGCGCGCGTTCATGTCAA
>CAZIKW010000132.1:0-634 GCA_964540015.1 uncultured Methanosarcinales archaeon | reverse complement strand
GGCGCGGCATCTGCATTGCGAAAGATAGGGATATAGATGTGCTTATCCTTCTCCGGCGATTGTAGCTTCCACCACATCGGGTGCATGGAGTTCTGGTACCGCTCCGGCTCCTTGCGCAGATCGATATCCTCGATCTCGTACGAGCGGATAGCTTTCTCCAAGACGGCTTCAGAAAGGAAGGTATCGAGGGTCTTGCGTACGCCGAGAGCCGCCTTGTCGCGTACGATCGGTGTTGGACCGACCACGTACAGGAGCATACGTGAGGAGCTTGTCGGGGACATCCAGGGGAGCGTTCTACGGCCCCATTCTTCGACGGTAGCAAAGAGCATGGGTGAGGGAAGGCGAACGCGTCTTATAACGGCATATGTTCTTTGGTTGTTGCTCGTTGTCGTGAGAGCGCTTCCACCACCGGTGTTGTCCCTTTCGTAAGGAAGTAGAGTGCTGAACCGCCACCGGTCGAGCAGGCACCTGTGAATTGCGTGTCTGCCGCGGTATCGCCACCGAGTACGAGACTCAGGCAGGAAGGTGAACGCATCGCGTGCACGACGGTGTCGGTCGCCCACGTATGACCCTTGCCGTAGAGGCCGAGTGTTCCTGCCAAAATGATGCGACCGTTGTGTGCCGCGCGTTCGAG
>CAZIKW010000131.1:867-2291 GCA_964540015.1 uncultured Methanosarcinales archaeon | reverse complement strand
GCATGTCCGCGTTCTTCACGCACTGCGACCGGGCATCGACCCAGGTGCACGACCCTATGCCGAAACGATCGCTGCTCGCCGTCGTGCGGGCGTTCGTCTTGCCGGTGCGTTTGTCGCCGGTGTAGGTGATGTCGAACACGGCATTGCTTCCCGCACCGACGCAATCATTCTTCGTATCGTAATAACGGCACGCCATCTCGCTTTTCGGGATGCAACCGAGCGGATCGGCGAGGCCGTTCGCCACACCATCGAAATAGCAGTCGCTGCTTATCCTCGCGCACGCCTGCGCGTCGCAATATCCGAGCGCCGTAGCGCACAGCTTGCACGCTGGCTCGCCGCGCTTCATGCAGACGCCTTTGCCCAACTCTTCGTTGATCGTCTTCCATTCGCACGCGGTCGGACTCCCGTCGGCCGCGCCGCAAGCGTTCGCCTCGCAAGACTCCCGTTTCCCGTATCCTTCGCACGATGTGACTTGCGAACACGACGTGTACGCATCGATGAGGAGCGGCTTCGCCGGCGAAGAGACGGCAGATGCCTGCCGTGTGGATTCGAGATAGCACGCCGGCGTCTCAGTGCCGCAGCGTTTGGAGAGACCGCCGACCTTTATCATGAGGCCGAGACGGGCGAAGAAACCATAGATGCCATTGCACTGGTCGCAATCGGCCGCTTCAACGCATGTCGGCGTACGGTCGGGACCTATGTACGCACACTCTTTCCCGGCGCACGATTGCATAGTCTTGAGGACGTTGTTCTCATCGCAGGAGAGCACCGCTTGCGATGATGGCGCGGGGGGCGTCCCTTGGATTGTGCCGCACCATGATACCGGTGCGTCTTCGGAGAGGCTCATGCATACACGCGAGCCGGTCTTGACGCAATTACTGGTTCCGCTTGTGCCAGTCGCTCCTGATTCCGTCGTGGTGCCATCGTTGAAGTACGCCTTGACATTGTAGCAATAGGTCGTCTCCGGCTCAAGACCCTCGTCGGTTATCTCTTTCGAGCTCTGCGGGGGGAGCGGCATGCAGTTCCTGAACTGCGCATCGCAACGGAGCGGCACGAAGTGGATGAAATCCTGGCATGCGTCGTTGAACGTTATCGTGAACGCCACCTTGTCGGTAGCACGTACGACTGTTGGCTTTGAGAGCGTCGGTTTCGCGTGCGTGCAACCTTGGAGTTGGCAATTGAGGTCGATCTTGACACCGTAGATATCCTTGTCGACGAGCACCGCCGGCGATTGTCCTGGACGGCACTTCGGGTGTATCGCGAACACACGGGTGTTTATCTGCGGCACATCCCGCAACGTGAAGAGGCCATACGCGTCCGTCATGGCGCTGATATAACCGTCGGGGACGGGGATGAAGACATTGACTCCTGACAGCGGTTTGGCGTCTGATAGGTTGTATACTGACCCCTTCACGGTGTGCGTG
>CAZIKW010000131.1:0-857 GCA_964540015.1 uncultured Methanosarcinales archaeon | reverse complement strand
CGGCAGGGAGAGGTTTTGAACCCGTCAGGTTCTATGCTGAGCCGCTCACGGTATGCGTGGTGCCTGGACCGACGGGCGGTGTGCCGCCGCAGACCTCGACGCATGTCGGTTTGTCGAGAGAACGGAAATTGTATGTCGCGCTCGGGGTGGATTTCGCCACGCACGAGTTCCTCGTCATCTTCAGATGTTCTTCGTCATCGTTTATCTGCGCGCTGTTCGGCACATTCGCGGCCGCGCAGCAGCAGCCTATCGTGCAATCAGGGATGCCGGCGCACGTCGTCACCGACGGGACCATCGTACCAGGAAGCTGAAGACAAGCATCGTTGAACGACGCCTGGTCGGGGAATGACCCTTCGCCTGTGAAGCAAGACCCAGTCCCCTCGTTTGGCTTGCAGCAACCCGTGATGGCTGCGGAGACGAAGGATGAGAGGGCTAGGAACGCGACGAACGCGAACAGCATCGTGACGACGAAGGAGACGGAAAAAGAACGTTCGAAAGAACGCTTCGTAGCGACAGGAGAAGAAGCACGATGAGAAGAATCATGTCTTGATAGATATCTTGATAGCGCCGCCATACCACACACCGTGGCAATCCCCCGTCTCACGCTTTATAAACTTTACCTCGATGATACGACGGAGTGGGAAAGAGATGTTTGGGCAGAACAGGCGGCGTGAAAGAGGAAGACGTGAACCGCGATAGCAAAGAGTATACAGCAACGACGACAGCAACGACGAAAAGACCGCTGCCGCCCTGGAACAAATCCCGCGGCCCGAGACTCGGGATAGCAGGGACCCGAGCGGCGAGGGCCGCGACACATGCAAAAGGTGCTATCCCGCGGCAGCGGAGAGACGCAAAAG
>CAZIKW010000130.1:1036-2294 GCA_964540015.1 uncultured Methanosarcinales archaeon | reverse complement strand
AAGCAGTCGCCTCCCGCTGCGCTTCCGCGCTCGCATGGTGCCGCACGTTTGCCGGCCAGTTCGACGCGAAGCGGCTGAAGCGCGTCGAGTTTATCGCGAGCCCGCATCGCAATGTCGTCGGACACGGGTCGACCCGGAGCACATACGGTGTTCCCCACACGATTACTGTCGGGATGAATCTTCAATGCGACGGCGGAGACTTGATGTGGCAGGAGACGCCCATCCGCGTCAGCCGTCAGACACTCGCCGTGAGTCGCAAGGCCGCCGAGCAGGCCGCTCGCGAACTGCTTCCGCCTGGGACGAGTCTCGGACAGATGATCGTCATGGGGAATCGCGGAGTTCAATTCGAGGTCTGGGACGCGTACTTCGCCGGCACGTTGGGAGTTGCGCTCGTCTGGGTGTTCGCTCACGAATGCTGGCACTGGCTCACCGGATCGCGACAACTCAAGGCCGCAAACACCGAACAGTACGCCCGCGCCGCCGCCTGTCGGATCGCTGATATGTACGCTGCCAACGTGGATCCGGCCCATGCAGCGGCCTACCTCAAATCGCATGCAGTGGACATCGTCCACTATGCGCACCACGCAAAGGAATGATGCTCGCGTTCATCATCGCAGCCCAGTTCGTGTTGAGTCTCGGCACTTACGTTGTGCGAGCTGGGGAGCAGGTGATTGTCGACATCGTAGCGTACAATACCACGACTGCACCTTTACCGGTCGACGGTATGAACGCATTTGTCCACGTCGACCAGTCACGCTCTCCATCGCCAGTGATCGCCAGTTACGATGTGGTGTCTGGCACGCCGTGGGACACGATCGAAAGTTACGGGATTTGGGAGACCGATGGGGCCAGCCTGTATTGGACAATCGGGGCCGAGAATTTCGATGAGGGTGGTGCGTACTTCGAGGCGGGTCGGACTCTGTTGGGCCGCATGACGCTTGACACGACTGGCGTGCAGCCGGACGTCTATGCGCTTACATGGACATCGCCTTTGTGGCCTGACTTTGACGACGTTAACGCGCTTGTGTGCTTGGACAACGTAATGCAAGGAGGTTACTCGCTCACGCTCGACGACGGAACGTTGACCGTGGTGCCCGAACCGCGCAGCTCATTCTTGTTGGGTGTGCTGTCCGTGGCGTATGTGCTGGCGCGCAGGCGCGTTGACGTCCACCACTCACAAATAAAGGACTGATGCTGGATATGGGCAAACCAATTGGAGAACTTCAGGGCTGGTGGGCGGCGAGCCAGAAGGTACTGC
>CAZIKW010000130.1:0-1026 GCA_964540015.1 uncultured Methanosarcinales archaeon | reverse complement strand
ATACTCTCTGGCGCTGTCCGGCACGACATGCGTTACTGCTTGCAACGTGGCCAATGCTCATAGCGTTGGGAGCGTGGCAAGTAAGACAGACCTTTGGACTTGCAGCGCAGATTCAGGAGGAGCGCATCGAGGCGAGGGCCTATACCGACAAAGCTGTAAGTGGGGCACTGGCCCAAGTGTTCCTGGAGATCAGCAACCTCAAGACCACCATCGCAACCATGCCCGCGAAGACGCCTCCTGACTGGTGGGAGCTATTTGTGCGCACTGAACTAAAGGAGCTTGACGATCGAGTCAAGGCCATTGAAAGGAAACCATGAGAAAACTAGTCAAAACCGTAGTTCCGTTGAAGGTTGGTAAGGTGTTCGAGTTCCCGTGCAACCGGTTTCTTGATTGGAGCGTTGCCGGCAGGCAGGTTGTTATCCGTTGCCTGAACTGGGTTGGTGAAGCGCCTGCTCCGTGCAAGTGGATCGTGATCGAGGATGGTGGCACGGTACCAGAGGGGTTCGGCTTCGCTGCCACGCTGCAAGGGTCCGCCAGCAAGGCATACTTGCTTGCGAGTACCTGCATTGGGAACGTCTGATGCGCTGGCTTGCCCTCACCCTGCTCGGTGCCCTGCTCTGTGGGTGTACAACCTACAGCGAGCGGTTCACCTACATCGACCCGGCGACGCAGACGACGAACCACGTCGTCAGCGTCAGCCACAGGACATTCCTTGTCTGGTGGCAGGCCGCGAAGCTCAAGACCGAGACGCAGACAATGGAGTTTATTCGCACTGTGAACGCTGATGATCTGGTAAGCAAGCCGGACGCGGAGTCCATCAAAGCAATCGCCGACGGCATCGTAAGCGCGATCATCCAAGCTGCGGCAGCGGGGGCGACACCATGACACCAGAGAACATCAACCGTATCATCGAGAAGGTGACAAGCGGACAGTGGGTCCTGACAATCGCCTGCGCGTTCGTCTTTGCCTATTGCGCGGTCAACGGAGTGATTCAGAAAGACACAACTGCTGCGATCCTGGCGATGG
>CAZIKW010000129.1:589-2306 GCA_964540015.1 uncultured Methanosarcinales archaeon | reverse complement strand
CTCATTGAGCTGACCAACACGAAGACCACGATCTTTCACTCACCGCTCGTGTACACCGGTCACGGTATCGTACAGGATGACGCTCGAACGCTGCCGATCGCGACCCGCTTAGGCTACATCTCCGTCGACAAGGGAACGTTCCTTGAGGCAAACGCGACCTCCACCATTGCGTCACTCCTCCAAGGAAACGGTCGGATACTGGGAGTGCACACGCTCACCCCTGAAACGTCTGTGTCCGCCCTCACCGAACTCCTTCCGCGACTACGTGAGCAGGGATACCGCTTCACTTCTCTTGACCAAGCGATCGGCGTTCCGAAACCGCTGATGCAAGCCCATGCCTCAGTCTTTGAGGTCACCCGCAGTCAGTTTCTCCACCTCGTCGAATCCCTCCGCGGCAAACAATGGACCGTGATCGCTTGGATCTTCCTCTTCACAAACATCCTTTCGATCACCCGTATTCTCTTTCTCGCCGTATTTGCCCTGCGATCGAAGCATGAAAAAGTCGCTCCTTCGGCCCTGACTCGCGATCGGCAAGTTACCATTGTTATTCCTGCCTACAACGAAGGAAAGACCATTCGACGGACGCTGAAGAGCATCCAGAGCAGCACGCATAAAAACTTTATCGCCCTGGTCGTGAATGACGGGAGTACTGATAGGACCGCCGCCATCGTTGAGCAGATGCAGGAGCGAGACACACGCATACAACTTCTCAATAAACCGAATGGTGGGAAGTTCTCCGCACTGAACCTCGCGTTTGAACGAGCAACAACCGACATCATTGTGACAATCGATGCCGATACAATTCTGTATCCAGAAACGATTAATGCCCTGATCCAGCCGTTTGAAAACCCGGCCGTTGATGCCGTGTGCGGGAATGTGCAAGTAGGCAACATTCGCAACCTCCTCACCGGATTCCAAGCGGTAGAATACATCACGAGTCAAAACTTCGACCGACGAGCATTTGAAGAGCTCAACTGTATCGGCGTCGTTCCGGGAGCGACTGGCGCGTGGCGGCGTAATCGCGTTTTGGAAATCGGTGGATATGAAGCCGATACGCTCGTTGAAGATGCCGACGTTACGCTGCGACTCCTCCAAAACGGCGGAAAGATTGTCTATGCCCCAGAAGCTCGATCCTGTACCGAGGCGCCCGCCACACTGCGCGATTTGGCAAAGCAGCGCTTGCGATGGAGCTTCGGCACATTCCAGTGCCTGCGCAAACACGCCAAGGCCTTCTTCCATGGGACGTTGGGCTGGATCGCTCTTCCAAATATCTTCTTCTTTCAGATTCTCTACCCTGTTCTTTCTCCGATTGGTGACCTCGTGTTTTTGTGGGCGCTCATCACCGGACAGTTTCGAGCAATTCTTATCGGCTACATCTTCTTTGTCTTGATTGATTTCGTTGGATCGGTCCTCGCGTTTCGACTGGAACATCGCTCGCCAAGGCTGTTGCTTCTGCTCTTTATTCAACGATTCTTCTACCGACAGTTCATGTACGTCATGGCCTTCCGTTCCATTATTGCGATTCTCCGCGGAACACGGCAGGGCTGGAATAAGCTGGCCCGTCAAGGCAGTGTCCGCTTGGCCGCCCAACCCATTCGTCACCGTTAACTCCTTGTCTTTCTTCTATGATTCACCCACGCCTTTGGGGATGGATACGCGGCGGCATCATACTGATGAGCGCGATTCTCGCTTCGACGGTTGCAAGCGTGGACGCTCA
>CAZIKW010000129.1:0-579 GCA_964540015.1 uncultured Methanosarcinales archaeon | reverse complement strand
TTACCGAAACGAATCCCACCGATACCAGCCTTCCCGCCTTCTGGAACCGGGGGAACTGGGGGACGAATCAAGCCACCTTTCGCTACCCCGTCGTCGGTTTTGATGACGCATACGCCGTGCAAGTTGATCTGCTCTCGCATAGCAACGGAGATGCAAAATGGTATACCGCTCCTGTCACTGTTACCCCGGGCGAAACGTACACCTACACCGATCGCTACCTCGCCTCCGTCGCGACGTATATTACAGCCGAATTTCACCTCAGTACGGGAGCTGTGCACTACGTCGATCTCGCGACCCCCGCCAGCGCCAACACTTGGACGAGTACCGAAGTACGCTTTACTGCCCCGACAAATGCTCAGTCGGTCACGATCTACCATCTTCTGCCACAGGTAGGCTCTCTCACGATCGACACTCCCTCGCTCACGCGTACCGTGGTCACACCACCACCGTCAGAGCCCGGGAATCTTCTCGTCAACGGTACGTTTGAAACAGCTTCTGGGTTGAACCCCGCCATACCAGAGGGATGGAGTCCGGGGTCCTGGGGGACAAACGATGCAACCTTTCACTATCCCGTGAGCG
>CAZIKW010000128.1:0-2354 GCA_964540015.1 uncultured Methanosarcinales archaeon | reverse complement strand
GAAGCCACCGACATCACCGAGCAGAACTGGGAAGCGATTACCACCCGTCTGCGCGCCGGCACCCTGCCGTACCAGCAACTCCTGGGAGACTGCAACCCGCAGGCTCCTACTCACTGGCTGAACCAGCGGGCGAATACCGAGAAGACCACGCGATTCCTCAGCCGGCACGAGGACAACCCGCGCTACTTCACCGCCAACGGCACGATGACGGCTGATGGCGAGTCGTACATCAAGGGTGTGCTCGACCAACTCACCGGCGTGCGCTACCAGCGTTTGCGCCTCGGCAAGTGGGTTGCGTCCGAAGGTCAGGTGTATGACGCGTGGCGAGATGACATGCATTTGGTGAGTGAGGAATGGCTGCGCGATGCGCACATTATCTACTGAGCCGAAACACTCCCAGTGCGTGGTCAGCCTTCCAGTGGCAACTCGGGCAGAGCGACACCAGGTTGTCGAGTTGGTTGGCTTCCTCGCTCGACTCAAATTGGCGAAATGGCTTGATATGATGGACCGCCATCCTCTTACCCAGTTCGGCTTCCGTCATTCCGCAGTGCTGGCAGGTGAACTGGTCACGCTCTCGTGCTGCCTTGCTTTGTTCGGGCCAATTGGGTCCACGCTTTTGACTAAAGGTACCGCCACGCCAACGGGGGTGTTTCTCTGGGTGCTCCCGGTAATAAGCACGCAGGCTTTCGGCAATCTTCTCGCGTTCTTCGGGGAGACGTGGCCGGTCATAGCTATATCTGTCCCGCTCGCGTCTGCGCAGGTCCATCGAACACTTCCGAGAGCACGAGCGTCGCTGAGGAGCCTCGCATTGCTTTACGGAATAACTAGCTCCGCACACTTCGCAGGTCTTCTCGACTTGACGTCGCTGGCATTCTTTCGAGCAGTGTCTGGCCTTGTGACTGCGAGATGCGACGACAGAGAACGGCTTGCCGCAAGTCTGGCAACTGACTTCAACTTGACCGACCTTGGCCAATCCGGCACAGGGGTTACTGCAGAATTTGCGGCCGCGTCTCACCTGCCAAGGCTCGACGTTGAAGGGTTTTTGGCAGTGTTGGCAGATAAGTTCCACAGTGCTAATGATACCAAAAACGTTGATACTACGGGGTATTTGCAGTGATTTCTATCAATCGCTCTGTCGTTTCGTGGGTGCTTGGTTCGTGTGACTGGGGGTTTGTAAACCCTGGGTGCTTGCAAGCATGGGCCATTGGAGGAGATGGGCGAATGTACCTGGTCGCTGAGCACTATCACACGCGAAAGACGATTGACTGGTGGGTTGCTCGTGCCCTGGAGATGACCGAACACCTCGGGATAGACGAGTGGGTCTGTGACCCTGCAGAACCGCAGTACATCGAGCAGTTCCAGCGGGCCGGGCTCAATGCAAAAGCAGCAATCAACGACATCATGCCGGGCATTGGCGCCATGCAAGGTCGGCTCGCAGACCCAGGTGACGGTCGGCCACGCTTGGTGATGAGCGAGAGCGCGCTTTTGCTGAGAGATGAGGCATTGGTTGAAGCAAAGTTTCCGTGGTGTACGGCCCAAGAGATTCCTGAATACGTCTGGGCAAAAAACGTGGGAGGGGAAACGTTGAAAGACAAACCAATGGACCACTCGAATCATGGCTTAGACGCTGCACGCTACGCATGTGCCCATCTCGACCTGGACGGAGCCGGCGGCGAGATTGACGACGCGCTGCTCCTGGCGTTTTCGGGACTCCCCCGATAACGCACGAGCGAGTGCTACACTGCGCCATGTAACGCTACGGCGGTTAATGCTGCTATGCCCTGCGTCATCTGAGGAGCGCCCATCGTGAGACGAGCGGTATGCCCAACCTACTCACGCGACTGAGGGCGGGAATGAGCGCAGGACTCGCCGCCTATCGCGGCTACACGCTCCCTGGCACCGACCTCACTGCCCGCAACGCCCACTACGACCTGCTCTGGCTGTGGTGGCTCGGGCAATGGCAGAACGACCCTCGGATGCGCTCAGCGTCCGTGCGCGACCCGGCCCTCTACAAGAACACGATGCAACTCTGGCGACAGGCGTCCGCCGTCGTCAACGTCTACACCCAGTTCGTCTATCCAGGGCCCTTGAGCACGGATGGCCAGCCGCTGCCTGACGGGAGTCGGGGCGCCATCCCGCTCGACCCGGACACCGGCAAGCAAGCCGCTGATGACGCGATGGTTGCCGCGTACTCCATGCTCATGAACCAGTGGCAGTGGTCGCAGTACAAGAGCCTGCGCCCCACGCTCTGCGCCATCCTTGGCGACGGCCTCACGGAGTTGGTCGAGGACTTGTCGCGCGGCAACGTCCAGCCCAACACCATCGACCCACGCCACATCAAGCACATTGAGCTC
>CAZIKW010000127.1:0-2447 GCA_964540015.1 uncultured Methanosarcinales archaeon | reverse complement strand
TGTTGGGCGCGGATTACGTAACGGTGGAAAAATGGTATTCCCTCGACAAGCGGGAGTACACGGGCATGGCGACGTTCTACAAATTCAGAACATAGCTCTCTTCACAGAAGTCAACGCACCTTAATACGATATAATCTCGCCGGCCGGTGCGACACATCTTTCTCGACGGCTGAGAGCTCCACCACCTCTCCACTTTGCAACATGCGCTTGCGGAAATTGCGATTGTCGTACTTCTTCCCCTCGATCGCCTCGTACGTCTCTTGCAATCGATTGAGCGGGAAGCGGGCGGGAAGCGCATGCCTGACCGTCTGTACATCGAGATGCGTCTTGAGGTACTCATGTGCATTCCGCAAGATATCGAGATGGTCAAACGCGAGCGACGCCACCCCTTTCACCTCATACCATCCCGCGCGGTCCGCGGGCGGTTTCACGAGCGCCACATACCCTATCGATACCGTGCGCGCGCGCGGATCACGACCAGGAGCGGTAAAAGTGCGAAACTGCTGAAATGCGATATCCTCCGCCGCGAGGATCCCGCGCATCTTACGCGCGAGCGTCTCTTCGGCGCTCTCACCCTTACGTAAGAGACCGCCAAGCAATTCGAGCATCCCTCGCTGCGGAGCCTTGTCGCGCGCCTCGAGACGGACCCAGAGCTGACCGTCGATTATCGAGAAGACGACAGCATCGAACGCGACGCGCGCAGTCTCATAGGGAGATTCCATCAGCAAGGGGGAGTTCTACACCTATTTAAATTCACGTATTTCATACGTAAAGATAACGTTCAAAATACGTTAACATTAAATACCGGGTTCCACACCCTTCCAGATATGCCCGCACCCAAGATGACCACCTCAAGCATCGGCACGCCCTTGCACCATTCCGTCGGCGCCGTCATCGAACGTGACGGCAAGTACCTCCTGATCGGTCGAGCGCAGCTACCCATCGGCATCGCAGGGCTCGCCGGGCACGTCGACGAGGGAGAAGAACCGTATACCGCGCTCGTGCGCGAGATACGCGAGGAGAGCGGTCTTATCGTGCGCCACGCAAAAGTCCTGTTCGAAGAGGAACTACCCTGGAATATCTGCAGCCGCGGCATCACGACGCACCGCTGGACGCTCTACGCGTGCGACGTCGAAGGCGAGCCAGAGCGCAATGAGGAGGAGACGACGTCGATCGGTTGGTATAGCGCCGAGGAGATCAAGGACCTACCCCTCGAATCCGTGTGGCGCTACTGGTTCGAGCGCCTCGGCGTGCTGGAAGAGGCACGCATCATCGATGAGCGCGTACGCCATATCGCGCAAAAAACACACCCAACGGAGCAAGACCTCAAGACCCTCGTACGCGCACTCAAAGAGAACTGCGCGCAGCCCGCGGTCCGCGAACGCTACGATCGCTATCGCGCGCAAGGAGGGTCGCTCGCAAAATACCCGATCGATAAGGACGGATACGCGGTTTCCTTCGATCCGGTGACCGATGAACGCGCGTTCGTCGAGACCTGGTCGAATTTCGGCATCGTCGTCGGTAAGCACGTCATCTCTACCGACCTGTGCGCGCAAACAATCGCACGTATGCGCGACGTCGTGCTCGCGCTCAGCGACAACGCATGCGATATCCGCGACCCGAAGACCTACGGGAATATCCCTGTGGATGCGGACGGCACGCCATTCATCTCCCGGGGCTTCTTCGAGCTCTATCATGATGACAGTATCGCGCAGATTCGCCAAGCGATACGCCTCTATCTCCACTACGTCCTGATCTGGGGGCGCGCGGACCTCTGGGCGAGCTTTGACCGCCTCGGCGTCAAACTACCCGAGCACACAGAATCGTACGGCTTACCATTACATGTCGATCAGAACCCGCACGTGCATCCTGATTTCAAGACCGTGCAAGGCGTGCTCGCGCTCGCTGACTGCCCCCTCGAGCGCGGGACATACGTCGGCGTGCCGGGGTCGCGCGCGCACTTCACCGCGTACGCTGACATGGCGAAGAACAAGGGCGAGCATGTCGAGCTCGACGAGAAAGCGCCCATCGCAGCCACGTTACGCGAGCGGGCGCAGCCGTTCCCGCTACGCGCAGGCGACATCGTAAGTTGGGATAGCCGCACATCGCACGCGAACTCACCGAATATCTCCAAAGACATCAGGTTCGTCATGTATCAAGCGGCAGGGCCGGCGAACGAACAAGACGCGACAGCACGAGAAGCACGCCATGACGCGTTCGCGAGCGGCATCGGCAGCAATGTGCGTGAAGCGCTCATGCACGCGAGCAAGCCACCGCGCTACAAGAACCCGGCCGTACTACAAAGCGTCCGCAAACCGGAGCACCTCACCGTACTCGGGCAACTCCTCTACGGACAGATGCGCTATGAAGAAATCTGAACTCCGCCTGCTCCTGAACGCCGAGCCGTTCGGCTATGGCCCCGCCGCGGCGATCGCGTCGTTCTTCCC
>CAZIKW010000126.1:0-2453 GCA_964540015.1 uncultured Methanosarcinales archaeon | reverse complement strand
CGGAGGATGAGGAATAGCAGGGCGACGGCGGAAGGGGATATGCGAATCATAGAAGGAGGGCGGCGGTGACGGCACCGGCAAAGGGTGGTGCTTCCGCGTCTTGAAACGTTGCAATGAGAGGATGATGAGCTAAGAGCTCGTGTACGGTTCGGCGAAGAATATCAGCACCGCGTCCGTGGATGATGCGGACGGCACTCGCGTGCTGCATGAAGGCGTGATGGAGGAATGTGTCGACGGCGTGCCGTGCTTCATCGGCGCGCATACCATGAAGATCGCATTCCGGTACCTCTCCAATTTCAGCCGCAAACAAAGCCGCACGCTCATGAGGCGTAGGAGCTGGAGACGACTGGGACGGGGACTTCGATACCATCATACGTATCCTTGGCTATGTCTCAGCGTTTTACTTTCTTTATTGCAGTTCTGACGTTTGGCTTTGTGGGCGCTGTCCTGCTTATTCGGAGTGGCCATGATGTCGCACTGTATCTGCCACCTACGCCTGCATCGGTGTCGATCCCGGTTGCGACATCCTCTCGTCCGCATCCGCAGAACA
Organism: uncultured Methanosarcinales archaeon; assembly: GCA_964540015.1. Taxonomy (GTDB): domain Archaea; phylum Nanobdellota; class Nanobdellia; order Woesearchaeales; family UBA525; genus UBA525. The sequence goes on along the minus strand of CAZIKW010000126.1, from coordinate 1,903 downwards.
GCGTCGCTTCCTCGACCGTACAAACGAACGCCACCGTTGTGCGTGTTGTAGACGGTGATACGTTTGAGGCGCGGTTGGATGGTGACGGAGACTGGAAGATACGTATGTTGGGTATCAATACGCCCGAGTCGGTGGATCCGCGCAGGTCTGTTGAGTGTTTCGGGAAAGAAGCCTCGGCGCACGCGAAGCAGATCCTGGAAGGAAAACGAGTGCGGTTAGAAGCTGATCCGCGTGCTGACGAGCGCGATAAATACGGGAGACTGTTGCGTAATGTGTATCTCGAAGACGGGACGGACGTGAATGCGGAGGAGGTGCGCGATGGGTTTGCGTATGCGTATCTCTCATTCCCACTCACGCCTGCACGTAAACAACAGTTACGAACCTTGGAAGCTGAAGCGCGCGTGGGGGAGCGCGGACTCTGGTCACCAACCACGTGCCGTGGTATGAAATCGCTATGACCGTTATCGATCAGGTACAACCGAACCGCCGTGTGGCGTGGGCGCGACGCCTCATCCTTCTTGCCGCATGTCTTGGCTTTTTTGCCTCAAGCTATCTTCTCATTAAGTATGTGACGCGGGGCACCATCACCTGTGGACTTGTCCACGGTTGCGATATCGTGCGCTCTTCCCCCTACGCGTATCCACTTGGGATTCCGCTCCCGCTGTTTGGTGTGTTGTTCTATGGGGCGATTCTTGTGGGGATGTTGTTACGAGCCTTCGCTCCGTCTGTACATCCGCGCCGTATGCATCAACTTTTGTTTGCGGCGTCGATTTTTGGATTTGCGGATTCCGTGTTTCTGACCGGCGTTCAGGCGTGGAGCATTGGTGTATATTGTCTGTGGTGTCTTGTTTCCGCGGCCTCCGCGACGACGATTTTCTTAGGGATGCTTGTCGATAATGCGCATGTGGGTGGAGAGGATGAAGTTTTGCATGAGATGAAGTGGGCGTTTGGTTTGCTTGCCTTTGCGGTGATGATGGGGGGCGCGGGAATGTTTGCTCTCCTTTCTATCCGTTGACCAATCATTTCAGGTTGAGTATATTCCGCACACACTGCGACAGGTTTTGTGATGGAGGTCCGCTGTGTTGAACCTTTCCGGCGTCGATTTCGACGCGTTCTCTGCCCGTAGTCCAGAACATCGTACGGCCATCTTCATCGATCTTGATGGAACGATGCTCCATCAGCAGTCTACGCTCACGCTCATGAAGGCTATGAGTAAGCGTTGGCCGATGCGGGAGCGCTATCTGCGTCCCGTCCTGAAGGCGGAGCAGCGCTACATGGAGTACCGGACGTACGACTATCGTCCTGTGGCCGCTGCGCTCGTGGAGGCCATTGCTCCGATGTTCGCAGGTCTCCGAGCCAAAGAGGTCGACCACATCGCTGAGGGAGTGGCGCGTGCCAGCGGGGCCACGTACCTCTTTCCGCGAACGCTCATGGCTACGATTCGGGGCATGTCACCGCATATGCGTACGCTCGTGGTGGCGGTCACGGGGAGCCCCGAGCCGTTCGCGCGCGTCTTCTGTGCCTCGAATGGGATCGACCTTCTCCATGCGACCGTTCCTGAGATCCAGGACGGTTGTTATACCGGACGCTTCAACGAGCGATCGGTTCACGCGAAGGGGGAGGTTGTTCAAGAGGTGATGGAGCGCTTGGCGCTCGCACCCGGTAATTGCCTCTCGATTGGCGACACGATGAGCGATGTCCCGATGTTCGAACGGACGCGCTACACGGTCGCCTGCAATCCTAACGTGGAGCTACTCGCGTGGGCGCGGGCGCACCGCGGAACGGTTCTGGTCCAGGATGGGCAGAAACAAGGCGTTCTGTTCTTCCAATCGAACGGCAAGCTGTTCATCGAGTCCTCCTCGCGTCGCTGTTTGCCGTCGTGGCTCCTTCCGCTAGCGCTTAC
>CAZIKW010000125.1:0-2560 GCA_964540015.1 uncultured Methanosarcinales archaeon | reverse complement strand
TGCCACGACGACCGCGTTCTTCGCGCCATTCTCCGTGTCGTACGTGTCGATGAGGAGCGTGGCGTTATCGGGGAACGTCTTCGTGTACGCCCGGAACGCGTCGAGTTCCGTGTCGAAGCTCATGACGAAGCTGTGCGCGTGTGTGCCGCTGACCGGGATGCCGTACTCCTTGCCGGCCTTGACGTTGCTTGTCGCAGCGCAACCACCGATGTACGCAGCGCGAGCGCCTGTCATGGCGGCGTCCTCTCCTTGCGCGCGACGCAGACCGAAGTCGACGACCTTTGCTGGAGCCGCGGCGTTGACTACTCTGCTCGCTTTTGACGCGATGAGCGTCTGGGAGTTGATGATGTTGAGGAGCGCCGATTCGATGAACTGCGCTTGGTCGCGCGGCCCTGTGACGCGCAATATTGGTTCGTTCGGAAATACAGGATTTCCTTCTTTGACGACGTAGATGTCGCCGTTGAACGTGAACTCCTTGAGATGACTAAGGTATTGCTCGCTGAAGAGATGCTGGTCACGCAAGTATTGGATGTCGCTATCTTCGAACTTGATGTTCGTCGCGTAGTCGATGGCGTCTTCGATGCCCGCGGCGACGAAGTAACCCCACTTTTCGGGGAGCTTGCGGATGAAGAGCTCGAACGTCGCGATGTCGTTCTTCGCGTTGTCGAAGTAGGCCGCCCCCATCGTTATCTGATAGAGGTCGGTGAGCATCGTCTTCGCGTGTGGAGAGCTCATCGCTTCTCCTCCGGCAGGAAGGTCTTGCGCATCTTGCCGATGACGGGGACTTGCTTGATAGTGTCGATGAAGCAGCCGCTCTGGTAGAATCGGATGGTCTTTGCGCGCGGATTGTACGTGCAATCCAATGCAAGGCGTCGTGCAGTCACCTGCCAACCATCAGGGTAGTAATCGTGCGGTCCGTGGCCGTAGCCGCCGCCTGCCATGCGCGCTTCCTCGACGATGTATGCGACGCTCGTATCTCGTGATTTCGTCAGTTCTCCGAAACCTGATGGTGTGTATGGGCGTCCTTGCTCGTCTTTGCCTTGGAACGGCCTGATGATGTCGCCGACTTGTACCTTGTCGCTGAGTTCGGTTGTTTGTGTGCGTTGCATGATATCATCTCCTGCTTGATCCACGATAGGGTTTCTTTTCGGTGAAATCTAGTGCATCGTAGTTCTCTCCATTGATGTAGGTGACTTTCCAGCCAGCTTTCGTGTAACGTTCGATGATGGTCTCGCGAAGCGTGCTGTTGTAGAGCGCGGGCGTGAAGAATCTCGTCGTCTCGCCTTGTTTCCTGGCTTTGATGATCGCGTCATCGATACGCGATTCGAGATTCTTGATGACCTCCGGGTCAGGAGTGCCTTTTTCGCGCGCTTGTTTGGGGGTTATCGCCATGGTACTCACCGTCCATCCCAGTAATTGCACGATACATTGTCGCGTTGGTCGGATTGTCTCGCTGTGAACACGAGGTAGTCGCCTTCGCGTTGATCGCCGTGACGGGAGACCGACCATCCTGCGAGCGCATAGCGGTTGATGATGGCGTCTCGTGATGCGGCGTCAGGGAATGCACTCGTCTCGATGTAGACGTTATCGCTGTAGCCATTCCGTAATTTGTCAACGAGTATCTGGTCCACGCGGTCTTCGAGACGTCTCATCATCGCGGGGTCTGGGGCTGCGCGCTTTCGTGCTTCATTTGGGGTTATTGCCATGGTCGATCACCTTCCATACGGTTGTCCGGATTGCGGTGTGAAACTGTAGAGTCCGCCGCTATCGCTGTCCGGCGGTAGATACTTGATGTTCCAGCCGGCGGCGCGGTACCTATCCAGCGTCTGGTCGACCAGATACGAGTTGTTGGGGAGTTTCTCCTTCCAGACGCCGGGAGGGTCGCGGCCGCGTCGGATGTCCTCGACGAGCATCTTATCGATGATCTTCTCGAGGTTCTTGATGTCCTTGTCCGTGACTGCCTGTTTTCGTGCTTGGTCCGGTGTTATGGCCATGGTGTTCCCTCAATGGTTGTTGCGTCATTAGTTGTTGTTTGTTTGACACTTATTAAATTGGAGTTATAGTTGATTCGCATCAACTTAGTGTAGTTATAACACCATTACTATTTATACATTTCGGTGTTGAATATATATTTTCTATATAGTTGCTAAAGTTTTATGAATCGATTGCTGCGACGGACACACAGAAGAATAGTCTCGGGCATCGCAAGTTGCTTCGGCCTCTTGGCCTCGCAGGCTCGCCCTCGGATTCGCGCCAATGCAGCAATCCGTGCAGAACTAACTATAAGAACGGACTAACCCCACTACACAAACACTTGCAACCGCTCCTTTAGCGGCGCGTACTTCTGCTCGCGGAAGACGTAGAGCTTGGCCGGGCGGTGCGCGCCCTCCATGAATGTCTCGCTCGTCTCCTTAAGGACGTCCATCTCGAGGATACGCCGTCGGAAATTGCGCTTATCCAGGCTCTTGCCCAGCACCGACTCGTAGAGTTGTTGCAGCTGCGTGAGCGTGAATTTCTTCGGCAGTATCTGGTACGCGAGGTTCGTCGTCTGTATCTCGAA
>CAZIKW010000124.1:0-2603 GCA_964540015.1 uncultured Methanosarcinales archaeon | reverse complement strand
GTTCGATTTGCTCGTCATTGGACTGTATCAAACGCCTGAGCGGTTGCAGGAGCAGTGGCCGTGCGCGAACTTACTTGGCGGCGTGATTAATGAAGCGACAGGAAAGATCGAGACGTTCGGCAAGATCACGATTCCAAGCAGAGATCTGGCAGGTCAGATCTACGATCGCTTGGATGGCGCTCTCGCACACACTTGGTCGAAGAAGAAACCGTACTATTGGCAAAACGACAAGGGAACGGCGAAGCACGATCCATCAGTCGAGTACGCTCCAACAATGGTCGAGCGCGGCGGGGAAATGATGCGCAAGGTGCCGTTTTTGTACGTGAAGAATCCGTTGAAGAACTCTTTCGTCGTCGAAACGAGCTGCCTCAACGTCAGCACCGGCAAGGATTCCTGGCATAGCTGCGGCTTACACGAAGGCCCAGGCCACACCATGCGCCAGCCGAAGTTCTTGCGCGTACGCGATGATAAGACGACGCGGCAAGCGACCACGACGCAGCAAGTGTTGGGATATACGGCAGGGTAGATTCACACTGCCGCTTTCACGACCAAGAGTCAAAGACTGAGTTGCACACTACACTCAAACGCCAGGTACACTCCACCAATCACTCAAACATCTTTACGTACACGCCAAGCGTACGCGCAAACGGAGGAACGACAGCGCCGGCGAAACCACTCCAGATTGCTTGCGAGGGAGTGCCGCCCGCTTGCGCGACGCCGTAGCCGATAGCAAGGCCTTGTCCAACGCAACCGGCAAAATAGCCGAGCGGGATGAGTGGAAGAAGCACGATCGCTCCAGGACCTTTGCCGTCGCCGAGTTTGCTGATAGCACGCTCAGGCAATTGAGGAACGAAATTGACGATAGTATCGATACTATGTATTACTCCCACGGTGCACCTACCTGAGACGCATACCACAGGCGCTTAGAGTTCAGCTCGAGGTTCAACGAGTCCTCTACTCTCAAAGTTTCCTTCGCCACTCTTCGCTCGTATTGCGCACGCGGTGAGCAATATTCCGCGATAGCCAAAGCACCGACGAGAAGGGTGCTGGTGAGGAACATTCCTGCCTGCGCTTTTCGGTACTCGATCGAATCCGGAGTCAGCATAGGTGGGGGGATACCTGCTCTCTTTTAAATATTGCCACTATCGCGTGGTTAATTATTTTTTTGATTTGCTGGCTTTCGTCCCACTCCCGGCGCGCGTCTTTTTAAGTCTCTGCGGGCTCCCGAAAGTATGGTTTACCTGCCCGGAGTACATCCGTCGCGAGGGTTCGTGATCGAGAAGTTCCAGCCCGTCACGAAGCAGGATGTCGCGCTCGTGCGCCAAGTGCTCGATCGCCACGATGAGGCAGTCATCGGCATCGGTTCCGCCGAGAAATCGCACGAGCCTGGCTATGTGATGACCGCGGGCGAGCGTATCGAGCTGACAGACGCCGCGCTGCAGGCCGAAGGGATCGATTCGAACCGCTACGTGATCCTGCCGATCGAGGACGCCCCGGACGCGACGCAGTGGGTCGCCGATATCATGATGACGACGCCGCGATGGGACACGCTCTACACGCGCAATTACAAGAACGCAGCGATGTTCGCGACGTTCCAACGCCAGCACGGGTTCTCGATCGAACGCATCGAGGAGCAGAAACCCGTCCTGGACTATTTCTCGTTGATCGCGTCTCACGCGCTTGACGTGCGCATGGTCATCCCTGAGGCGGCGGTAGAAGGCATGACGCGCACAGGTATCGACGCACGCGTCGACGCTATCTATAACCGCCGCAATATCGACACGCAACGGCCCACGCCTGGCTCGCGTATCTTGTTTTTAGGCGGCCTGCAGCCGTTCACGGGGGATTACGCCGATAAGACCGGCCATATCGGCGCTGTGCGCCAGGGATTGCTGCATCGGCCGCAGGCCGTCATCGCCGTTGGCTCCGCGCAGCAGAGCTATAGCGAATCCGATCCGCTCACCGTCGGCAAACGCATCGAAGTCATCCGCCACGCGCTGCTCTCCAACGGCGTGCCCGGCAGCGCGTTCTATACCGTCCCGATCAAGGATATCGCCGCGAACGCGTGCTTCGCGACGAAGGTCTTAGGGATGTGCCCCTCGTTTGACGCGGCAATCGCCGGCAACGACTGGACGAAGCAGCTCTTTGGCGAGACGCGCTGCGAGATCATCCCCGTCGAGCGCAGCGCGATCGGTGGGACGGACCGCTCGCTGTCCGCGACGTACGTGCGCAAGACCGCGATGGAGATGCTGAAGCTCGCGCACGGCAAGGATGATGCTATTAGCCCTGCGACGCTTGACGGTATCGATGATGCTATCGGCCGCGCGCTGGATCCCGCCACGAAGGCGATGCTGCGCGAGGTCGGATTCTATCGCACGCTGCACTTCCTCGCGCACGCGAAGGAGTGAACGACGCATAGCCTGATAAGGTGGAGTTGTGGTCTCGTACGATGTTAGGGTTACGTGCGCGGTTGGATGGGGTTATTGCTATTTTGAATAGCTCGAATCAAGATATTGCTTTTTCTGCTAGCGTGGATGAGGATACCGGGTACGTGGCGGTGCCGCCTGCGTTGTTAGCTGATACGGTGATGGGGTTGGCTGCGC
>CAZIKW010000123.1:0-2707 GCA_964540015.1 uncultured Methanosarcinales archaeon | reverse complement strand
CAAGGGCAACCAGAAGGCATTCCTCAACAGCCCGGTCCCGGCGATCCGCAACTACAACTCCCGCCTTCAGAATCGTTGTATATGCTGCCGTTCATGAAACCGCGACAGCACATCAACGACCAGCAACATATCGCGATGAAGATGAAATGGGCGACACCCAGCGGGTATGATGAGACGTGGGCTTTCGACTACGCTCCCGGATGGAGACCTGGAGGCTACATCAAGGATGTCCTTATCGACGATCGTTCATGGTATAGGATCAAGAGCCAAAGCGGAGGGCCGGTGGAGCATCTGGTCATCGATAACGATCATGTCGGCATCGAGTATGAGGTCATGAGCTGGGGAGCGCCGCAAGCGGATTCTGTCTATCGGTATTTCGATACGTTGGCGCCGACACGGCGCAATCTCGGAGAATGGAACGATGTGCATCACGAGACGAATAGGATCCGCGACGCGCAAGGCCGCACCGATTATTATCACTGCGACACGTCCGCTGTGCGACAAGAACGGTACCCGACAAGAACGGAATATATCATCCTCGGACCATACAACCTCTCCGATCCAGCGGATAGGATGCGTGCCCAAGAAGAGCTCGAGTTCCTGCAACCGCGCGATACGCAGATGTACCCGGTCGTGCCACAAGAATGGCTATCTTTCCCGCGAGATGTAGGATTACCGAATAAAGATATCTGGATGACGTGGCGCATCGATGCATGGTCACGACGGGATCCAAACAGCGACGCGCGCATGCGATCCGGGGACACCGTGCAAAGCGCGATCGAGAGGCTGTGGGAACACAACCGCGCAGTCGAGGTGTACAAGAGCCTGTATGTCGGCGATTTCGGCGCGGACACGGGCGTCGCATTGGAATTCGCCGGGTGGCAAGCGACGTGGTTACGCGATGACAATATCGACCAAGGCCATATCGAACGATTCCGCGATCGTGTGATGCGCTACAGCATCGCGAATGCCATCGGCGTAGAGACTGGTCGCCGTATCGTGATGCCCCAACCCGCGTGCGCGGGCGGGACTCCGCCGCCAATTCCTGATGCGGAGTACGAGAACGCCATCGGAGCGTTCAGTGCACCCGGATATGCTCACCGTCGAGAACGGGGGTATGCCGGTGAACGCAGGCGAAGGCCGCACCACCGTCAGGGATGAACAGCGTTGCGGTTTCCTCTATTTCTTCTTTCCAATGAAGATGAACCCATCCGCGCGTAAGCGTTTGAACGGCCCTTTCACTTCTTCCTTGGTGCCGTAGTCGTAGTAGCGTTCTTCGACGACGATTAATCCTGCTTCTCGATAGGATTTCCTGAATTGCGCCGGCGTGTAGAAATGATTGAACATCTTCTTCATTCCGTTGTAATCGGTGACGATATCGCCTTTCTCAAGTCCCTTGTCGGCGCGGATCAGGTTACGCCAACTCCATGCGGCGAAGTCTCTTTTGAAAAGACCGTCGAGAATGTTGTGTGCGTGTACGATGACGAGGCCGTTCTTTTTCACCGCTCTCGCCATCTCATTCATCGCCGCTTGGCGTTTTTGCGAGCCCGGGATCGTTCCGACAGCGCTGAACATCGCGATTGCGACATCAAAAGAGCCGGTCTTGATATTCTTCAAATCCGTCGCATCGCCCGTCTGGAGCTTCAATTGCTTAGACGTTAGTCGTAATGTCTTCGCCGCCTTCCTCGCGTACGTGACCATATGCGGGTTGAGATCATTGCCTGTGACGATGCAGCCGTGAACTGCATAGCGGATCGCATGGCGTCCTCGGCCCATCATTGCGTCCAAGACACGCATCTTCGGTTTGAGGAACTCGTCTAAGAGCGACGTATCAAACTTCTCGAAGATCGCAAGGATATCATCCTCGACCGCGTAGTAGTTCTTCGCGTACCAGCGCGCGTTCTTTTTCGCGACAGCCGGGGATATGTCGGGGAGCACGATAGCAAGATGCAACGGTACGGTTTTAAAATCCGTCGGTGCCGTACACCAGTACCTACATAAAGCGATTTGCACATCCCCCCGTCATGGACCTGAGCAAGCTGCAGCGTGAGGATATCATCGTCATCTCCGGAGAGGAATACGATGTGATGGACACATTCTCAGACGTCGATGATCTTCAGACCATGCGGGAATACCTGGACATACAACTCCATTGGACAAAAAGCGATGCCATCCATGCCACGCACAGCCTCAATTTCTACCCCGATACGAGAGAGATCTTCTTTTTCCAATTCACGCCACCGAAACGGCATTGTATCGATGAAGAAATGATAGAAAAGAAGGAGAAAAACTAGTAGCTCACTCCGTATCTTTGACATACGGAAGTACTATTTTCGCGTCACTAGGCAAGATAACCAGCTTCTCACTGTTCGTGAACGCCTGCGCGCGCTGCAGCTCGATATACTCCTTGCCTCCTGGCTGCTGGAGCTCTCCGATGACCGCTCCGAGACGTTCTTGCTCAGCAATTCTTTGTGCGCTCGCCTCGATCCTCACCGATTCCGCCTTGCTAGTAGCTACGATACGCGCCGCTTCGGCGACGGTTTTCGCTTCCTCAACGGCTTTGAATCGATCGTTCGCAACCTGCTGTTCAAGCAAACCAGCACGCTCTTTCTCGATGTGGCTTTTTCCCTCTACTTCTTGCCGTTCTGCTTCGAGCGTCGCCTTCAATACGAGCTTTCGACAGTATATGTCCATGTTGCTCTTGATC
>CAZIKW010000122.1:0-2716 GCA_964540015.1 uncultured Methanosarcinales archaeon | reverse complement strand
CGTGGTTCGTCTCGAGCACGTTCGGATGTGCGAGCGTGCCGATGTTGTCCCAGACTTCGGCGTTGTGCGCCCACTTGCCCTGGAGGTACGCGCCGAGGTTCTGGCCCTGGTAGCCTAAGCCAAGCGTGAGGTTCAGGTAGTTGCTCGTCTTTGTCAACTCACGATTTGTATTCGGACTTGTGTAGATCGTTTCTATTTTCGGCGAACCGCGGATCTGCACGTCAGCATAGAACTTCTCACCCAGCATTTTACGCGCATCGAGCGAGAACTCCGGGAACGCAAGTTCCATGTCGGTCGTGGATTCATACGCGCTGTTGCCAAAAGACAGTTTCTTGTCGATGATGGGTTGTGCAACGATACCTCCACGCAAGACCGCGAAGTTCTGTGACGCGAAACCGCCGTCGGCAGTTGCGGTCAGGTTCAAACCGAGGAAGCCATAGCCGTTCCCCTGGCGTGAGTCCTCGCCCCAAAAGTCCGTGTACGTGCGGACATCTTTGACGCCGATTGCTGCGCTGATGCCGAGCGAGACGTTCGAGCGAGAGAATTTGTAGTCAGCGTGGAGCTCGGCGTTGAGCGCACGCAGAGAGTGGCCGGCCTGATCGTCGCCAACTGTAATCGCACCCTGCACATCGAACTTCGTCTTCTCGCCAAGCGAACGAAAGCGCGCCGCGCCACCCTTCGTATCGAAATCCATCGAGGGGTACATCGTACCAAGGGAATCAGACGCGGTGTACTGATCCACACCGCCGCCGATAAGCGCAGTGAGCTCGCGATGGACGGGCAACGGCTCGATATCCGCGTGCGCCGGCGTTCGAGGAACATCGCGGCCGCGCGTTCTCCTGAACAGATCGAGGAATCCCTTCCGTTCGTTCTTATCTTCTTCCGACCTGCAGCCCGGATCGAGCGGGTAGTCGATGAGGCCATCCTTATCGTTGTCCTTGCCGTCGGAGCATTGCGGCAGGTCCGCAGTGATGACGTGCACTTCAAACGGCAAACCGTACTCATCCAATTGCACGCGCGATTCTTGATTGCGCACAACAGGAGGTGTCGAATCCTCGACGCGATAGACGGATATAGGGAACGCGACGCTTGCGCATTGGCGTTCATAGTGCTGTAGCGGATCCCAGCAGCGGGCAGCGGTCCAGTAGTTGAAATCCGACGGCCGCTCCTCGCTCCAGATCTGACAATCGGAACCGATACCGATGAGTTCGGGCGCGGTGAGTGAGCGGCTGATGTCGTTTTGATACCGCGGGTCGTTTGTCTCACGGTCGATCTCGATAAGATCCTTCTTCCCCATCGGGACACGGTACGGTTTGCCGATGGTGACCGCTGGATCGTTCGTTTCCACAGCGACGAGCGACCCGGAGCTGCCGCCGAGCTTCGTGACGTAGAGGGAGAGATTCTCCCACTCATCCACCACGTGACGCGTCACGGTGCGAGGCACGAGGGAGACTGCATTCACAGGCAATCTATTGATGTTCGGTGCCGGCGCATCCGCGTTCGCGGCCGAACCGATCCCAAACGCGAGAGCTCCTGCGAGAAGGGTGTTACGAAGCGTGCGTCGGAAGTTCATGTCGGAGGGGAGCGCGGCGCGCTTTAAGAGGGTTTCTTCCAATCTCCACTGCGAAGTGGGTATTATGGAGATACTCTCAGAAGGTACGACGACGGGAGTTTTATAAATCAACGACGACGAAACAGGGGAGAAAGAGCGTGGGAGAAAGGTGACGTACGACATCATCATCGGCAGGTCCAAGTCGGACAAGGAGAAGCTCGGCGCGGATGGCACGATCTTCTTAGGCAAGCATTACGTCACGATGGGCCAGACGGTCGCGCTATCGAACAGCGTCTACATGGATATGATGAGAAGTCATGTGGTGTTCGTGTGCGGCAAGAGAGGTGGGGGAAAGTCGTATACTATGGGCGTTATCGCCGAAGGCATGGCAGAGCTTCCGCTCAACGTACGGCAGAACCTCAGCATCGTCATGCTCGATACGATGGGCATCTATTGGACGATGAAATACCCCAATAGGAAAGAGAAGGATCTCCTCGAGAAGTGGAACCTCGCGCCCAAAGCCTGCGATATCATGATCTACACGCCGACCGGGCATTACGAGAAAGCGAAAGAGGAAGGGATTCCGACCGACGCGCCGTTCTCCATTCGACCTGATGAATTGACAGGGAGTGATTGGGTGACGACGTTCGGCATACCAGAGAACAGCGCCGCATCCGTACTCGTCGAGCGCACGATCCACGATCTGAAGGAAGCAGAACGGCCGTACGGCATCGACGATATCCTCGCGGCCGTTATACGCAGTGACGCCGACAAGACAGTGAAGGACGACGTGACGAACCGCTATCGCAACGCGCAAGGATGGGGCGTGTTCGACCAGGACGGCACGCCGCTCGCAGAACTCGCGCAGCCGGGGAAGATCACGGTGCTCGACCTCTCTGCGTATTCAAGTGCAGAGCACGGCTGGGCGATCAAAGCGCTCGTGACGGGCATCGTGAGCCAGAAACTATTCACCGAACGCATGGCCGCGCGCAAGGACGAAGAGTTCCGCCAATTGAAACGCGATGTGGAATTCCTCTCAGAAAACGACGATCTCGCGCAGCAGTTGCCGCTGGTGTGGCTCGTCATCGACGAAGCGCACGAGTTCCTACCGAATCAAGGCAAGACGCTCGCGACCGATCCTCTCGTAACGATTTTGCGCGAAGG
>CAZIKW010000121.1:1002-2727 GCA_964540015.1 uncultured Methanosarcinales archaeon | reverse complement strand
CGATGTCTTAGTGGTCCGCGGAGTCGAGATCGAGGGTGGGGAACACATTCAACCCATCGAAGCAAAGACCGCGGTTTTTCAGATTCTTGATACACGAGCGAGTTGGCGCCCGTGGTCACCGCGTCATCGTTGGTTTATTGATGAGGCAAATCTCGAAGAAGGATTACGAACGCGCTGGTTCGCAGAGGATGTCCAGGTAGAACGGAACGCGGGTTCAAATATTTTGCGACTCATCATCAAAGGACAGCGCGTTGGCTTGGTCGTGCGTACAGCTGAGCAGTACGTAGAAGTCGACGCCAACGGGGTTGTTCGTCGCGAACTCACCAATGAGGAACGCCTTCAAATCGCGCAGCGCATGACCGGCCGTCGATCTGCAACGCTGCCGATGGTTGTTGAATTGCCCTTCATTCAAGAACCGTTAGCCATTGGCTACAAGCTTGGAATCGCTACGAAAGACGTGCGCAGCTGGATCGCGCTTGGCTCGTTACTTGATAAACACCATCTGCCATTTCGTTATCTTACAGCAACTGATGCCTTGCTCGCGTCCTTAACGCTCTACGACGAACATGGGATCGCTGTGTACTTGGATACCTCGACATCGCTAGAATCGCAAATAAACGCCTTGGCCTCGTACACGGCAGCACGTAAACTGAAGCGCAAGGGCATCGAAGCCCCACGCGAATCCATTGATCTACGTATCCCAGGACGTCTCTATTTGAAATAGACGATTTTAAAGCCTCGGGTAAAACGGTCTTTATGCGAGCACTAGGGAAGTCGACAACTCAAGGTATCCTAACACCTTGGGTTTTGAAATAGACGAAATAAACGTGTCACCAAAGAGAAGCCTTAGACAATATGCGGAGATGTGGTCGCGCATGAAACGATCATTTGTGTTTCATGCATAGTAGGTCTTACGGACAAAACCGAGAACCGAACGAAGTGAGGTTCTCATAAAATCAAAAGAGAGGGGTCCTTATTCTAAGGTATGGAGTTATAGAGGCTTGCGCCTCTATTTTGGCCTCATGTGTCGTATAAGGTTTATTGTGCGACGCATTAGAGCGAATTTCCTACCATAGCATGGATCGAGATTTTTTGCGTTATAGACTTCTCTTCTCTCTGAGGTATGTGGCTTCGGGCTAACAGTATCGAGCTCACTGATGAGAACTTCTTACAGCTAGGATCGGACTAGACATCCGTAGCTCTGACTCTAGAAGGTCTTTCCAAATAGGATTCGTAGAAAAACCTCGGTAATCGCCTACCCCTTCCCTGGAAGCGCTTACTATGTGTCGTAGAATATTTGTTAAGCTCTCGTAAAAAGACTCTTCTCTGATCCGTTCCCTTTGTGAAACCCTCCAGAACATTGACAAATACCCTCTGATCATGGTACAAATTTCCGTCGGCTATTTAGAGCACTGGGAAAACCACTACCCTCTGGAGGCGTCATGTTCGGACATCGGAAAACCACGATCGAAGGCCGCCCACTCAACCCGCAGAGCATCTTCATCGGTATCCAGCGCAGTCGCCTTCCGACGCGATCGCAGATCGAGAGTTCGCTGCAACGTGGTGCAGTACTCACGGTTCCCGTTCGCTTCCTGGGTCGCTGGGAACGGCTCATTGGCACCGTCCGCCAAGTACGGATGTTCAACGACGGGATGCTTCTGTTCATCGACCCTAGCTGGGAAGGATCGGTGCTCAAGACCTGGCCGTCGGTAGAGGTATGGATCC
>CAZIKW010000121.1:0-980 GCA_964540015.1 uncultured Methanosarcinales archaeon | reverse complement strand
TCTTCCGTCAGGCGGCTTTTTGATTGTGCGTTTTTCGTGCTGACCCTTACCATCCGGTCTTAGGTAGGGGTATGCGCCGAAGAATATCCCTTCCCCGCTCTATCAAGGACTCTGCGCGCATACAAAAAATCTCACACGGGTGAGATCAGAATTCCTTCTTCGTTGGCAAGGCTCCAAGCGCTACTTCAGGTACGGTGACCGGAAGGAACGGTTGCCCGTGCGCTCGTAGCTGTTCGTGTAGCTCCGCTTGAGCACGATCATAGTCCTCCCTGCTCCAGCGCAGACTCATCATGACGAATGCCGCCGCCGCTTCGAGGTTTTCGCAGAACGCCTGATGATCGCTTTCAGGGGTGCGCGAGACACGCTTCACCACATCGAAGAGATGTGGCGGAACATAGAGCGTGCCCCCTTGGCAGCATGTGCCGTAACTCCCTGGTCGAGTCGACGCGTTCTCGTCAACAACTACTCGCATTACCACCGCCTCCGAATCCAACGTAAGAGTCGAATGTGCCAGGGAACCTCCCTAGGCTTCGACAGCGATGTGGAACGCTTCGTCGAGACGGCCACTGGCCCCGTGGCTGTAGCGGAAACGCCAGACGGGTCCGCACTGATAATGAGACTGCCCTGCACGACCGCGTCCGAGACGCAGATCGCGACATCAGCCCGCTCAGGACGAAGTCGCCGGACGATGATGGTTCCTGAGCTGAGTTGCGAAATGCTGCCCGTCTCGAGGTCGCAGGAACTCCCATCCTCAAAGGTTACCTTCGATCCTTCGATGGAACGAACGGCCATATCGGATAGCGCCTCTCGACCAGCGAACACATGCACTCGATTCAACTCTGCCATACGCCTACCTCCGAAGCAGGATTCTACATAAAACAGGGTGCTTTGTCAATCATAAAAAGCCTCCTAACACATCAGGAGGCGTTTCCTTACCCCTCAATCCCTGGCTTATCAATCAGGTTCACCTGAAACCCTGT
>CAZIKW010000120.1:0-2908 GCA_964540015.1 uncultured Methanosarcinales archaeon | reverse complement strand
TTTGCCCGTCGAACTTCGCGGACGTCCCCCAGACGCGCGCGAACTTGAATTTCGCGACGAAATCCTTGTGCAGTTTCTCGCACACGGAACGGATGGTGCCGTTGCGGAACATGATCATCGGCACGCCCATGTCCGCTTCCTTCCCCGGTTCCTTCATGTACACGCTCATGAGGTCGAGGCGGTCGTGGATGATGTCTTTCAATCCCTCAATACCGTCCCCGGTAATCGCGCTCACGAAGATATCGGGTGCGTATCGTTCAGCGATATATTCGCGTTCCTCCTGTGTCACGAGATCCGCTTTATTGCACACCACGACTGCAGGCATGTATTTCTTATTGTCCTCGACGCAATCGATGAATTGATCCACGTCGATATCCTCGCGGATCAAGACATCCGCGTTCGTGATACGGAATTCCTTGAGGATGTCGACGACGGTGTCGCGGTCGATCTTCGTGAGCGTCACGGTCGTCGCGAGTTTCACGCCGCCACGGCTCGTCTTCTTGATGCGCACGTCAGGTCGGCGCTGGTTCAATCGCACGCCCACACCGGCCGCTTCACGACGCACGACGTCGAGTTCATTCGGGCGTAGGGCATCGATAACGAGCATGCACAGATCCGCGCTGCGTATTGTCGCGAGCACTTCTTTGCCGCGTCCGCGGCCAGATGCGGCGCCCTGCACGATGCCAGGAACATCGAGGATCTGGATGCGCGCATGACGGTGCTCGAGCGTTCCTGGAATAACGGTCAATGTCGTGAACGCGTATGAAGCGGTTGCGGATTCCGTCCCACAGAGACTGTTGAGCAATGTTGACTTTCCTGTCGATGGAAAACCCAAGAGGATGACAGTGCCGTCGCCTGTCTTTCGTACTTGGAATCCTTCCTTCGGCCCGCCGCCACCAGCACGCGCTTCGGCCTTCTCGCGCAATTTCGCGATCTTCGCCTTGACCATGCCGATATGGTGCTGCGTGGCCTTGTTGTAGACCGTTTTCTTGATCTGGGCCTCGAGTTCAGCGATCTCTTCTTGCGGATTGGCCATGTTCCGTCGAGTGAATCGTCTGCTCTTTTTAAGCTTCTGCTGCATGCCGCCGAAGGCCGCATCCTTTAAGTAGTCCCGTCGCCGGTCGCAGTGTTCTGAGGTGTGGGTGTTGAGCGGCTGGAGAAACGCGCGGCGAGGAAGCTACTTCTTCGTGATTGATGCCTGTATCGCGACCATCCTAATCGTAAGCGCGCTCCTGCTCGTCTACGGTCGTCATGCGGTCATTCCACCAAGTGCGCAAGCGTTTGCTGCCGCCGATGATTTCCTCCTCTATCTCGATAGTACGCAGATCGGCGAATTCGATGCGCCCGCGACACGCATCTGGATATCTCAAGGGGTCATTAACGATACCCAAGTCTCGCTCTTGCACCAGCTTGCAGCGTTCAATGTCAGTGGCCGCAATGCGGATGCTCGTACGCTCGCAGCGCTCACACTGGGCGCCGTTCCTCCACAGATAGGTGTGGATTTGCGTGTGGCGAACGCCAGCGTCGCGAATCGGAGCATCGAAGGCGCAGACGCCGCTGCCTCGCTCATCGTTATGAAACGCATCGTGATCGTGCGTACGTCAAGCTCTGCAGCAGCCCAACCCGTCGTGGTAGAGGTACGTACGTGGCAGTGAATGATCGTCGCGGTGTCGTCTTCACGCTTGTTGCGCTCATCCTTGTCGCCTATCTGCTTGCGTCCGACCGGGTAAGCGATCGGTTCACAACGGATAGTGCGAACGCTGCCGTGGCGCAGACGCGGGTTGCGGTGCTCGATTCGTATCTCGTTTCGTTCGAGGAGCATGCGAGCGCGTCGCTTGCGACGGCCGGCTATCTCGCGCTCTCCAATATGAGCGACAGCGTTTATCAGAATGGGTCATACATCGTTCGCCTCAACGAAACGCTCGCGCGTTGCATTTTGCAAGACCGCATAGTGATTGGTGGTGTTGAGCGCCATTGCCTCCCGAACGCAACGCTCCTGAATCATTCGCTTGACGCACTGACCGCGATCGGCGCACAGGAACTGGGCGTCACTACCGCGTATACGCTCCATAACGTCACGATGACGCAGAGTCAACCGTTTGAGATTGTCATGCGTCTCGAGTTTTCCTACAACATCACGGATGCGTTCGGTTCTTTCCGACGAGAGCGGCGTAACGTTACTGCGGAGATTGATATGCGTGGTGTGGAGGATCCTGTGTATGCAAACCTCCGTTCTCTTAACGCGATCAGCGAGACGCGAACATTCCGTGAGACACGATTGCTGCGGTTTGCGCTCAACATCACGAATTTCCCGGAGCTTTACGAGAATCGCACCTACATTTCGTACGAAGGGCAATCGCCGAGCATCTTGGACCGGTACCAAGGCCTGCTGGATGCGCAAAGCGATTGCTGCGGCATCGAGAGCGTCGTGCGCAGAGATTCGCTTGTGGGTGCGACGGCGGACCCGTATGCGAACCGATCGCTTGTCGATCATGAGTTCGCGCGGCACATCGCGGGCACGTTGACGTACAACTGCCTTACCAATGACGTCCGTTCCTTCAATGCGCCGTCAGGTGGCGGTCGTGTTGTCCTTGAGACATCCCGTTTCGACAATCTCTACAATCTTACGGGCTCGCAACTCGCTGCGTGCACATGGTCGTAGAAAAAGAGCTCTGGTCAGTTTCTCGACGACAACGGACTAGGGACCACTCGCGGATGATGACGAACCTTTAAATACGCCCCGTCGTCGATGTGCACGATGGGAGATGAGATGATCACGACGGGGGTCGATGAGCTGATCGCCTACCTGCGCGGCAAGGACCGTGTGGCGCTCCAAGACGCCGCGACCGTGCTAGGGTTATCGCTTGAGACGCTGCAGGCATGGGTCGATTTCCTCGTTGAGGAGAAG
>CAZIKW010000119.1:0-2978 GCA_964540015.1 uncultured Methanosarcinales archaeon | reverse complement strand
GTCGGAGTTTTTTTATACGACCGTGCTCCCCGTGCGAGGAACGGGTTTTGGGGTATCGATGGAGCAAACGATCACGTACGAAGGGCTGTTCGACACGCTGCGCCGTGAGAAGAGCCGTGATGAGCTCCAAAGCATGGATCGTGAGTTCTATAGCCGTGTGCGCGATTTCCTCGCGGCAAAAGAGGATGCAGCACGTAGCTCCGGTCCATCGACATTAGCGGGGACGCGCGCGCAGATCGAGCACCAGAATGTGCGCAAGATCCTGCGTGAGTTCTACGAGCGCCGCGAGCGGAAGATCGTCACGATGGCGCTCCATCGTCTGCGCACCGATTCTGTCGTCGACACCACTGCGCTCTTACCCGAGGAGACAGCATTGTTTGCAGCGCTGTGCTCCGACCTCGAAACGAACCGCGCGGCTGTGTTGTCGAATGCCGATATCCCCGCGGCGGCGCGTCGTGAGATCGTGACCGACGAGCCGCTCGTGCCGCAACCGCGCGGTCACGTCATTCCCGTGCGTTCTGCGGTTCCTGAAGGCGTCGAACTCGATGACGGTGATACGTCGTCTGGTGATGCTGTTGAAGCGCCGTTCATCACGGTGCGTTTCACGAGCGCGATCCCGAAGTTCGCCGGTCCCGACGGAAATGTCCTTGGTCCGTTCGAAGCGGGAGATCAAGCGTCCGTCCCTCGACGCGTGGCAGAGATTCTCGTGCGCAAAGGGAAGGCGGAAGAGTTCACTGAATCGGAAATGGAAGAAGAGTTCTAGCACGTTTTCAGAAAGACACGCACAGGTCGTTCGTTCCCATCATCGCCTTTGACAGGATACGTCACTTCAAGCACCGTTCCTTTCTCGCAGGTTTGTAAGAAATCAAAACGGCATGTCACATCTTTATCGACGGAGCCTGAAAGGTCTTTGCACCCTTCCGCTATCGGCGCGCGGTTGTACGTGAACGCGAATTTCTCCGCGTCGTACGCGCGTGCGTTCTCGTTGCGGATGACGAGATATCCCGGAGCGTCCGTTCTCGCGTCGGGTTGTTTGAAGGAATCCTCTTTGAAATCCTTCTCCATGAGTAATGGCGACACGCATCCCGCGAGGCGCGCGTACTGTTCCGCGGACGCGCTGCACGCAACGCGTTCTGCGCGTAAGAGATCACGGACCGCAAGACCTAAACTTTCGGCTTCCGTCGCTTGCGCGTGCGCCGAACCGTACAGCATAAACAGTAAGATACTCGTTCCCGCAAGACCGAGTGTCAGGAGCAAAAGGATCGCTTTGCTGTTCTCCATTGTGTCGATTCCGGTCGACGGTGTTTTTAAATGCTTCTGACGAGCACTCCCGCTTGTGTACGCTGATTTCGACGTTCTGACTTAGTCGAAATTCACGTCGACGAGGAGGCTGCCGCGTCCGAGTTCGGGATACTCCAAACTGTTGCCGGTGTAGTTTGCTTCATTGGAGAAGCAGTAGACTACCCACGGTCCTTCTTCATTGAACACGTGATAGTGCTTGCGCGCGGGCACCGGTGTGCCGTGGTCTGGTAATGATTCAGGATCCCACGGCGCTGGCTCCGACGGGCGACGCACCCACCAGTTGGTCGTTCCCGTGAAACCGGGGAACATCTCCTCTTGCGGTCCGCATAAGAAGCTGTAATCTCGACCTGCGTTTTGCGGGAACCAGGGCTCGACTTCTACCGTCGTCTGAGGCATCGTTTCTGGTGCGTTGAACGCGTAGGGGAGTGAAAGACCCGTCTCGACGTTCGTTACCTCATTGAGTGCTTCGCAACGTACTTCATACGCTCCTGGCGGTAATCGCGGGGCGAGGTTGCGGCTGTGTGCAACTGTTTCCGTCAAGTATGGTGCGCCGTCCTTCTCGACGTGGAAGGTGAATTGCCCTTGATGGTTCGGTACGCCGTGCGTGTTGCATTGGAGCACAAATTTATCGTCGAGATCCGGATGCCATTGGTATCCACTCATGAATGCGCGCGCTCCCGGCTGCGTGGAGTCGGACCAACCGATGTGGTCGCCCATTTCGAATCCATCTTTGAAGATCGGTGTTTGCGCACGTGCTGCTGGTGCGATGAGCGCGGCAAGGCCGAGCGCGACAACGGAATTGCGAAGACGACGGGATACGTGGTTCATGGAATAACCTCTCAAGAGTATTAGTTAACCACTAAGTAGTGGTATTCTTATTAAATAGGTTGCGTTCCCTCACTCTCTTCTAGGTCGGTCCGACACGAGCAAACCTTTAAAAACCCCTTGCGATTCGCCCGCACTAAGATGAAAGTCCCCAAGCTGATGAATCGCCACTGCAAGCGGTGCCGCAAGCACACGCAGCACAAGGTATCGCAGAACAAGGCACGTGGCCGTTCCAGCACGCACACGATGTCGCGCGGCAGCCCCATGCGCATCCGTGCACGTGGACAGCGCCGTGGTTTCGGGAACAAGGGTAAGTACAGCAAGCCCCCCAAGCCGAAGATGACGGGGAAGAAGATGAGTAAGAAGACCGACTTCCGCTACCAATGCAGCGTCTGTGGCGTATCAAGCGCACAGCGCAAGGGCATCCGCGCGAAGAAAGTGGAGATGGTGTAGTTATGGCACGATTCGGTGGAGAACCCCGCGGCAAGTTCGTACGCGTACGCTGCAAATGCAAAAATGAGCAGATCGTCTTTGACCGCGCTGCGATGCAGATCAAGTGCCTCGTGTGCAGCGAGCTCCTCGCGACCCCGACTGGTGGCCGTGTGAAGTTCGACACCGAGATCCTCGAAGTCCTCCAGTAGGACACTTTTTTTATCTCCTTTGGGATGCCGTAGCACTATCTTTTCGGTCCAAGAAGAGCGTCAGCGAACGCATTGACGTCGGGAACGAGAATATTCGGTCTGACTGTACCTTTGTATTTCCCTTCCGTTTCGACGACGGCGGTTCGGCAACCGAATGCCTGTCCTGCGAGTACATCGGTTTCCATGTCGCCGATGAAATAGCTCGCGGAT
>CAZIKW010000118.1:0-3063 GCA_964540015.1 uncultured Methanosarcinales archaeon | reverse complement strand
GGGGGGGGGGGGGGGGGGGGGGGGGGGGCGGGGGGGGGGGGGGGGGGGGGGGCGGTGGGGGCGGGGGGGGCGGTGGGGGCGGCGGTGGAGGTGGCGGTGGAGGTGGCGGTGGTTCAGCCGGTATCGTTTCCGCGCTCTCCGGCCTCACCGGTGGCTCCGGCGTGTTCGGCTGCCAAGAGGATTGGTCGTGTTCTGAGTGGACGAATTGTACCATCGAAGGGTTGCAAGAGCGTAGTTGCCAGGATCTCAACGGCTGCGGCACCGCACTCAGTAAACCGCCAGAAGCGCAGGCGTGCGAGTATGTGCCGACCTGTTTTGACCTTGTGCAAAACGGCGAGGAGAGTGCGCTCGATTGCGGGGGTTCGCAGTGTGCCGCATGTCCGGGTTGTACGAATGGTGTGCAGGATGTTGGCGAGACGGGACTCGATTGCGGCGGTACATGCCGTCCCTGCGACAGTTGCTATGATGGTGTAGAGAATTGGGGAGAGGCGGATGTCGATTGCGGTGGCGTATGCCCGGCGTGCATCGACCGTACGCCTCCCATCATCGAATATCCGCTTCTCATCTGCGAGAAACCAGTCAATCCGCTCAAGAATGATGCGCGCTGGTTCTTCCTCATCGTGCTCGCGCTCACGATCGCTCGCGTGGCGCTCTATTGGCGCGAGCTGCAACAGGTGAAGAAGGACCAAGCGCTCGATGAGTTCAAGCGTGCGGAGCGCTACTACGCGTTACGGCGGGAGCTCGTGCTCTTCATTCTCATTGTCATCGGCATCTGTCTCCTCTCCTACGCGTACTACTACGAGTTCCTCCTGTGTGCGGTCGGCTATCAGTATTTGTGGGCGTATTTGCTCTTGCTCTTGCTTATCCCCTTCCTGATCTATCACGTATTGCGCCTCCTCACCTACAGTGATCGTCGCAAGATCGCGCTGCTCCACACGCGCGGCCAGACGCACAGCGAGCGCATCGAGGGTTTGCTCGCGTTCGAGAATGCGCAATTGCTCGATATCGAGACGGCGCTCGCGAAACGTATCGAAGACCTCGCGCGTGATAAGGATTTCCAGACGGATCTTACCAAGTTCGCGGACTTACGCGGCATCTATGATGATATCGTGGCGTTGCACGGCCAGTATCACAAGAGCAAGACTCCAACAGGCATCGAGAAGGATCTGTGCGATCGGGTGTATGCGATAGAGACGGACGAGCGCTTCAAGCGGCTTGCCGCAGAACGACCCGAGATCGGTGCCGTCTACGCACAGCTCGCGCTCCTGTATCATCACTATGAGGATAAGCAGAAGCTGTATGATGAGTTGACGCAATTGCGTGCGGAGAACAAGCAGAAGGCGGAATCGGCGTCTGGCGAAGCGAGCGTTCCCGTCGCGGATGAGAACGACAAGTTCGATAAGCCCGAAGACGATGGGAAGAAGGAAGAGAAGAAAGAAGTCAAGAAGTAGATTAGATGCGGTAGTACTGCACACAGACGGTGAATCCATACATTTCAGCATCGTCTTCTTCGACCGTCTCGCCGGGAGAGTATTCTCGCTGCTTTTGTGGCTCTTCTCTCATCTCGCCGAGGACGTACGCGTTCGCTCCTTTCGGCGCGTCGGATCTTATTTGCTTGCTGAGGAGTTTTTCGAATTCTTCTGGTGTGGGCTCTTCACTCAGGACCCGTTCGATCAAGGTGGGCGTTCCCAGCGGGATGCCGATGATGCGCTTTCCCTTCTGTGAGAGGTGTCCGTCTTCGTTCTCGATTTCTTTGAGTGCTTTTGCCATTGTCTTTGGAGACTCGCTTTCGTTCTTTAAGTTTGCGTCTTGCTCTTTTCTCGTCGATAAATAAGTGAAATAAGTTCGCTAAGTATTATATTTTTATCAGTTTCATGTATTATATCTTTAAAGAGCAAAAGACATATAAATGATAAAACTCCCGTGTCTAGCCAGACGCCGCACAGGCGAACAGCAACGACAGCTACACTCGACGAGCCGGTCCGGATCTCTCCGACGGCAACCGTCACAGCGACACACGAAGGAACACAGTGAAACGCGTCAACGTCCAGCTTCCTGACGATTTGCATACGAAGGCGAAAGTCATCGCCGTTCTCACAGGGATCACGCTCAACGAATACCTCGAGCGAGCTATCCGCGCATCCGTAGAGAAGGATAAGCCGACGCTCGATGGCGTGCGCACGCAGCCGCGGGGGAAATGAATGTCCCCGACGCGCGCCCTTCCGCTGCTTCTTCTCATCTTGCTCCTGTGCACAAGCGCGAACGCGGCGCTCACGGTCACCATCCCCTCGAACGTGAATGAGGGCCAATCGATTATCGCTACCGTCAGCGGCCCGGGCACGCTCTCCATCCTCATCGACAATGTCGTCGTTGATACGGGCAGTGGTTCGATCTCGCACGAGCTCCCGACGGATCAGACGAGCGCGGGCTTGCGCGCCTATCGTTTCACCACAACCGACCCTGCGACGCAGAACGAATCACGCACGGTCACGGTCAACGATGTGCCGTTCTCTATCACGCCCATAGCGCCCGAAGCATCCGATATCGCGACCGGCTCTCCGGTCTTTAGTGTGAGCGCTACGTGGGAACCGGAATTGTGCTATGTCATCATCGACGGTGACACGCGTACGCTGAGCGCGACGAGCCCAACGACGTACGCGGCGACGATTCCCGTGGCCGACGGCGTCCATTCCATCGTCTACAAATGTAAGCTCGGCGCAGAACTTCCCAGCGCATCACGTACGATTCGTATCGATACGACGGCACCCGTCGTCACTGCATCATCGCCGACAGGAACGCAAACGGGATCGTACGCGACCTTGACTGTTGATACGGACGAGATCGCTCTGTGCCGCTACGGCACCGTCGATGCGCCGTACGCGAGCCTTTCTCTCGCGATGGGCACGACGTATGCGACACGCAACCAGATCACCGTAGCGCTTGGGCAGAGCGGACCACAGACGCATTTCATTCGTTGCGCAGACGTGCTCGGCAACGCGATGGACATCGCGCACATCATATCGTTTAGCGCTCAGCGACCACCGGCAGCGACGGTGAGCGTGG
>CAZIKW010000117.1:0-3097 GCA_964540015.1 uncultured Methanosarcinales archaeon | reverse complement strand
GTATCAAGGTCTTTCCCCAGTTCAATCGCAAGTACTCGCAGTTCGCAACCGAGTTTGATGACACGCAAGAACCCAACATCTTTGGCTAAGAGGTTGTCTAGGAACTGGAAAATGAGTTCCTTGTTGCGGTCACTGATTGGTGCGGCTTGAATCCGTTCCAGTTCGCGTTGATAATTGAATTGTCTGCCATAAATGGCGATTGCTTCCATAGTGTTTTCATGAATGCACCGCGAACTATTTACTCCTGTCCAGACGTTTTAGCTCATTTCATCTGAATAGAGCAGGCTTTAATGCATAGAGAATAGACGCCCCCACGAGGAATTGAACCCCGATCTCCAGGACCGCAACCTGGTGGTCTATCCGTTAGCCTATGGGGGCAAGGATTAGCACGAGAGGTTCGAGAGGGATTTATAAGGGTTCCTCTCGGTTGTGAGGTAAACGTAAGGCGTACACACCGATCATCTTCCCATTGGGCAGCTTACGATCCTTCTCATACCTAAATCCCATCGCGAGCGTATTGTCGATCGAATGCGTGTTCCACGAATAGATGCAGCCACGCACGACATCCACTCCCTTGCTCGTCAAATACTCTATCCCCTCGCGCATGAGCTGGCGTTGCAAACCACGACCGCGGAATTCCGGTTTGACGACGCAACCACGAAACAGCCAATGGCCACCAGGGTAACAACGCACCGAAGCGACACCTTGTAAAACACCGTTTTGAATATGCGCAAAGAACGTACCGCCACTCGGGAGCGACTCGTCGAGATACAGCTCATATAGCCGTGCGATCTCAGCCCTATAGTGCGGTAACTCCTTTCTGAGCAACATCGACCACTGGAAGCGGCGCCTGATTTAAGAAATTAGTTGTGGAGGCTCTAGAACGTTCAGAAATCGAATCGGTAGATGTTCGCGGGCTTCCCGTCCGGTAAGATGCGATGCTTCTCGTACCTGAATCCTTCCGCGAGATAGTTCCGGATGGAATGCTCATTCTCAGGGTATATCGCGACACGCAGCACAGGAGCCCTGTCTCGAACGTGCGTAAGCCGCTCACGAATCAACTGGCGCTGGAGCCCGCGACCACGGAACTCGGGCCTGACCACATCGCTGCGGCAGTACCAATGGCCGTGCAAGCACCGAGCGGAACCGAACGCGATCAACACATCGTTCTCGACGACCCCGAACACCGAACCGTTCCCGAAGTGGAACTGCAAGTGCTCTGCGCACAATGCATCAATCGTCTCGCGATGGAACGCAACGACATCTTTTGGCAACAACATCGACTATCGGAAGCGGCGCCTGATTTAAGAAATTAGTTGTGGACGCTCTGGAGTGCCAACAAGTCTTCGGTCGTGAGCTTCTCGCCCTTGCGCATCTTCTCTGACGCTTCGTGCGCTCGCTGCTGCAAGGTCTTTTGCTCTTCCGCTTCCTTCTTCTTGCGTTCAGAACGCTCCTGGTCGCGCTGCGCATCGCGTGCGGCGCGGTGCTCGACTTGCTGTTCACGGACGTCGCCCGCTGCAAGCAAGTATTCCTGCTTGTGCGCGAGGAACTCCTGGTACGCGCCCTCTTCCTCGGTCTTGAGCGCTTCGATCTCGGCGCTTAAGGTGAGCATCTTCTCGTGGAACTCTTGGGACTCCTTCGCCATCTTCGTGACTTTCGCGTGCAATGCGTTCGCATCGCGCTTGAGCGCGTCGATCTCACGGCTCTTCACCGACAGCTCGTTTGAGACGCCGTGCGATTGCGCGATGCTGTCAAGCTGCTTCTTCATGAGCTTGATGAGCTTATTCGTCTTCTGCTCAGCCTCAAAGGACATCGGGATCGTCTCGAGCTTCTCTTCAAGCTGCTGGATCTTGCGTTCGAAATCGCGCGGGGACATCGGGCGGCCCTTCTCGTCGACCAGTCGTTTCGGAGGCGCGGCTGGAGCGGCGGTTTCAGGCTTCGTTGCCGGACGCGACGCCTTGATCTCGGTGATCTTCGTCGTGATCTGCGTGTTCAATGCATCACGCTGTTTCTTCAGCTCACGCACTTGCAGCGTAAGATCGTTGCGCAGTTTACGGTACTCGCCGATCTTCTGGATACGTTCCTGGATCTTCCCGCCCGCTTCCTGCTTGCGCGAGAACGCTGATTCCTTGCGGCGATCGAGCTCTTCGAGCTTTACGCGCAACGCGTCAGACGCTTCGGGTTGGGGAGTGTCGCTTGACATAGGACTTCACCGAGATGGTTTGCCTGAAATGTAAGGAAAAAAGAGGAAACGAAGGAAGGGCTTATCCGAAGAGGGAGCCGAGGCCAGCGGCAGCTGCGCCGTCGTCCTTCTTCTCTTCCTTCTTCTCTTCCTTCTTGTGGTGGTGCTCTGCAGCAGGTGCAGCAGCGACAGCGGTCGGAGCGGCGCTCTTGATAGCGTCTTCGATGTTCACGCCGTCGAGTGCAGCGAGGAGCGCCTTGATGCGACCCTCGTCCGCGTGCACGCCAGCGGCCTCGAGGACCTTCTTGACGTGCGCGTCGCTGATTTCCTTGCCCGCCTTGTGAAGCAGCAGGGCTGCGTAAATGTACTCCATGGTATTCGCCTCCGTGTGTATAGGTATGATCGTTTATCCGAACAGGGAGCCCAGGCCAGCTGCGCTCTCCTCTTCGCTCTTCTTCTCCTCTTTCTTCTCAGCCTTGGGAGCGTGTTCAGCGGCTACGTGAGCCACCGGCAACGCATCGCGCATGTCCTCAGGGAGGTACTTCGCGACACCCATGGCGCCCCAGTATGCCTTCGCGAGGATCGCTCGGGCATTCTCGTCGGTCACCAGGTTCGCCTCGAGCGCGAGGCCCGCGGCGTCGTAGTGCGCCTTCTGGAGGAGCTTGTCGATGTTCTCCGCGAGCGGGAACGCGATGCTGAACGCGAGCGCCTGTGCTTCAAGCGCGCACGCCTGGAGGTCCTTGACGAACTTCTCCTCATCGACGTCCAAGACGGTCGCAGTGAGGATCTCGCCGTGCTCAAGCGTCGCGATGAGCTTGAGGCCGATACGCA
This sequence comes from uncultured Methanosarcinales archaeon, assembly GCA_964540015.1. GTDB lineage: Archaea > Nanobdellota > Nanobdellia > Woesearchaeales > UBA525 > UBA525. The sequence continues at coordinate 84 of CAZIKW010000117.1, read as the reverse complement.
TCGGCTCGATGCCCATGCGCGTGGGGAACGCTGCAGCCTTTTCGCTGACCACATCGCCCGCGTGCGCGAGGGTCGCGTCCTGCT
>CAZIKW010000116.1:0-3251 GCA_964540015.1 uncultured Methanosarcinales archaeon | reverse complement strand
AATACGGTCCGGTCTGTACGTGCGCGGATATGGAAGACCCCCACGTCTATACGATGAGCGTGACGCTCGATTGGGCACGCAAGAGAGGGTTTGAGGTCCGACGGAATGCGGAGCGGTTCAGCGTGCTATGGCTTGAGCCGTCGACCATTCATGCGCCGGTTGCAGGGCTCCACGGCATCGCAGGGACGGTGCATGTGTTTCCTGGGAGAGAGGCCATTCTCTTGAGCGCCTACACGTACCCGAAAGGGGCGGAGGTCCAGAAGAAGCACACTGCCTTCACTACGATGCACGATCTCGATACCGAGATGACGAAGCTCTTTGATCAGGTCGCCTGGCCTGTACGGCACTGAACGGCGGGATTTATATATCGTCGAGAACGGTACGTGTTTGGGTTTAGGGTTAGTCAATGCAGCTACATACTGCCATATCGAAAGAGTCGAAGGGCCGACGGTATCTCGAGTTCGCGCTCGTAAGCGAGAGTGCGGTGACGCGCACGCAGATCGAGATGCGCGGCTCGCTCGTCTTCATGCGCGCGAAGCGACGAAGTTTCATCTGAAACGTTTTTCTTGGTTCTTCCAGCTCCATCCGAATCTTTTATATATCCCTCATAGCTGCTTCCGTCTATAGAACAGGGTGGTATCCGACATGTCCTTGCACGATCTCAGGCGAGAGTATGAAGAGCGCCGACGCGCGCTCATCGAGCAACTCCAGAGCAACAAGAATCTCGATGCTGCGACGCAGCACCAGATCTACGGCGCGATCAAGGAGATCGAGAATTTCCTCTCGACGATCGAAGGCCACGTGAGCGCGCAGCAAGAGCGCGGCATCAGCGTCGATCTCTCGCGCGAGCGCCCGAGCCCGTTCGGCCAACGCTCTCGTGCGGCATTGGGCAAGGTCAGCTCCGGCACCGCTCGTGTGTTCACGAAGCACATCCCGAACGCGACGAAAGCGCTCGTGACCGCGCCCAAGCGTTTCGTCGACCGCAAGCGCGAAGAGACGCGATTGCGCCGAGAGATCGAAGCGGAAGTGCGCGCGCGCCAGATGCCTGTCGCGCCTGCCGCGCCTACGCAGCACAACGAGGAGTATGTGGTGCTCGAGCATCCGCATCAGGTGTTGGCTGCGGAAGAGCCGTCGACACAATCGCATCCGGTCGAAGAGCTCCCTGCTGCTGATGCGCCTGCAGCGCAGACTGCATCTAAGAAACGCAAGAAGGCACCTGTGAAGGTCGTGCAGAAATCCACGAAGCGCCCCGCGCAGGCAGTGCCGTCGCGTAAGAACATCATGATGGGCAAGCACCCCAAGCGCGCGAAGACAATCGAGACGCCCTCGAAGAACAAGGCGCACCCGTCCAAGCACGGCAAGAAATCGATGGGCAAGACGCATGGCAAGGGCAAGCATTTGGCTCAGGCGCCAAAGACCCAAGGGCAGCGCCGACGGTAGAATGATTTTTTTCTTTTTTTCTAACTCTTCTTCTTGCGCTCAACAGCAGTCGGTTTCTTCTCATCGAGTTCTTCCGCGATAAAGAATTTCAGGCAATCCAATGCGTCGAATCGCGCTTTCTTTCGCACATGGACACCGAAGTACAGCACGTACGGCGCATCCTCATCGAGCGGTGTGTTGCAGACCGGACACACTTTTTGCGGCAATTCGAGTTCCGCTAAGCGTTCAGCGATGACGGCCGCGAGATTTCCCTCGTCGAGATCTTGCTTGATCAGTAAGACATCCTGCTCAGGAAGCGTATTGATGAGTTCGGCGAGTTGATTCACCACGTGACTTCTCCCGAGTGGTACCGTATTTGAAGCTTTCTGTCGCGACAGACGGACGGGATACCGAAATCTTATAAAGGAGGGTCGACCGAGAGTTTTTGTGGGGGGACGCTTAGGAGCCCCTATCGGATGAGGAGTGGGGTAGATGCGCGTTTTAATGCTCGGTTGGGAATTTCCTCCCTACTTCGCGGGCGGCGTCGGTACCGTCTGCTACGGCCTCACGCGTGGTTTGGCCCGCTCAGGTGTCCACGTCACGTATATCATGCCGCACGGTCCTGATGATGCGGCTGCGGATCATGTTAAGTTACTTGTCGCTGACCGCATTATGAAGAGCCTCGGTGTTAACACCGTTCGCGTCAAGAGTCTACTCACTGCGTACACGTCCACGACGGAGTACGAGCAGCGCTATGGTCAAGTGCTTCTTGGAGAGCCGAAGGGAAAGCGCACGGGCGCGATCTACGGCAAGGATCTCCATGAGGAGATGTACCGTTTCGCGGCGTCGGTCGCCGATGTCGCGAAAGAGGAGGAGTTCGATATCATCCACGCGCACGACTGGACGACGATCCCGGCGGCCTTAGCGCTCAAGCGCGCGACAGGAAAACCACTTGTCGTTCATGTGCACATCACTGAATTCGATAAGACCGGCGGCGAGCACGCGGACCCGGATGTCTACGCATTAGAACGTGAAGGGTTCCACGCGGCCGACCGTGTCATCGCCATCAGCGAACTCGTCAAGCGCCGTCTCGTCGATAGCTATGGTGTGGATCCGGCGAAGATCCGTGTCGTGTACAACACGGTCGAGTACGGCGATGGACCGTCAGGTCCGCGCGAACGCGTCGCAGAAGGCGATCGCCTTGTGCTGTTCCTCGGTCGCGTGACATTGCAGAAAGGTCCTGATTATTTCCTTGAAGCCGCGGCAAAAGTCGCGACGATCGTCCCAAATGCCCGTTTCGTCGTCGCGGGGACGGGCGATATGCTTCCGCGCATGGTCGAGCGCGCTGCGCATTTGGGGATCGGCAACAAAGTGATCTTCACCGGTTTCGTTTCGCGCGATGATGGCGACCGATTGTATCGCATGGCGGATGTGTTCGTGATGCCGAGCGTGAGCGAACCGTTTGGTATCGTTCCTTTGGAAGCGATGAAACAAGGCACGCCGGTGATTGTGAGCCGACAATCGGGCGTGAGCGAAGTGCTCCAGCATGCGCTCAAGGTTGATTTTTGGGATGTCGAGGATTTGGCGAATAAGATCGTCGCCGCGTTGACGTACAACGACCTCCACCATGAGTTGCGCCATCAAGGCATGATCGAGATCCGCGGTGCCACGTGGGATATCCCCGCAGCGCAGTGCCTCGATGTGTATCGAGAGACGACAGGAGCGCAGTGATGGTCGCATTGATGAATGATACGTCAGCACCGTGGGTTGTCAGAACCGAAACTGTGCTCCTCGCACTCTTTGGCGCCGCGATCATCCCCATTGGGTTGTAT
>CAZIKW010000115.1:0-3276 GCA_964540015.1 uncultured Methanosarcinales archaeon | reverse complement strand
GGCGATACGCCGGAGTTACTGACGCAAATCGCGCAGTTCGGCGTTGAAGTGGACGCGGAGACGCCGGAACTCTTGACGCTCGACATCACACCGAACCGACCTGACTTGCTCTCGTATCGTGGATTCTTGCGAGGATTTGCTGCATTCCTCGACCGCCAACCGGGCTTGCGCCACTATACGACGACCCCGAGCAAATTGAAAGTCACCGTCCACCCATCGCTCCAAGGCATCCGCCCATTCACCTCGTGCGCGGTCGTGACGGGATTGAAGCTTGACGATGCAGAACTGCAGGAGATCATCGACTTGCAGGAGAAATTGCACATCACCTTCTGTCGTCGTCGCAAGCGCGCAGCGATCGGCATCTATCCGCTTGACCGCATCAACGGCAATATCACGTTCACGGCGAAGAAGCCGAAAGATATCGTGTTCCAGCCGCTCGATGCGGATCGTGAGATGACGGCGACGCAGATTCTGACTGAAACCCCCAAAGGCAAGGAGTTCGCGCACTTGCTTGAAGGGGTATCGGAGTACCCGGTGTTCATCGATGCGAAAGGGAAAGTCCTTTCTTTGCCGCCCGTCATCAATAGCGTCGACGTCGGGAAGGTGACGAAGGAGACGACTGAGGTCTTTATCGAATCGAGCGGCTCCGACCAGCGCATCTGCGATGAGATCGTGCGCATCATCTGTTGCGCGCTCGCGGACAGCGGTGCGCAGATCAAGAGCGTCATGGTCGAGAACGGCAAGCGATCGTTCGCGACACCAGATTTATCTGCGCATAAGCACGAGTTCTACGGGTATTACGTCGAGCGACGCTTAGGCGTGCACATCAAACCGGCCGCATATCCTGCGCTGCTTGCGAAGATGGGACTGGGCCATGAGCCAGGCCGCGTCAAGGATACGCATCGCGCACTCGTTCCTCCGTATCGCGTCGATTTCCTGCACCAAGTCGATATCATCGAGGATATCGCTATCGCGCTCGGGTATGATTCCATCCCTGCGACGCAACCCACGCTCGTGACTGCCGCGTCGACGACGCCGATGTCGCGTCTGACCGAAGTCGCTCGCCGTGCGCTCCTCGGTTTTGGCCTGACGGAAGCGAAGGGCTATCATTTGACCAGTGGTGCGTTCCAAGCAGCGATCGGAGAGAGCGCTCCTGTGCGATTGCGTAGCAGCGTATCGTCCGAGCATGATACGCTGCGCGTGTCAATCATCCCGACGTTGCTTGAGACGCTGCGTGTGAACGCATCGTACCCATACCCGCAATCGTGGTTCGAGATCGGAGTCGCATTCTCGCCCTTGCCGCGCGCGGTGTCTGAGCGCACGCTGTGCTGCGTCGCGCTTGCTGGCGAGGGAGATTATACGCGTGCACGCCAGATAGCGGAAAATATCACGCGTACGCTTGGCCTTGCGACGAGTGTTGCTGTGCGCGCGGATGCGCGCTTCATCTCGGGCCGCTGCGCGACGCTGCTTTCTAGTGAGCGAGAGATCGGCGTCATCGGTGAACTTTCTCCCGCTGCGATATCCGCTGCAGGCATTGTCGTTCCTGTCGCTATCGCGCAACTCGACTTAACGGCGATTCTGACGCTCTTACAGAAATAGAACTAGACTTTCTTCTTGCGCCTGCTGTAAGGTGTGGTGCGCACGACACCGCCCGTGACTGCGCGGTACGTGCGGAAGATGAAGATCGTGATCGTGAGCGACACGGCGAGTAAGAGGACATTCCCGAGGATATCGACCGCTTGGGCGCCCATGACGCGTGCGAACGTCGGTGTCGTTTCGGGCGACGGTTGGAACGGGATGCTCACGAAGATGAGCAGCATCATGAACAGGAGTATGAACACGACCGCAAGCGCTCCTGCCACGAAAGAGGTCTTGAAATGCGACCGCACGAGCGCTACCGTGCGCTTCGCCGCTGGGATCGCATCGATATCCTCAAACACGATGATCGCATCGCCATACAGGAGCAGCAGGCTTGCCGTCAGTGCGACCGCGGCCACAAGTCCCATCGCACCGAACAGGAAGGTGAATTGGCTGTCGGAGACGAGACCTTGCGTCGTGCCGATGATGCCCACGAACGCTAACACGAGGATGACAAGTGGGACGAGGATGATCGCGTAGCGCAGGAGCGTGAAGCGGAAGATGCGCCCTGTGTAGCGGCGCGCCATCGGTACGAATTCCTTGAACGTCGTGCTACCATCTAAGAGGAGGTTACGGACCATGCCGTACGCTCCCGCCGTGAACATCGCGCCCACGAACGTGAGGATCGCGAGCTGGATGAAGATGAGGATACTGAGCGTGATAATTGTCGGTGCGTTCCATATCGCATGCACGAACGCTTCTGTCGGTGCCGTTCCTGTGAGGAGTGGGGCGAGCGCTTCCCCGTTGATCGACGCGACTGTGGCGAGATCTATGAGGATGAAGAGCACGCCAAGCAGCGTGAAGAGGACATACTGGAGCACCATGACGCCCATAATAGACGGGTTACGCCAGAGGTCCTGCCCTGATGCCGCTAATCGCTCCAAGTGAGACATAGGGGTAAAAACGTCGGGTGGTGTTGAAAAGCTTTTCGAGAGCCCACACCACGGAAACTCGCAGCATTAAATGTATGAATTCATATAGAAAAATATATAATTCCATACATATTCTCGCCATCTGATGGAACTCGAAACGATCCACTATCCGAACCTCAAGACCGTCATGATGGTAGAGGACGCGCTCAAATCCGGAAATCTTCCGGTCCGGCGTGAGGAACTCAAAAAAAGGCTACCGAAGCAGGTCATGCACCAGACGCTCAACATCATCCTCGCCTATCTCGAAGAGAGCGGCAAGATACTGGACGGACGCAATGGCATCGTATGGATCCACAACACGAACCCGCAGCTGGAGAAAGCCATACGCAACGGCGTCGCGTGGTCGTCACGCTCAGCGCACAAGCGCAAGACGCCCGCAAAAACATCCCACAATCCGTCGAGAAAGCGCTAGATCGACGGCTTTCTTCTCCGGACGCTGAGATGGGCATCCATATCCCAAAAGATAGAATTCCACAAGCCTATGCGAAATACGCTCTCACCAATCTCTGGAAAGTCAATCTCCCTTCCGCGTGGAGACTGCTCTATACGCTCCGAGGGCGACCTGAAGAGATAACGCTTTTCGTCATCGATATCCGCGATCATAAATCCTACGAGAGGATATTCACGTATTAGAACAAGAAAATAAGAAGAAAAAAACAATCTTACTTCTTCGTCGCCTTCTTCGCGACTTTCGCTACCTTCGCGG
>CAZIKW010000114.1:0-3551 GCA_964540015.1 uncultured Methanosarcinales archaeon | reverse complement strand
AACGGGCGATCTACGCCTATTCGCAGCGGCCACTTGGTCGGGAACGTGTTTAAGGACCTGTGTGACGCCCGTTTTAGCCGAGAAGTCATGCAGAGCGGACGCTACTACGGGCCCCGAACCGTGCTGTTACGCAACGGGACCGTCACGCGGGGCGCGTAAGGAAATTTTATAAAGACCCGGGGGGACCCAAGTACTATGCCACGCGAACAGATGCGAATGCCGTCGAGCTCGGCCGGAGTCATCAGCTTCTACGATGAGGAGCGCAGCACGTTCCTCTTGCGCCCGTCGCACGTCGTCATCATGGGCTTGCTCTTGGCCGCCGCAGTGATGGTTCTCGAATACACGACCCTCTTCCGATGATCCCCGGCGTCAACCCCCGGCAGATGCAGCAGATGATGAAGCAGATGGGCGTCCAGCAAGTGGACGTCGATGCGACTCGCGTCATTATCGAATGCCCGGATAAGCGCATTGTCATTGAGAACCCTTCTGTCGCACGCGTTACCATGATGGGTCAGCAGACGTGGCAGATCTCGGGCCCTTCCCGTGAAGAAGCGTTGTCTATGGCTGCCGAGATCACGGATGAGGATGTCCAGACGGTTGTTGACGCGACTGATGCTTCTGAAGAGGATGCTCGCGCTGCTATTGAAGAGGCGGAAGGCGATCTCGCTGCAGCCATTATGAAGTTGAAGGGCGAATAAGACGTTTCTTCGTGCGCTTAACGTATGATGGTATGCGACGTGTTTCGCAGCACAAGTTCAGCCCGTTCTTTCACCGGCAACACCGGTACGCGGATGATGGGATACCCGAGCCTGCTATAGAGTCGCTCGATACGTTCGCTTGCCACGTTCGCTTGTTGCGCATCTTCGAAACGGATGCCGTTATGTTCATAGGTCGGCATCGGGGCGAACAAGAAGACGCGAGCGTACCGTCCACGCTGTAAACACTGCTCAAGCTCCGGTAATGGTTCTTGATGATGCAGCCCCCAATAGACGGCGTTCTCAAGGAGACCGACATCACAGATCGCGTCCGGGGACGATTCCTCTTCGAAACGTAATTGCGTTTCTATCACGAGCTTGCGAAAGGCGCGCGGTTCGCGTTCAGGCAGTATTGCCGTGCCGGGGAACGCCGCTTCTACAGCGCGCTGTTGAGGCAAGAGATATGACATCACTTCACGCACGACCGGGATACCGAGTTGCGCGAGATATTCGATAACGGTCGTTTTTCCAGAACAGGGTCCGCCGGTGATGACTGAGCGCGCCATTGCTTATCGCCCCGAACTTCCGAAGCCACCCTCGCCGCGGACTGTCTCTTCCAATTCCGCGACTTCGATGACGTCGGTGGTGATGATGGGTTGGATAAGGAGTTGCGCGATGCGGTCGCCTTTCTTTATCTCGTACGATGCACCGGTGGTGTTGAGAAGAACAATCTTCAATTCGCCACGGTACGTGTGATCGAGAACACCCGCCATCGTCTTCATGCCGTGCTTTGCTGCCATACCGGATCGATCCCACACCAAACCGACTGTTCCTACAGGAATGGCGAGCGCGATACCGGTCGGCACGAGAACACGCTCTGCGGGAGCGACAGTCACGTCAACAAGCGCGTGCAGGTCTAATCCAGCGTCGCCTGGGCGGCCGTACTTCGGCAATTGCGCATCGGGATGAAGTCGTTTGATATGAACGGTCATATTGTGTCCGCTTGGAATATGCTGAGTTGTCATCGTTATTTCCCCCGTTTCCTCTCCACTTCCTGGATAGCTTCCTCGAAATCCTCCGGATCCTTGAAATCGCGGTATACGGATGCGAAGCGGATGTAGGCAATTTTATCTAAACTCTTCAACCGCTTCATCACGAGTTCGCCGATCTTGGTGCTCGCGACTTCGCCGGCGCGGTTCTTTTTCAATTGCTCTTCGATCTCATCGCACGCCTTGTCGATAGCATCGCTCGATACCGGACGTTTCTCGCATGCGCGCAAGAGCCCAGCGCGCAATTTCGCGCGATCGAACTGCTGTCTCACACCATTCCGTTTCACGACGAGCAGATTCGTCGTCTCCAACCGCTCGTACGTGGTGAATCGACGTTCGCATTCGACGCACTCGCGTCTGCGCCGTAAAGAGCCCTCAGACTCTCGGCTTTCGAGTACTCGTGTGCCTTTCCCGCAACTCGGGCACTGCATCAGTCATCTTCCTCAGGGAAATCGCCAAAGAAGATGCACTCGATACCCACGCGAGGATTCGGTTCCTTCGTATGGAACGCACGCAATTGCGCGGTCGGCATCAAGCGATGGATATTATCCGCGATCATGAGCTTCGCTTCCTTGTCGAGCTCGCCGTTGATGTGGATGATGCCGTGCTTGACGTTCGCGCAAATGATCTTGTCCGTCAAGCGTCCTATCGCTCGTTGGACTTCCTTCGGCGAGATACGGCCTGAACGCATCTGCGTATCGAGATCCACCGTCGTCGTACGCGCGATCGTCGCCGTCACGACCCGATAGCCATCTTCTTGCTTCAGGAGCGTCTTGATGGCCGCCATCGCTGGCGCGTTGCGCAAGAAAGCTTCGCTGCAGTTCGCGCGCAGGTCTTGCTGGACGAACTCCTCATAGGCGACGTCCTCATCGAGATGCATCACTTCGAGAATGCGACGCAGTTCGCCGAGCGCCGTCTGCGGGTCGCGCGTCATGACCTCGAATTGGAACGAGGGCAGGTCGATCTTGACCTTGAGATACTCTCTGTTAGGATCAGTCTCTTGCACCGTCACACCACCATTTCGAGCAAAGTTGTCGCGCACTTTTAAGCTTATGTCTGGTCCATCACCATACTTGCGCTAAAATGTGGCATCTACGACAGGTCTCGGTTAGGAAAGAACCAAAAAGCCGATGCCAGATAGATCCTATTTCGCTTTACGCCACTGCGTGAAAGAAGCGATGAGGAGCCCTACGGTCGTGGCTTGCGATCCTAAGCAGACAAGGCAGTACGCATGGATCCAGAGGACTTCCGCCATGGTCAAGTACCCTTGGAACAGCGTCATCGCGAGCGTGAAGAGGAGGAAGTAACTCCACCAGTCGCGATCCGTGAAGCCGAGCGCGGACTGTATGCGCTTTCTGCGGTACGCGAGCGTGAAGACCGCCAGATAGCTGATCGTACCCCACACAGCGACCGGGACCCCCAAGAAGACGGACCAGGGGCTTTTGTTCACCTTGTCGCAATTGAACGTCTCGCCGATATTGCACAGGTGCGAACCACTCGGAGAGTAGTGGAGCGATACGGCGTAGACCGCAAGGAGCAGCCCGAAGAGCGAAAAGCCGATGATGACACGTTCTGCGGTGTTGCGGGCCATAGGTGCAGTCTCAGGGTGGCCTTTTAGTAGGTTGCGGTAACAAGCCTCTCCACTCGAACGTGGTAAGGCATATAATTGCATCAAGGCTCCGCACCGTCAAACAGGTGATCCTATGGATGTCGAACTGAAGCCGAAAGTAGAGACGCAAAAGACACTCTCCTACAACATCACGAATCTCCCTTCAACTCATCCTGCGACTCGACCGCTTGGATCCGC
>CAZIKW010000113.1:0-3571 GCA_964540015.1 uncultured Methanosarcinales archaeon | reverse complement strand
GGGATGCTGACAAGCGACACGACCGTGATGAACATCGTGATGCCCAAAGAAGGCAAGATAATCGCGAGAAGCATGTAGAACATCGTGACGCTCGAGAGCGTACGGCCGTACTTCTGGATCTCGATCAATTGGTCCGCCGCGATCTCATCGAGGATCGCCTCAAGGAAATTCGTGACGTCGACACCGATGCTCAAAGCGTTTGAGATCTGAAACAGGATGCGACGCATCTTATCCGACGCGCTATAGCGGCTCGCTTTCTCAAGCGCCCCTTCAAGCGGCGTACCGAGTTCGATATCCCGTGCGATATCCTTGAAGGTGCGCGATGCGACACCGTAGCTGTTCGATGCCTCGATGATAGCGGTGATGAGCGGCTTGCCGCTGTTGAGCTTGATGAGCAGGAATCGGCCCGCGAACAGCACGTCCCGATCGACCTCGCGCGCTTGCTTGCGGATTTCCACATCAACGACGCGCATAAGGAGCTGGAAAAGGCCGAAGCCGGCGACAAGGATCACGACCGGGATCGCGAGCAGCGGCAGCTCGAGCCCAAGGACGAAGAGGACAGTGCCAAAGCCGATGATGGATGTGAGCATGAGCGCACTCATCACGTTCGCGCGGACATACGCCTCGGGCGTCTTCTCGATGCGCGCGATAAGCAAGCGGCGCTTGAGCGTCGGGTATTTGCTCGCGAGCTCCTGGAAAAACGCCATTTCTTACTGCACCTTCAGGTCATCACGGTAGTACTTCGCGAGCTTCAGGCCGATGTCGTTGACGTTATTGATCTTCTGGTCGACAAGCCAACGGAGGATCTTCGCCTTCTCAGCGAGATCGGCTTCGATCGCCTTGCGGTCCATCCCGGTGTAGAGCGTGATGCGGTCGTAGATATGGATGGACTCAGCGACCTTTTCCGTACGATCCGTCTGGGGGTTGTAGCGCAAGAGGACGCGCGGGTCCCCGGTCGGCGTGATCTCCGCGACCTGGAACGTGCGGCGCTTGCCGTTACGACGATTGCGATTTTGCACTAAGATGAGTGAGAGCGATGAGATCATCGCCTTGGGAATGCCGATAGGAGCGTTCGTGAGGCGCGTCACGGTCTCTTCCGCGTCATTCGCGTGGATCGTAGCGTAGACGGAGTGGCCGGTATGCATCGCTTCAAGCAACACTTCCGCCTCTTCCTTCCGACGGATTTCTCCGACGAGAATGCGGTCAGGACGCATACGCAAGGCGTTCACGAGCAGATCGAGCATCGAGACGGCGCCTTTCCCTTCCGGATTCGGCAGCCGCGTCTCCATCGGCACCCAGTGCAGGTTCTGGGGGAGCGTGAGTTCGCGCGTATCCTCGATCGAAACGATACGCTGATTGGGCGGGAAGAAGTTCGACGCGACATTGAGCATAGACGTCTTCCCCGAACCAGTACCTCCGGCGATAAGGACAGAGAGTTCGTTTTGGATGGCGAGCCAGATGAGCGCGGCAGCCTCGATGCCTGTCGTTCCTTCGGAGATGAATTTCGTGATCGTCCAGGGGTCTTCCGCGAACTTACGGATGGTGATGGTATTGCCGCGGCTCGAGATCGGGGAGAGCGTGGCATTGACGCGGTCACCTGACATGAGGTGCGCATCCATCAATGGATTGAGATTCGTTATCTCCTTGCCGATGTCACGACCGATAATCGTCGCGAAATGGCGGATGCGCGCTTCTGTCGGGATGATGACGTTGGTTTTGAGCCACCCGTGCTTTCGGTGATAGACCCACACGGGCTCCTTGTGGCTGTTGATGATCACTTCTTCCAAGCGCGGATCGGAAAGGAGGACATCAATTTTCCCCAAGCCCAGATTTTCCTCAAGCAGATAGTTCACGAGCATATTGAGCGTGCGCTCGTCCGTCTTCGGGAAGTATTTCGTGATGAGGCGGCGGATCTCGACGCGGAACTCATCCTTGATGCGCGCGATATTATCCGCGTTCTCGAAGGATTGGAGGTCCGCGAGGTTCATGTGACTCACGAATTCCTGACGGATCTTCTCGAGAACGATACGCGTAGTCGGGCTGATGTTCGCGATGGAGATGACGTAGAAGGGAACGGATTCGTCCTCGATCTCGCTGATCTTCACATCGATAACGATGCTATTCGTCTCGAGCGTATAGCGGTCGAGAACGCGACGTTCCTTGCCGACACCAAGCGCGAGCAGTTCGGTCGCTCCCGTCTTGAACGTCTCCGCATTCACCATCACGGCACCTGGCGCGAGAGACCGCGTTCATCGTGCGTGGAGTGACGCAAGCGCGCGAGCAGCTCATGGAGTAATCGTAGCTTGCGCGCAACATCCGATTGGCGTGCGGGATCGCGGATATGGAGCGCCGCAGTGCGCATGCCATCGTAGATGCGCAGCGCGAGCGCGATATTGTGCTGTTCAACGGCCGTATCGAGCTCCATCTTGCGCATCTCGAGTCCATCGATGATCGATTGGTCGAACGACGCGCTATCGATGGTGTTCGTGCGCGTCGGTAATGGAGGCAATGCGGCAGGAGCGGGAATCGATTCAGCCGTCGGAAGCTCGCGAGGAAGAGGCGTGGCAGAGACCGCAGCTGTTGGAGAGGAGGACGCGTCGGCAGTCGCCGCGGCCACGCGTAACGCATCATGCACACGACCGAACGTCACGAGCATACGGTGAGCGATATCGTCAGGGACGCCGCCGTCGATGCCGAGCACCTCACGGCGTACCGCGCGATATCCGTGAGCAGCCGCCCGCACGTCACCGTTGGCGAGATCGAGTTCCACCGCTTCAAGCAATTCACGCGAGCGCGCGATGCGGGCATCCTGCTTGGGTCGTGCAGGAACTTCGGGCAGCACCGGCAGCGATGCTGCTTCTATCGGCGCTACACGCGCACGTTCCAGTGCGGGCGCGTGACGAGCGGCACGAGGTGCCGTCTGAGCGATCGCCGCGGCAGTATCCACTTCGTCTGCTGGCGCCTCTATCGGCTGGATGCCCCACGAACGCATCAGGCGACTGAGCTCCACATCGGTGCGATCCTGGTCGTCGTCGCGCTCAAGACGCATGCGGAACTGCTCGTAGAGCGAAATCAAGATGGATTTTATCTGGCTCTTCTCCGCCGTGCCATCGGGAGACTCATCGAAACGCTCCTTGAGATCGTGGAGGATATGCTTCGCACGGTTGATCTCATCCGCGTCGAGCGCTTCATTCAGCTCGCGCTCGTAATCGCGCGTGAGGAACAGGACAGGGACGCCAGGCAACGGTTTTGGCGCATCCTCGATCGGCACTGCGCGGCTCTCAAGCCAGCGCACCGCATCGTTTTCGATGAACGCCTCAAGCTGCGCATCAGCCATCCGTGCACCTCGCAAGCAAGTCGTCACGGTATTCTTGCCAAGAACGCTCCGGGTCGGGCATGGATCGGCGCATCGCTTGATCGATGAAGAACGCCCGTTTGCCATCAAGCGCATCGACGACATGCGCACGCCACAGGCCGATCACTTTCGACTCCGGGATGCGTTTCGCCTTCGCGTGCTCGATAAACACCGCCCGCATCTCGCTAAGCTGTGGCACGTGCACTTGCGGTTCCC
>CAZIKW010000112.1:0-3647 GCA_964540015.1 uncultured Methanosarcinales archaeon | reverse complement strand
TTGAACACCGGCCACCAGCGCAGGTCGATGAAGTCGATCACGAACCCGTACGTGCCGCGGTCGATCAAGTTCCCCCAGAGTCCAGCAAACAGCATCGCGAGAGATAATTTCTCGATCCACGTCGTGAAGCGGTCGTGGTAGAAGAGCAATAATCCGAAGGCGATAATGCTCAGCCAGATGAATGCCCAATTGAATCCGGAACCATTCAGCGATCCCCAAAGCGACCCGGTGTTTTGGACATACGTGAAATCAAGCCAGGAGAAGACGCGCATCGATTCTCCTTGTGCGAGGAGTTTGAGGATTGGCTGTTTCGTCCAGCGATCAGCGCCAAGCAAAAAGGCGAAGATCAGGATGCCGTAGGGCCAGAACGGGTGTTTTTTCGGAGCGACGATTACTTTCGCCGCTGCTTGTTTCTTTGCCCGTTTCACTGCTTTGCGTTTCGCCATTTATTCTCTTCGCGATTTCTCGTGTATAAAAAGACGCTGTTCGCACTGGAAAAAACGCCACTGGACATCCGTCCGCAGTCGCTATATACTATTGGTAAAAACCAGTTTTTGGAAGGGGGGTACGCACACAGCCCCGTAAGGGACTGGTGTTCCAACCTGTCTGAAATTCTGCTAAAGAAGCGGAAAACAGGAGGCCATGACCCGGCTGGTGGGTTCAATTCCCACACGGGGCGCACCTTCCTTCCAACTATTTAATCTTTGTTCTTTCACAATTATGTACGTAATAGCTTTCTCACAAGAACGTGATTGAAGATGAGAGAAGAAAAAGAAAAATCAGAAAACTAACGGCTCGCGTCTGCCTGACGCTCGAGTTCGAGCTTCTTCGCGATCACGACTGACTGCGGGCTCGACTGGAACGCGAGGATGATCTCATCAGCGAGAATCGCGGATGCGTTCTTCTTGCTCTTGAAGCTCTTTTGGAACGCGGTCTGCGAGAGCAATTTCAACACCTGGTCGATACGGCGCTGCGGCGAGCACTCGACGGCCTTCGGGTAACGCGCTCCTCCGTACTCGATCGTGATGATCTCTTCACGAGGTGCGCCGTTCTCGACACCCTTCACGAAGACCTCGATCGGGTTCTTCTTGAGCTTCTTCTCGATGATCTCAAACGCTTCGTACACGAGCTTGTATGCGGTGACGGACTTACCCGTCGTCTGACCGCTGGAGATCTTGTGCTTCTTGCCCTTGTGGCCGGGGATCATCATGCGGTTGATGAGGCGCTCGACTAAGGTGATGCGGCTCTTGTAGAACTTCTGACCTGCGTAGCGCGCACCCGTCTTTGGGACGAGTACGGGAGCGACGGTGATGTAGCGCTGCAAACCGAGGTCTTCGACCTGGATGCCTGCGCTCGGCCAGCGGCTGTAGACGAGGATCTCTGACATATAACGGAACCGGATTCGGGAGGGGTTTATAAGGGTTTCGGGGTGGTTCCCGACGACTTTGGTGGCTTCCAGCGTCGGAAACCATCCGGCTACTTATATAAACGGGCGATACTCTCCCCATATCTATAGGTGATTCCTGATGGCAAAGAAGACTGACAAGAGCTCCCCAAAGTCCACTACGACAGAAACGCCCGCGCACGCATCGCGTGACGAGCAGATTGGCTTCCACAAAGGTAGCTTGATGACGCTCTCAAAAGAGCGCCAAGAACTCGTGCGCATCATCGGCATCGTCGAGCAACTCATGCAGATGCACGCAGCATCGCTCCAAGAGCTCGGCGTGAAGCTCGATGCGCAGACTGGCGCAGTACCGCAACCTGCGCAGGCCGCGCCGAAGAAGCGCCCGCCGATTGAAGACATCCTCTGAGTGATGATCTAATGGCTGAAGGCGCAGGCTTCGATCATGTGGTCGATGACCTGCGTCAGCAGCTTGCGACGTATCGTTCGCTTGATGTTGCTAAGCGCGCATCGTTCTCTTTCGCGATCACGCGCGATGAAGCGCGCATAGCGATTGATGAGTTCCATCGTACCTCGTGCGCGGCCGAAGCATTGCTTGACGCGTGCGTAGGGGATCTCTTCTCCAAAAATCTCGAACGCATCCTCGTGACTATCGGCGGTTGCCCAACGCTCGAGAAGCATTTGCCGTACCGTGCGCATATCCGCAGATCGCACGTGATCGGCACGCACATCCCTGAAGTCGCGTATCGCGATCTCTTAGCGACGCCAGATGCCCGCCTTTCTGACGCATTCAGCCCTGTCTGCGCGTACTGCCCGTCCGCTGATGGCAGACCCGTTGAGCATGCGGCGATCCTGAGCTATTTGCGTCACGTGCCTGAAGAGCTTCTGGAATTCCGCATCCGTCTTGATGACCACGATGGCAATATCCAAGGTATGCAATACGGCATCGCTCGCGCCCATGCGCAAGGGTACACGTCGACGCATCCCCGCGTGCAAGGGCTCTCCACGTTGATTGAGAGCGAGCAGATAGCGAAAGAGCAAACGCAACGCGTCTTCTCCGATGTCGCGGCATCAGTCGATCTCCCGTTCGTGCAGGTCAAGACGCGCGTGAAAGGCGGAGGGCGGTTGGCGCAGAAGATCGTCAGGATGGCGCTCAACACGTCGGGATCTGATGCGATCAAGGACCCGTATGGTATCCAATGCGTCGTGCGAGCAGACCAACTCGAGGAGACGAAACGATTCGCGAGGCGGATTGAGGATGCCTTACGTGGCCGGGATTCGCGAAGCATCGAGAGCCCTTTACATTACGGCGAGAGCGCGCGCGGGGATTGGAAGGGTTACAAGATGCACGCGCAGTATAGCGACGGGCAGATTTCTATCCCCGTTGCGTTCCAGTTCCTCCCCCTGAGCGCGTACTGGCGCGAGCGGACCGATCACCCGTACTATGAAGAGCGTCAGATGCGCTCGCTTGAAGAATTGCGCTCAACAGGAGTGCCGGTCGATGCGATGATGTCGGCTGTTGAAGGGGATCTGGCCCGCGCTGCACAGGAGTGGCGTGAGCTTCATTCCTCGTCAGCCTGATCTTCTGCCGCTTCTTCGTCTGCATTTTCCGTTTTCTCGCCTGCGTTCGGATCGAACGATGCGTGCGTGTGACGGGTCTTCGGGACGTAGTTGTAGAGGAACTGATCCGATTTCCTTCCGCAGCCGATCCAGTCCTCTCCGTGACGCACGAGGAGGAACGTCCCGTCGGGGATATCACTCACATCGGCGTCGAGGATATCGAGCGGGATATTGCCGCCGGCAAGCCACGCGTCCGCTTCCTCTTTCGTGAGCGCTACCGTGTTCTTCGTCGCTTTCGGGCCGATCATCTGGCTGCCTTCGATGGTGAGACGCAATCGCCCTTTCGCCAGAGCGCCGATGTAGACGCCCATCGCGTCGATGTTCAATCCTTCCGTGTCGAAGAACGCGAGGTCTTTGCTGAAGAGATAGAACTTCTCCTTCTTGTCGTTTCGCAAGAGCGCACCATCGAGATCCTCGTCCACACCGTAGTACTGCTCAAGCAGCCTATGGAACTCCTTGCGTTCCTTGCTATTTAGGGGATGGAGTTGCTGTGGCACTCAGACGCCCCACATCGGATTCGCTTCGCGCATGATGTCCGCTATCTCTCTCATCGCCTGGATCTCGTCGGGGGATAGGAATTTCATCAGTTTTTTCAGTTCACGGAATTGCTCTTCATTCATCGCGC
>CAZIKW010000111.1:0-3759 GCA_964540015.1 uncultured Methanosarcinales archaeon | reverse complement strand
CGCCGCTGCACGCATATTTCCATTTCATTTTCCCGCCGGAATCGAGGCAATAGAGTGTCCCTTCCTGATTTCCGACGAGGATCTCTGGTTTGCCATCGCCGTCGAGGTCTGTGATGAGCGGCGCTGTGACGATAGCATGCACGCTCTTCTCATCGACGAACCAGCTCTCGGTCTCGCCGAGTTTCTGCGCGCTTGAGAACGACCAACGCTCATTCCCTCGTTCATCGAGGCAGATGACGCGGCCATCTTTCGTGCCGAAGATGATCGCGCGCGCAGTGCCTTGCGCGTACACGGCTGCACCTGCAAGAAGCGTGCTTTTCGCGTCAAACGTCCATGCGGGAGCGAGTACGCGGTCGTGCGCGAAGAGCGAACCGAACAAAGCCATGCGATGCGTTCTCGAGGAGTACGTTTATAAATGTTGGCGGACCTGGTGATGTCGGATGCGCCACGATTTCCGAGATACGCGCTTCTTTTGCTCCGACGTTACGATGCGTTTCTTGTCGATTGATAGTGTTTCAAAATTTCGTCGTAGACGCGTTGCGCTTTCGTGAATTGGGCATTGATGTCGGTTTCAAGCTCTTTGCGAACGTCAAATGATAGCACATCGGTGAGGCGGGTGCGGGTGATCTTCACCCCATCGGTGACTTCGCGATATTCCTGATGATAGATCTTGAACACCCTATCGTGACCGGATGTGTGGGGTATGATTCGGACTTCGTCCTTGGAGAATAGCGGTGATACCGTATCGCCATCCTTGAGCGTGTATACGCGATTTTGCAGAATGTTGCCGTCACATTCAACATCCTTAATGACAAGCGTGTTGTGTTGTGCATCCCGTACAATTATGAACCGCTGCCGTTGGGCTTCGGCGATCTGAGGCTCGCACGTATCCCTAATCGTGACGTATCCGCCGTTATATGGCATCTCAACACCTGGTTGGCGGCATCCGATGATTGTTGCGAGCGTTGCTGCGGCAAGGAAAGCGTTTTTCGTATTCATGGCGCGATCTTTTTCTTTTCTCATTTATGTTTCTTCCGTTCCGTATTCTCTTTCGAGTGATGACGTTCTCGCATCGAGTGGATGTCCCGTTTTCTCCTCGATACATTTATAAGTCTCGGAGCGGGGTGCGGACAGCGTGGTTCCCGACGCGCAAGCGGCTTCTCCTTCGGCCTTGGCCGATATCGCCTCCGCTCCTGTGCGCGATCGCGCGACTGAGGATGCATCGACCTCCCGCACGCTCGCGGTCAAAGAAGTATTCGATCGTATCGGATACGGTGGCGCGACTCCGCAGGTGGTCAATGTGCTCTTTTGGATCTCGATCCAAGCGCATCCGCTGGCGCTGTTTTTTATCGGCGTGTTGACGGGCGCGAAGACGTTGCTTTCTGTCGTGTGGAGCAATATCCTCTCCGAGTACGCGCGTCTCTCGAAGGTTCCGAAGTCCTGGATCGCGGCCGGCGGCGTCGTGTTCGGATTCCTCTTCATCATCATGACGCTCTCGCTCCTGATGCGTAGCGTGTGGCTGTTCGCTGGCGCGTTCTTGCTTTCCGCGCTCTGTATCGTCGCGTATGGCGATCTGTATGGGGTATTCACGCAAGAGGTCTTGCGTCGCGAACGTAGAGGCGCATTCCTGCAAGTGATAGCGACATGGGGCGTGCTCATCACGGTCGCGACCATGTTATTGTCAGGTTTCCTTATCGATCTCTTCCCGTGGACGGGTATGCCTTTCACGCTCTCGCTGTTTGGCCACGAGTTCGCGTTGCGCGTGTACGGCCATCTGCTCGCGTTTGAGATCACCGCATTCGCATTCATCCTCAGTGGCTATGTCACGAGCTTCATCCGCGATTCCCGCACGGGGACTGAGTATCCGTTCCGCAAATTCGTCGGGGAATATTCGCATCTGATCCGTGTGAAGACGTCTGTCTTCTGGCTCGATGGGCGTGTCCTGACGCTCACGATCGGCGGTGTCATCCTCTCGCTCTTGCAGACGATACTCACCGCATACTCGGGGATCGCGCTCTATCGTATCCTCGAGCAGCAGTATCCTGGTTCGCCGTTCTTCGCGCTCGCGTGCGTGCTCTCCATCGCTGCTGTCGCCGCGTTCACGGGACCGTTCTTCACGCAAAAAGCGCATCGCGCGACCGGCCTCGCCCCGACACTCGTGTTCGGCACGCTGCTTATGGCGATCCTTCCTCTCGCGCTCATCTTCAAGACGGGTGTCGCTGCGCTCGCGGCCGCATTATGCGCGAATGTGATCGGCGCCGCCATCGTCGGCTTTGCGCAAGGGATGCTCGCGCATCAACTCCTGCCCGATGACCGTCGTCGGGATTATTTCCAGGCGCAATGGGTCGCTATCGTCTTGCCGTATCTGGTGCTTATTCCGGTGCTGTCGTTGATCGCGAATTCATCGTTCACTGCGCTCTTTTGGATCATCGCTGTGGGCCTCGTCGCCGTTGTGATGCCGCTGCATTTCCTTCTCGTGCTTGCCGCAGAACGTAAGGCGTGATCGCCGTCGGTACTTTTAAATACTCCTCGCCGGTCGTTTGGTCAATGGGTCTTGTAGAATTCGCGGTCACGAACCAATGGCCGCTCTTGTTCTATACTGCGGTCATTCTCATCATCGTACTCCTGCGTCACAAGTTCGATTGGCAGGCGTTCGGGATGGGTGTGTACCGCACGAAGGTGGGCTTGCGCCTGATGGAGCGATGGGGTACGAAATACCGCGGCCTCATCACGGTGCTTGGCTACATCGGCATCGGTGTCGGTTTCGTCGGCATGGGGCTTATCCTCTGGTCTTTGGCGCAAGGGACGTTCAAATTCCTCACTGACCTCTCCGCTCCTCCGGTTGTCACGCCGGTCATTCCGGGATTCAGCGTTCCGGGTTTCGGTCTTGAAGTGCCGCTGATTACGGGTTGGATCGCGTTGTTTGCGCTTCTCGTTATCCACGAGTTCTCGCACGGCGTCGTCGCGCGCGCGCACCGCATCCCAGTGAAGTCTTCTGGTTTGCTCGTGTTCGGCCCGCTCTTTGGCGCATTCGTCGAACCGGATGAGAAGAAGCTCGATCGTGAGCATGAGACGGTGCAGTACGCCTTATCCGCAGCCGGTCCGTGGAGTAATATCCTCTCAGCCGGTATCGCGGTGCTTGTATTGATGCTTATCGTCGCGCCTTTGACGGGTCTCGCAAGCGATGCCGATGGCGTGCGTGTCACGACGGTCGTCGAAGGGTATCCGGCCGCGATCGCCGGCATGAGTGAAGGGGATATCATCAAAACAGTTGACGGTGTCGTCATTACCGATCGTGAGCAGTTGGCTGCGCAGATGGCAGGTGTCGCACCGGGCGAGAGTGTTGCGCTTGGAACTCAGGAGAAAACGTACAGCGTCATGACGGTCGCGAACCCCGAGAATACGGAAAGCGGCATCGGTTACCTCGGCGTCAATATCGAAGACCACTACGGCGCGATCGGGGACGGCATCTTCTGGACTGCGCTCGCGGCTGTCGCGCTGTGGATCCAGACGTTCTTTAGCTGGTTCATCATCTTGTCGTTGGGCATTGGCCTCGCGAACCTTTTACCTATCGGCCCGCTCGACGGTGGTCGCATGGTGCGTTTGGCCGCTGAGCAGATAACGGGCGACCGCAAGCGTGGTGATAAGTGGTGGAAGCGCATCAGCATGGTAACACTTGTCGTGCTTGTGCTGCTCTTGGTCTTCCCGCTCGTGCGCTGGCTTGTGACGTGAACGGATAGGTTTTTGTAGGGTCAGAGA
>CAZIKW010000110.1:0-3790 GCA_964540015.1 uncultured Methanosarcinales archaeon | reverse complement strand
ATCATCGTCATCCATTTGGGTCGTGGAGGTCGTTGTGCCTGTCCACGTGGTGTTCGTCTCGTTTGCGGCAAATACGCCAAACGAAGTCACCCCAAGGAGTGTCAGCGCAAAGAGCGCCATAAAAATTCGTTTTGTGTTCATCATGCGTTACCTCCCCGAAATCTCATGGCCCTATTGCCATGGAACGTGATGTGAGAACAGGGAGTGGGAAGGTATTATTGCTTTGATGTACACATATCACCCACGCGGTGATGATACTTACGAGCGTGGTTGAAGAACGAGGGGAAAAAAGAAAAAAGGAGAACCCCAAAATCTAGATTCGACGCCCGATGTCGCGGCCTACGTCTTGGACCTTTGACTTCACCGCGCGGGCAGCATCGGCGATGCCCTCCTTGGACACATCGTACGCGGTACGGGTCCCCTTGGTGACATCATCTGCGATATCCGCGACGTTGTCTTTCGCCGTACCGTACGCCTTGCGTGCGCCGGCCGCCAAGTCATGAGCGGCCCCCTTCAGCTTGTCGACACCGTCGGAGCCCAGAAGGTCCTCAAGGCCACGCGTCGCGCTCGCCTTCGCGCTCTCGTAGGTCTCTGTGAACCCTTTCTTCGCTATCTCGCCTTGGAGCTCCATCAGCGTGCGGTTGTAGCTGATGAGCTGAGTTCTTGTGGACTCATTCCTACCATCAGCTCGATAGGCATGGCCTATCTCCCGCCAACTGCTCAGCAGCTCGCGCTCAGCTAAGCCGTAGTCTTCACTTCTGATAGCCGCCCGTGTCGCGTCAATGCGCGTATCAATGCTCTGGTAGTGCGCCTCCGTATCCATACCACTCACCTCCGTCCTCACAGGTACCTGGAATACAGGCTGTGAATATGATGCTTCAAGAGAACGCATCCCGTAAGAACTATGACGCGCCCTTCGTGTCTCTTTGAGAGAACGAACTATTTAACGATTCCACAGTATAGAGGTGATGTTGTGTGGGATGCCCATGTCCGGGCGAAGCAGCATGCCTTCAAGGCGATAGGATTCCAGGATGTTCGCACGCGTTTTCTCGTCAAGCCACCAATCACGGTAATCGGTGAGGACGTGCTCCGACGTCGAGACGCAATATCCGAGGTCTTGTGCGCGCCGCGCGGTATCGCGTACGCAATAGCGCGCATAGCCGCCCATGAGAAATACGTTAGTCACCCCTTGTTCGCGCAGGTACTCGTCGAGATCCGGATTCTCGAACGCGACCGTATCGGATTTCTCGAAGACTTTCAGGCGTGGATTTTTCTCAGCGATCGACGCGAGCGCACGCAGGGTCGGTCCCATGTGCGTCATCTCGATGAGTGCAATAGGTAGTTCTTGCGCGTTCGCGTACGCGAGCACGTCTTGCTGCGCCGCGATAAGACGTTGCGTGTGCTCGTCGTAGGCTCGATTGAGGTTTTTTTGCTCACGTGGGCTGATGCCGACCGATCCTTCCGTTTCCCATCGCCCGCGGTCGATGAAGTACTGCTGCATATCGATGAGAAGGATTGCGCTGTTTGGAGGGAGAGGGGCGAACCCATGTATGTCTGCGGGGAGACAGTTCGAGGGACGAATATCTTCGAGTACCTCCACGACGGGCGATGGAGGCGCGTACGTGGAGACGGAGTTCTTGACGGGTGAGAGCAATGCACATAGTGAGAGTGTGGCGAAAGCGAGCGTGCGGGGCATGACGTCTCCTCAGTATGCTTCGCGCAAGATATCCGCGATCTCCATCCTAAGACGTCGTGCGGTGTCTTTTTGAGTTTTGGAGCGGTTCACGATCGAGGTCACGCTCTTCATTCCTTTTTTCACCATCGCATCCCGGCCGAAAGGATAGCAACCGGAGTAGGATTCCCTTCTTTGCGAGGTATAATTGAGGTCGACGTCGTCATATCCTCGCGGCGGAGCCCGAAACCCTAGCCCGGTGATATCGCGCGGTTGCATCGAACCGAGCTTCAGATCGCTAAACCCGAGCCCTTGGAAGGTGTTACGTATGTGGCGCAAGGTATCTCCTGAGTGGACGCAGGTATCAAAGAGCAGAACTCGTTCTTCTTTGCCCTCTACCAAGCGGTGATATGTTTTTGTGAACTTGGCATTAATCGTTTTTTGGTGTCGTCTCGTAGGGTTGAACCATTCCGGATTCACAAAATAGATCTGCGGTGCCTTCGTCTCGGGGAACATGCCGTGAAATGCCCCGAGGAATCCGAGGTATGCGGGTCGTGCGGAGCAATCGATGAGCACCAGGTGACGGACGTCTTTGGTATGGACATACTTAGCGAGGCTTTTGGAGATCTTGAGGATCTCAGCGGCTTCCTTACGGTCGAAGTACGCATCGTACCTGTCGCAAGTGGATTCGAGAAGATACTGGCTAAAGAGATATTCGAGCCTATCGGAAAATCCCATGGGAGGCATGGGCTGTGGACGATATTTAAATCTTTCTAATATTTGCCATTCTTGAGTGACGACGAAAGAGGAAAGGGGTGTGTCGATGCAACTTTCAAACAGAGCGACTCGCGAGGTCAGGGTGTGGGCTCAAACGACAACGTGAATATTCCGCGATAGTTCTTCGCCCACGCGTGCAGGTCGTCCGGATTCACACCGTCAAGCGACATCTGCATGTGCTCTGCGGCGGAAAGCAGTGTTTGATAGATGTAGATATTGCTCGGTGCGTGAAACAGTTCCTCACTCGCGCTCATCGTGAGGAGACCATACGGTGAAGCAATACGGTAGCGGCATCGCGATCCTTGTCGCCCAATCGCGAGATACTGTCCGATGTCATCTATCGACGGCGCGATCCAGTACAATGGTCGATTTCGCAGTTGTGCCGCAGGATCCAAGTCTTGGTTGTTGTGGTTGTGGATGAGCTCAACCTCAAGTCCGCGTGCCGCGAGCGCGAAGAGCACATCGATATGGGACTCACTCTTGTTCACGGTTCCCTTGGCGGTGATATTGAGCGCGATCTCCTCTTTGGGCAAGTACACGATCTGGAACTCGGTCTTGTTCGCGATAGCCGCCATTTCGCGCGCGAGATCCTCGCGCGGGATACGGTACGCCGTCATCGCTTCGTGCGTGAACTCTCGGGTTTTCTTGAATTCGAACCCATCTACCTTGTACGGCAAGGACGCGCAACCAGCGAGCGACATCGCAAGCACCGCCGCACAGAGGGTTTTCATGAGGGCGGGGAACGCAATGGAGGATAAAAACGTAATAGAAAATCCCTGCCGAACATCAACCTTTTCGGGTCCATAAGAAGGGAACTCGACGGAACGTATGTGTATCATTCAGTGCCGGTCTTTGAGAACCACAAATCTGCTCGGCGGCCCAGGGTCTAGCAGAATACGAATCCATCGCGGGTGCAATGCGAAATACTTCAATTCCGGTAACGCCGCAAACCTACTGGGCTTTCCACGTTTTGCATCCATGATCGCCGTTGCTGCTGTTGGATTCTCAAGTTCTTCCACATCCCCTTCTATCTGCACCGTTTGCTCGCCTGCAGTGATGACGAGAGCGGCAACGGGCTGGTGTTTGAGATTCACATACTTCCGATAATTTGTCTGCGTATTAAAGTAGAAAATCCCGTTCTGCTCGGCAAAAGCGATAGTGGCAGCTTCCGGATGCCCATCCTTCTTCACAGTCGCTATAGTGCAGCAAGGAACTTCACGGATAATTCTCTTGTACGCGTCTTGCGGAGACATGAAAGCGATCACGAACCCCTACTTATAAAACGTGAGGAGATGAGAACGCATAATGAGAAAATATCCTCCCGGCCGCCCTTGGATTGAA
>CAZIKW010000109.1:2979-3977 GCA_964540015.1 uncultured Methanosarcinales archaeon | reverse complement strand
ACAGTAGGGAAGGCGTGGTAACGAGAAAGCTAGCAGTGGGTCTGATACTCTTCTTAGCGCTATCTCTGAGCGTTCAAGCATCTCTTCTTGATGTCCTCGACATAGGCTTCAGCAGTCAAACGCGCATCAACAATTACGACACGCTCGTCGATGCGATGTTTGCGAGCGGCAACCTGACCCAAACGGTCGGTGGCGATAAGCTTTGGGTGCCGTGGTACAAATCCAGCTCGAGCTGCACGGTTTCGAATCTGCAAGATGGTTCGAACTGTAATTTCGGCGGCACGGTCGATGCTGACACGAACTGCATGGTCACCGACGAATACTCCCAAGTGGGCGTCGTCGTCGCGCTCGGAAACAATCAAACGCGCATGGATCAGTTCGCGAAGATGGTCACGGTCATTAACAGCACTCGAGGGCAAATCCCCGCGTGGCGCGTGTTCCGCGACGGCACGACGATCGAACCGTGCCGATCCGGCATCAACGGCAACTGCGATACCGCGTCGGATGCGACAGCACGCATCATTATTGCGCTCTACACGGCCGCTGACAACGACCGTTTCTCAAACGAAGCGCAAAAAACATTTTACCGAGAATTAGCGACGAATCTCTCACGTGACTTCGTACGATACGAAGTCGATCAGAACTGCCGCTCCAGTTCCTTGGCGTTCGGCGATATCTGCTATTGGATGGCTGCCGGCTCCGGCGCGAAGAGCGGCGGTATCGCAAGCACGGACTACGGTTACACGGGCTATTACGCCGACGGGATCATCGCTATGCTCGCCGCGTGCTCAAGCACCGGCAACCAAACGTACTGCGCGGTCGCTGGGAATTTCACCCTCAATTATCTCCAAGCCGCGAACTACACGGGCGCATCTTTTCGCGCACCACCAGGCCGCAGCTTCAAATGGATCACGTCCGGCGGCATTCCCATCGCGTCTTGCACCAACACGTGCGGCCCCGACCAATGGGATAGCGCGGATGCGCCACGAGCGTTCGGG
>CAZIKW010000109.1:0-2969 GCA_964540015.1 uncultured Methanosarcinales archaeon | reverse complement strand
CACGCTCCCCATGCTGCAACTCTATTGCGACCAGTGGGCCACACAGCATTTTAGCAGTGCGACGAGCGTCTACACGCGCTACACCCCAAACGGCACTGGCGCAGGCACCCCGCAAAGCGGGTACTTCGCGCAAGGCCTCCAAGCGCTGGCACAAGCGGGTGTCACAGGTGGCGCTTTCGAAGCGACGCTTGACAGCGCGCTAGGGCACTACAGTCCTGCGACGAGAACCTGGGATTGGGGCGCGTGCTTTGGCGTCTACAGCGCTGCGTTCCCGATGCGCGCGTTAGGATTCGGTATCGGGCTCGATGAAGCATCGTTCACACCTCTGAGCGCGGATGTGCCACCGGCGGAACCGACGCCTCTCACTCTCGAAGCGTCCTACCCGGTAGCGTCGAGCGTCGGCATCACCGAAGCCGAGAACCAGACGTTCAATGTGACGCTCGCGAACCCCGACGGTGTCCCAGCATCCATCTCGTGGCTCGTCGATGGAGAGAACCAAACGCTCGATTTCGACGATGACAGCTTCCTCTTCCTCGGATCAGCCGGCGAAGGCACCTATAACGTGACCGTCCAAGTCGTCGCTGACACGAATGTGCTCGCGCGCTCCTGGACGCTCTCCGTGACGCAAGCGGGCGGTGGCACGCAACCGATAGCGTTCTCAAGCGTCTTCCCGAGCGCATCCACTGCGAGCGTCGACCCGAGCACGAACCAATCGTTCACGTTCACGCTGAGTAACCCGAGTGCCTTAGCGACGACCGTCTCTTGGCTTGTCGACGGCACGTACCAGGAAGAGGCATTCGGCGATATGACATTCCTCGTCTTAGGAAATGATCTCGATCCTGGCACGTACAACGTCACGGTACGCGTCGTCTCGGCTGAGAATATCATCGCGAACAGCTGGAGCGTCACCGTCAATGAGAGTGAGGTACTCCCTGACCCTATATCCGATCCCGTTCCTGACCCAGCACCGACCCCCGCTCCGCGCGCTGGCGGTGGCGGAGGCGGTGGCGGAGGTGGCGGAGGTGGCGGCGGCGCAGCCATTTACCTGACCGGACCGTACGGCAGTAACGCGATAACCGATGCAGCGACCGCGACCACTCCTACCGCAAGCGCTCCCGCAACACAAGCGGAAGTAAGCGCGAACGTCGCAGCGTACGCGAACGGCGATGAAGGCACGAGCGCTATCGACTTGATCCACTCCATCTGGGACTATTACGACGGTGAGTTAGGATGAGCCGTTTCACGATACTTTTGGTGATGGCGCTCGCGCTCATCAGTAGCGTCTCCGCTGCGAGCGTGGAGCGTCTTGGGGAAGATATCGGCTACATCGGTACAGAGTATACTATCACGCTCCAAGTCACGGATGCCGTCCCGGGCACACGCCTCGCGGTAGCCGAACGATTGCCCGACAACCTTATTCTCGTCTCGTCCCACATCGAAGGCGCACGAGACGCTCCAGACACCGCACCCGTTATCGATGGAAAAGATGCGATCTGGGCGTTCACGGCGGCAGTGCAAAACCCGACCATCACTTACATCGTCAAGCTTCCCCCGACGGGATCAGACGCGCGTCTTGACGGTGTCTACGGCGCAGCACCAAATGATTTCGGCCGTCATAGGACGCGTATCGCGCTCGCGCCCCTCACGCCAGGTATTGAAGGCGTTAGTCCGACGCTACAACAACCAGCTCCCACGGGCTTTCCCATGGGTGCATTGATTCTCATTTTGAGTGGGGTTGCGCTCGCCGGCGTGTGCGCGTGGGCCATGGGCGAGATCGATATGGATGCGGTGCGCCAAGGAGGATGGTTGAATGGGCTTCGCATGCTGCTCTTAGCCAGCAGCGCTCATCTCAAGATGCTCGTTGCCGACGACAACGATGAGGATTCTTCGCTTTTGCACGAGAATATCCGTAGTGTCCGATTCGAGTGAAAAATCACCATTTTAACCACTTTTAAGTAACTATTCCTTACGATAGCTTTATAAATAAAACTGCATTCCCACCTCCATGCTTCGGGGGCGAACATACTCACTCATCATGCTCGTATGCGCTCTCCTCGTGTGCGCGATCCCGAACGTCGCCGCGGAATCGAACCACAGTGCTGAACCTGTCGTGGTCCGCGTCACGAGCTACAACCCGACCACGCATCAGTACACGTTCGTGTGCCAAAATCCGCCCGGCACGATCAGTTCCAATTACTTCTGGACCATCCGCCCCGATACGCCAGCCGTGGAAGCGGAGTTCTTCACTGACAGCGCAGTCATCAACTATTCGCTCAACAAGAGCGTCCTGTACCACGTCGGTTGCCAAGTGCAAAACGCCACGAACCCGTCTGGCCCCCGCCTCCGCGGTGATTTCCATATCGATCTCCGCACCGGACGCAACACCGAATACCCGGAAGTGAAGATGCTGTGGGCGAACCAAACCACTGCGACCTTCCAGTGCCTCCCGCCAACGAACACGACACGCCACGGCTTCACGAGCTACACCTCCTACAATACCCACTGGACTCTCCAGGGTATCGCAGGCGTCTATCCGTTGCCGCAATACGATAATCAGGCGATCGTGAACATCACGACGCCATTCCCGCTCTTGTGGGATGTCGATTGCAGCATGGATTTCTTCAACGGCGGCCAGTGGCTCAATTACACCCAATGGGGCTACCCCATCGAGTACTTCAAGTACGGACTCCCGTACGCACCCAACGTCGCTGGCTGTGTTCCTGATGAACCGTGCCCGTGGAACATCACCGTCCCACCGCCTGCACAAAACCAGACGAACGTCACTGTCTGCTACAACAGCGTCCAGTTTATTCCTGCAACCTGCACCGGTGGCGCCATCACGTCCGACACCTGGAACGGCGGTCGCCAGATCACGTGCGCGCAAGGCGGTAACAGCGTCTCGATCAGCGGATGGAATAAACCGGACAATACCTTCGAGCTGAATCGCCAGTCAGCGGCCGGCATCGTCC
>CAZIKW010000108.1:0-4028 GCA_964540015.1 uncultured Methanosarcinales archaeon | reverse complement strand
CGTTTCGCCATGATATGGTGATCGAGAACGGCAAATGGACGGATGCAGGCGTTTCCGACCTGTTGGCGGGGAATCCACAACGTGGACGTTGGCATCTGGGTGAACGGCGCATCTGCCCGCACCAGGGATATGACTTGCGTACTATCGTTCCTGATACGGACGGCTGTGTGACCTGCCCTCTTCATCAATTGAAGTATGAGGCTAATGGCCGCCTATTGGTGAGCGAGAATGCACGCAAGAGTGCTGA
Organism: uncultured Methanosarcinales archaeon; assembly: GCA_964540015.1. Classification (GTDB taxonomy): domain Archaea; phylum Nanobdellota; class Nanobdellia; order Woesearchaeales; family UBA525; genus UBA525. The sequence continues at coordinate 3,781 of CAZIKW010000108.1, read as the reverse complement.
GATAAAACGTGCATTGCGTTTGCTTTTCGACGATTGATGCGTAAGGTATTTCAACCCGACAACGCACCTGTTCACCATGGTTGATATCTTACTCTTCGCGGCGCATCCTGACGATGTCGATTTCGGCATGGGTGCGACCTATCTGAAATTGTGCGAGACACACAAGGTAGCGCAGGTTATTCTCACGCGCGGGGAAGCGGGCACGCACGGGACGCCTGCTGAACGCGAGAAGGAAGCGCATGATGCGGCCGCGTTTGCTGGGTCCACGGTTGAGTTTTTGGATTTCAAGGATAATCATGTGGAAGCGACCGTGGAGAACGCGAAACTGATCGCCGCGGCCATTCGCAAATACCGACCGCGTATCGTCATGGCGCCGTATCACACGAACGACGCGTCCCACCTCGACGGCCGTGCGCACCCGGATCATACGGCATTGGGGCGTTTGGCCTTGATGGCGTGCCGGTTCGCGAAATTCAAGAACGCGGATGTGTCGGGTGACGCGCACGCAGCCGCGCGGATCATCTATTATATGGTGCCCGCGTACATGAAGCCTTCATTTGTGGTCGATGTGGCGTCGCACATCCCGAAGTTGAAAGAACTGTGGTCCAGATATCCATCACAATTGAAGATCCGTGACGGGAAGATTGTCGATATGCTGCTTTTAGACCGCCAATGGCAAGGCAAGCAGAACGGGCTTGAGTACGCGGAAGGATTCCTTGAAGATGCGCCGCTGGTGTTAGGTATTGATGAGTTGCTGGGTTCGAAACGCCTATAATTGCGCTTGGCCGTGTTCTAGCGATGCGCGATGCTCTCGACGGCTGTGAGTAAGTCTTCCGCCCGTTCCACCGGCCACGGCTGTTTCTTCGTATGGCCGTACCCGTAGTCGGTGAGGATGATGTGTGTATCGGGGATACCTGCGGCCAGTGCGTCGCGGCGATCGATGTCGCGGTCGGCGATGAAGAGCACGCTACGCGGTTCTGCTCCTATCTGTTTGAGCAGTGCGATGATCTTCGCGTCTTTTTTCGCCTGGTAGTCTGCTGTGAAGAGGCTCTCGTTCCCGATAATGGCGGCGAAATATTTTGCGATACCGGCTTCCTCCAACTGCTGTCGGATGCGACTCTCCTTGTTCGCGGTGAGGACGAACAGCGTGTACTCCCTTGAGAGCTGTTCGATAACCTCCACGATGTGAGGGAAGAGCGGGGGTGTTTTCCGTTCGAGCTCTTGGGTGAATATTTCCAGGCCGCGCGTCACCTCTTCGGGCGCACATCCCATGCGCTTGAGTGTCTCCGCCGCATTATCCCCCCATACTGCCTTGAGGCCTTGTTGCGTTGAAGGGCACGTCTTGCCGAGCAGAGGGCAGATCTGCTGGAAGATCTCGTGACGCATCGGGAATGAATCAGCGATGACGCCGTCGTAGTCGAAGATGATCGCTTTCATCGCTTCTTCGCCTTGGGCATCTTCTTCACATCCATCTGGAAGACTTCCCACTGGTGGCCGTCGAGGTCCTCGAAGCAGCGCGTGTACATCCAGCCGTAATCGTCGTCCTTGCGATACTTCTTCGCACCGGCCTTCATGGCGTTATTTACCATTTTGTCGACGGCTTTGCGTGATGTCAATTGGATGGCGAACAATGCTTCGGTGGCCTTCTTCGCGTTCGAGATCGGCTTTTTCGTGAACGTCTTGAAGTATTCTTGCGCGATGAGCATCGCATAGATGCTGTTCTTCTCGATGATCATGCACGACGCTTTCTTGTCCGTGAATTGCTTATCGAACGTGAAACCGGTTTTGGTGAAGAACGTCGTCGCTTTCTTGAGATCCTTCACAGGGAGATTGATGAAGATTTGCGTTGCCATCCCCCCTGTGAGTGCCCTGCTCTCTTAAAGGTTACGAGATGCGGCCTGTGCTCAACCATTCGAGTTCGACGATGAACGCATCGCTTGTCGGGTATTCCGTGACGACGGCGCATCGCGCGGCAGAGAACTGTTTTTTGAGCTCGCGTGCCAGATGGCGTAGTGCGTCATCAGCGAGGATGATGCGCAATCGTGTCGTGTCAATCATCCCCGCGTCAGATGGCATGCCTTGCTCGAGAAGCCAATCGTAGATTTTTGTAAGTGCCGCAAGTTCCCGTTTACGATCAGTTGCGCTCACCGCCGCGAGCGCTCGCGCGTATCCCGTATCGGGTGCATACGAAAGGTAGATGGCGCCGCGTGTGAAGAGCCCTTCGTCATCGACCGTGTCAAAGGGCATCGCCGTGTTCGCCGCTCTACGCAACAGGCGGTTTCCCATCTGGATACGGTCTTTGAGATGCACCGTGCAAAAGTGCGCGGGTATCCCGAGTATTCGTGCAGTGCGTAAGACTTGCATGCCAGCGTCTTTACTGCCCTGCACCGCGTGACTACTGGTGGTCGTGAGGGTGTAGTCGCGCTTCTCGAATTCTTGTGCTGAGCGGTCAGCGGCTTCAAGTTCGTTGAGGTTGCAAAAATCGATAAGTTTGTGCTCTGCGACGTACTGCAAGAGCCGCTTCGTCTCGGCGACCTTGTCGGGGAACATGGGGATCTCAATTCCGACGCGCCACGGATAGTTGCGCGCAAGGGTCATGCGTGACCAGAACTTCTCGCCTGTGAGGCTCGGGTGGAAACGGATCTCGTCAAGGCCTGCCGCGGCAAGTGCGCCAAGCGTTCGTTCATTCACGAGAATGAGTGGGGTATAGAGGTGGATGTGGAATTCCTTGCCGAATTCTTTTTTGAGTGCGCGGATGTACGCGCAGGTGCGATCGAGCCGTGTGAGCGGGTCGCCACCTGTTATGCCCGCGCCTGTCGATCGGCACGCTTTCGCCTCCTCGATCATGGCGGCAATCTGTTCTGGTTCAGTCCCCGTGAGCGCGGTCTCGTTCGCGTACATCACATCACGCATCTTGCGCTCTTCAGAGATGGGACAGTAGAAGCACGTCGCGGGGCACAGGCCAGTGACGAACAGCACGAGCTTCTCGCCCCTCACGCACGACTTGCATCCGTCAGCAAGCTGGCCGCACGCAACACTGCAGTGGGCTGTGGCGGCGATTGGGAGCATGTTATATGACCTCGGGATGGCCGCTTGTTGAGCGCATAAACGCGTATGTCGCGACCTCTTTTCGTTCTCGTCGATGGCGCTTCCTGTCGGTTTATAAGCGGATGGTGTCCTCGATGATACTTCGGCGCGGTGTTCCTGGTGGTGCGGGTCTCCTGCCGCCAACGGTATGCTTTTCGACAACTTCATATGCTACTGCCGTTCCCGCTGGGCGATGCGTACCCGAAAGACCGGCGACAAGACAGTACGTCATCTCTTGTCTGCGCCATTCATCTGGTTGGTGCTCCTGCCGCTCGTGCTGCTTGATGGGTGTATGGAGTTATATCACCGCCTGTGTTTTCCCCTCTATGGGTTGCCTCTCGTGCGACGCAAGGACTACATCCGCCTCGACCGCTACAAGCTCCCGTACCTCTCGATGATTGAGAAGGTCAACTGTCTCTACTGCGAGTACGCGAATGGTTTGCTCCATTACGCGCAACGCATCGCTGGGGACACGGAAGGGTACTGGTGCGCCATTACGCACAAGAAGTACGCCGGGTTCGTTGCACCGTCGCACCATGCGGGTTTCGTCAAGTACGGTGACAAGAACGCGTACGCGCGCGCGAAACGACGGCAGGCGAAAGGGTAGGTTGCGAAGGATGTCGTTCCTTTCTTGAGATTTGTAATGAGAAGAAGGGGGCAAAAAAGGAAAAGAAGAAGCTTCACTCAATTGCGG
>CAZIKW010000107.1:2928-4082 GCA_964540015.1 uncultured Methanosarcinales archaeon | reverse complement strand
CACGAATCAATGAAACACCGCCAATGTCGATTTTCTCAATGATATCCGCCTCGCTCCGCGTATCCGACACGACCGACAGTGACCGTTGAGTACTACATCGATAACAGCTCCTGGAGGCTCACGCCATTCGTCGAAGACGCCCACCGGGTAGTGGCGGAGGTATTCTCCACCTACGGCATCGCAATTCAACGAGAAAATTCTCGACCCGGACGATTCCATATAGGACTGCTGGCAGATAGCGCGTACGAGAGTATCCTCGCGGATGAGATCGAACGCAAACCAAATCTCAAGAACACCAGAGGATATGCGCTGCCGGGAAATCATGCACTGCTCCGATCGTCGGCAGTCTATCGCGGCATCGAGACCTGCCCGAGCGGTGTGGTGATGGATCTCGCTGAAGTGATCGCACACGAGATCGGCCATCTTCTCGGGCTCAAGCATCTAGAAACCAAAGAGCTCGGTGCCGATACGATAAATCTCATGGATGATGATGCACTACGTTCACGAGAACACATATGCGCGTATCCCCCCGACCACATAAAGAGCGGCGATCTCGACGTATCGCTGACGCCCGAGCAAGTGATGGCACTACACCAAGCAACACGCAATATCATGGCGTGGGAAGCGCTCCGAGCGTTACGAGACAGCAGGCAATAAAGCGTACGCAACATGAATTTTTCCCGTCGACAAAATTCATATATACATATAATATCAAGAAAATGCTTTTATATGACGCCACCCCTTGGAAGAGCTAAGGGCGTAGGAAATTCCAGTAACCGATTTTTCAGGACTTCCGGATAGCGCCCCCAACCAACCCTTTCCAGTCAAGGAAAGTCATATCGGCGCCATTACGGTGCCAGGTGATAGTTATGGTAACCAAGAAGAAAGCAATCCAAACCAGCAAGAGTATCGTAAAGCAGGCAAAAGCGATGCCGGCAACCATCACGAAACAGGCGAAGGGCATCATGAAGGATGTCAACGCAGGTGTTACGAAAGCTGAACAAAAAGTAAGCGGCTTCATCCGCGAGAATCCGAAGAAAGCGGAAAGCGTCTTCGCGCCGCAGGAGGAAGAGCTCAAGCGCCTCGATCGCCACGCCGCACCCGCGAAACGTTTTCACTACCGTTACCGCGCCGCCGAACTCGCCGGCTGGGCC
>CAZIKW010000107.1:0-2918 GCA_964540015.1 uncultured Methanosarcinales archaeon | reverse complement strand
GATCGCGGTCGGTGTCGGAGCGGCTATCGGTGCAGTAGCGGCATCGGCTATGCGCGGTAGCAAGAAGAAATAATCTCACACATATCACACTCCCCCCGATGTTTGGGAGAGAAATTCACTTGGAGGTGGACTTATGGAGAATAATCGTAGTAACCAGGAGAAAATGCCCACTCAGAAGGAGAAGGGTGTCGACCAGAAATTCGATCCTAAGGTGCAAGAGAGCGAGAACGAAAGCACGCGCCAGCAAGATGCTGGCGATCAGTCGACGCAGCGTCCTCAGGACTCTAGCGTCACTGGACGCGGTGGCGTAAACGAGCAGATCCGCGGTCGTGAGAGCGATCATGGCAAGTCTTCCCGTGATTCGACGGAGAAGATCCGTGAACGCCGCGACGCGTGGAACGATCCGACGCGCGGCGATACCAACGAGCGCAAGTAGCTCGGGATAGTTCCTTCGACGCGAACCCGGACCTGGCGGGTCCCCAGGCCAAGCGCGTACAATCCCCGGGGCGGCAACGAGTCACTGCCGGCCGCCCCGGTTTTCCCTTCCCGTTTCACAAAAGTATCGAGGTGATACGATGCATACGAAGATCAGAAAAGCACAAGATGCGACGAAGCGCGGCGTTGACAAGGTGGCGGACAAGCTCGTCACTGTCGATAAGAACGTCGAACGCAAGCTCGGCGTCGGCGATTCCCAGGCGGATCAGCGCAGATAACATTCCTCACACAATCATGAGGTACGAGGTGGAACTATGGCTATGAACGAACGGAAGAACGGCATGCATAACAGCCCCAAACGCACGAACAAGTCCTCAGGACAATCGAGCACGAAGCGCGATCGTGACGACGTCTTCGATGAGGAAGGCTGGTAACTTATTCAGGGTGGCGTCAACCGACGCCCCCGTTTCCCGATCACACCATCAAACCAACAGAGGTGGATACCTATGGCACGAACGAAAACGCATACACGCAACGCCACTACCAAGCGAGAAGCATCCTCCGCACATAAAGAGAAGATGAGTGAGCAGGATCGTATCGCATGGCAAGACCTCCTCGGAGGCATCTAGCTTTTTTCCTCATTCCCAAACCCATATGAACTATTGCAGGTGATATCTTGAAACCATTTATTGTATTTGTAGCGCTCTTAGTCCTGGCAGCCTGTACGCAGAGCCAGACCGTCATCACACAGAACACCACAATTGTCCAAGAGGATCACGAAGATCTCGAAGGTCGAGCGGTCTTCACCATCACGGACGCCGCGGCCGACATGGGCACAGTGACGAGCGTACGCGTCACACTCGACAGCCTCGAGGTCTACAGCGCCGACGAAGGTTGGGTGACAGTCGAAGGCGATGAGGAAACATACGATCTCCTACGCTTGAAAGCTGAAGGCAGTCATGCGCTGCTCGCTGATGAATCGCTTGAGACCGGATCGTACAGCCAGGTGCGTTTCGATATCTCCAGTGTGACTGTCGTGGATGAGAACGGGACGCACGATGCGACTGTTCCGGCAGAGAAGATGACGATCCCCATCACGCTCGTCGTTGAAGCGAATGGAACATCGACCGCTTCGTTCGATTTCATCGCGGATGAGTCACTCCACACCACGACGGAAGGCGACTACGTCATGGCACCGGTTGTGGAAGCGGAGACGCGCACCGATGCAGTTGTAGCGGTGGATGAAGAAGAACGTGTCCGTATCATCGGCGGCTCGGTGATGAGCTCAACAGTTGTCGGCATGGACCTTGACGGCCGTGTCGGTATCGGCGTACGCATCCCTGCGAACGCAGCGCTCATGATGGATGATGGAAGCGTCGTTATCGGTGGCCGATTGAACGCCACCGGCGGCCTCATCCTCCAGACGTAGAGCTTGTTCTTTTCCTTCTTTTTCTTCTTATGACTGTTGCGGACGATATGAGCTCAGCTTCGACATGACCAGAGGGCTTGAACGGAGCATGTACACACACAGATCCAAGGGCACACCCACGTATGCTCCCGCAGCCCACAACCCACGCCCTTCTTCACCAAGCAAAAGTCCTACTGCCGCACCCGCGACTGCGCCGACAACAGCACCACGAACACTAGCCTTGACACCGCCGAGCAAACGCAAGCCATATACGGTCATGTCGTGCTTGAGAGCCGCGCCAATCGCAGTACACTCCGGTCGTTTGATCGCACGGATACGATCGAGATCGTGCGTATAGAAGAGTTCGGTGCGAATCAGGTCTGCGATATCTGCCATAAGGAACGGGAACGATCATGAGAATAAATACTTTCTGAGGACTTATGCTAAATAGCTTCAGAAAATTAAGCGTTCTATACACATTCAAAACAGAGTTCAATCAGGCTGGTTCATAGTCCACTTGAGGGTTTGTCCGGGAGTATAGCCAGTAATCCTTTTGAAGTCCTTCGCTCCCGTACCGAAGACGCAAAAGAGGAACAATGCATCCTTATTTTCTATAAAAAGAAGATCAAGAGTGCCATGGGTGCTAGGAACACGGTAAGATACAAAGCCACTCTTTTTTTGAGTCACCATGTTGGTAAACCATGCTTCAAAATCCTCGCGCTCACTCTTTCGGCGTAGGTATTTGTAAAGAAAGGGAGTTAGATGTTCAATTTGTTTCTTTTCGTCAATCCTTATGAGAAGCCTTACGACATCATGTTCAAGATCTTCAATAATCGCGACAGGTTTTTTTGACATCAGTCTTCCACTTTCAGATAATAACCAAACAACGAATCGCGCACCCAAACACCGCTGACGCGTACCGTCTCACCTTCACGCGGGAGCGTATCAGAACTCACCGCGATACGCTCGTCCGTGATAGGGTCGCGCAGGGAATAGCCACTAAGCTCTCCAATCTTCACCGTATCTTCAGCGATGCCGCTGACCGTGATAGTCTGGCCATCGAACGCTTCCTTGT
>CAZIKW010000106.1:0-4104 GCA_964540015.1 uncultured Methanosarcinales archaeon | reverse complement strand
AACTGCGCGATCTGCGTCAGTAATTCTGGCGTATCGCCGACACCTAATTCACGCACGAGCCGCTTGCGGTCGATCTCGAGGCTGACCATGTTAGCGGCCCTCCGTGCGCAGGAGCGCTTTCGTGGAACGCAATTGCGCCAAATCATTACGGTACAGATCGCGCAGGTCCGTGAAGCCGAACGCGTCGACGATGATGCGCTCTAACCCCAACCCCCACGCCAAGACAGGGATATCTTCACCGGTCAAGGTCTTCACCACTTCTGGTCGAAACACGCCCGCACCGCCAAGCTCGATCCATTGCTGGCGCTTCGGGTGCCACACATCCACTTCAACACTCGGTTCTGTGTACGGGAAGTGGTGCGGTCTCAGTCGGATCTCAGGATACCCCATTTTCGCGAAGAAGATGCGCAAGTACCCGATGAGTTGGCTGAATGTCGCGTCTGGGTCTACCACAATCCCTTCGACCTGATGGAATTCGAACAGGTGTTTCCAATCGAGCTTCTCATTACGGAACACTTTCCCGACGGTGAAATACTTCCCCGGCATGAGCGCCTTGCCTTGGCGGATATCCCACAATTTCTGCGCTGAGAGCACCGTCGTGTGCGTACGCAACATCGTTTTCTCGCTTTCCATCTTCGAGAACTTCACGCGCCAGCCGGTCGAACCAGTCGTGCCGCCGGTCTCGTGCACGTCGCGGACGCGCGTGAACGCATCCTTCTCGATATCGGTCGCGGCAGGATCGTCCAGATAGAACGTATCTTGCACTTCGCGCGCAGGGTGGTCTTGCGGGACGAACAATGCATCAAGATCCCAAAACGCGCTTTGCGTCATCGATCCTTCCATTTCGCTAAATCCCATCTCGATCCAGATGCGGCGGACGGATTCGATCGCTTCCGTCACGAAATGCTCGCGACCCGCGTTGAGTTCAGGGACTGGAGCCGCAACGTCGTACGCACGATATGTCTTGCCCTTCCACGTACCTGCTTCGAGATCTTCACGAGTCAACGATTCCGCGAACGTGTGCTTCGAGAGATCCACTTTCGTAAGCGACACGCCGAGCGGCGTCAATGCGATGCGGCGATCCTTGCGCTCTTTCACCGCGAGGTATTCCTTGCGCGCGCGTAGTGCAGCGATATCTGCCGCCGCATCATCAACCGGCTCTTTCTTCTTGATGCGCTGGAGCGTCACATACAAACTATAGTGCTTCGTATCGATCTTCACGCCACTCGGCGCGATGCGGATATTGCGTTTCTCATCGAGCGTGATGAGTTTCTGCTCTCGAAGAATTGCGAGGCTCTTTCCCGCTTCGTTGCGATCCAGTTGTGCATCTTCGGTGATCTTCTCCCACGGCACATCCTTCGACCCGGCGCCAAGCTTGATGGCTGACGCGAGGAAACGCATCTCCGGCATGTTCTTGTCAAGGGCTAAAAGTCCGTTCGCACCAAGCGCATACTCAGTCGCGACCTGTTCATGCGTCTTCACCGCTCCTTTATTCTCAAGCCATTGCAGCGCGCGCGCCACTTCGACATCTTTCATATCGGCGACTCTTGCGAGTTCGCTTTGCAACTGCCCGTTCTTGAGGTGCGGCAATGCCTTGCGTTCCAAAGGCGTGAGCTGTGCAATCAACGGAGTAAGATCAATACTCTTCTCAGGAGGGCTGTCGCTTGGTGCTCCCTTGTGCGCCGCCTTTTTCGCCCCCGCCATTCGTTCGGGCGTGCGGGGAGGGCGTTTTTAAGGGTTGCGACGGTGAATGGCCACTCTGAACAGGGGTATTTTTATCCCGCGCCAGACTCCTCTCCCCATGCCCAACGGGACCCCGACACTGGAGGAATTCCTTCATAAAGAGACCATCGGCTCGCTTACCGGCCTGACCAAGCGATTCGCTGATTTAGACCTCTTCGATGAGCCAAGAAAGCTACCGGAGCAGTACTGGCCCCATATCTATCTCGGCATGCTCGCGTGCTATCTGCTGCGTGAGCGCAAGGTACGCCGTCACAAAGGAACTGTTATCTGGGACCTTGACAATCCGAAACATCCAGCGCGCCGCTTGATTGATAGCGCTCGCGATGTATTCGATGCGAATGCTGCTCAAACCTACGATCTCCTTGATGAGATTATGGATCCGAGCGGCGAGCAAGAGCACCGTTTCCACGTCTTGATGTACGACTATGACACCATCGAGAAGCTCAAGGATAAGCTTATCGACCGTCTTGGTGCGAAACGCATACGACTCTCGCAAACGTACTCTGTCGCAGCGGCGGTGAAGAAATACCCCCTCCTTGATCCCCTTGATGCGGTCGCCAAGCTCAAGGAGACCCGTCGACAATCAACGTATCGCAACCTGACGCAGCTCATGGGTATCGATATCGCCGATGGCAGCATACGTCAAGCGCTTGAGATTGCAGGAGACTTGGATCAGTTCTCCGATCGGGAGGCTCGGCAATCATACGGTATCTCGAGTGTCGTCGCGACATACTTGCGTGATGGTGGCGCAAAGACGTTGTCTCGTCGAGCTGCTGGGCCGGGATTCCTCGTAAACAAGTACTGGTACCGCAATACGTTCGGGACCAAGAAGCATCCCGGGAAGTTCTACAACCTCCTCAACGAATCACGTAATGAGATCGTCATCGGCACCGCAGTCGGATATCTAATCGGGAAGTTCGGTGATCAAATCAGTCCAATCCTCCACGACGGGTTCCATGCCGCGCAGCAGTTGGGTGAGTCTATCGCGCATACGTTCGGCGGATAAGCATTCTAAACGTCGAGAAATGCGGAAATCCGTATATCCGTTCTGCGAACTCGTGTTCACCACTCGTCACAGGTATTCTCAAGCAGTTCACCACACAGGCCCTTCCGGCGAGTGATAACCGTACTTGTAACCCTTGAGAAGTGTACTGAAACGTTGTTCCTGCGTTGTAGTACGACTCGTAACGTATATAAGGTAGTGATGCCAGTATGCTCTCTGGAAAGGGGTGAATGAGGCCCTTGGGGGTAGAAGAGAATGATTGTACGAGACGACTTCCTATCGAAGTTACGACGGTATTTCAACCTGAATCTCTACGAGGTAAAGATTTGGACTGCATTATTGTCACGTGGTGTTTCGACCGCGGGTGAGTTATCTGACATCGCGAACGTTCCACGCTCGCGTAGCTATGATATCTTGGAATCCTTGGAGAAGAAGGGTTTCATCGTGATGAAGATCGGCAAGCCGATCAAGTACATCGCGGTCAGCCCTGAAGAAGTGGTCGAGCGCGTCAAGAAGAACATGAAGAAAGAGGCTGATGAATCCATCAACCGCCTCGACACGCTCAAGAAGACGGATGTCATCTCGGAGCTCAAGAACCTGCACAAGCAGGGTGTTGAGATCATCGAGCCGACGGACTTGTCGGGATCCTTGAAGGGCCGTCACAACCTCTACAACCACTTGGAGCTCACGATCCGTGGCGCCGAGAAGACTGTTACGTTGGTCACGACCGCGTCTGGATTACTGCGCAAGATCGAAGGTCTCAAGCCGGTGTTTGAGGAAGTCGCGAAGCGCGGCGTCAAGATCCGCATCGCATGCCCGCAGACGAAAGAGTCTATCGAGGCCGCGAAGGAACTCGACGGCATCGCGGAAGTGCGCGACACGAAGCTGAAAGCACGCTTCACGATCGTCGACGGCCGAGAAATCGTCTTCATGGTGATGGACGATGCGGATGTGCACCCGACCTACGATGTCGGCATCTGGATCAACACGCCGTTCTTTAGCGCAGCGCTCGAAGACATGTTCGAGCTCGCGTGGAAGGACATGAAGAAGATCAAGGCGAAGTAGTTCGATACTCTTTTATTTCTCCTTTCTTTCCTGTCTTCTATTTCGAGGTAGTGTATGGCGCTTGAAGATCTTACCACAAGACGACCGATAGTATTTAGAGAATACGCGCCAGAAGACGTGAATCGACTCGCCATCTTACGTGATTTAACGTGTCGACTCGAGCGGGCGGATGAATTGGAGCGTGAGCGTCTCACGCCACGATTCGCGGGGTATCTCGCCGCTCTGCGCCAGTACGACGCTACGCCTGCGGCGATATTGAGAGGCAATGAGTTGCGAGAGAGGGCCTACGGGAA
>CAZIKW010000105.1:0-4295 GCA_964540015.1 uncultured Methanosarcinales archaeon | reverse complement strand
GATGATCGCGACGAGAATCGATGCGCCAGCGATGACCGATACGTCGTTGAGCACGGATTCGAGGACGAGGAGGTCTTTCGTGTCACGACGCAGCACTTGGCTCCCCGGATCCAGGTGCTCGACGAGGTGCGTGATGGTGACGGTGGTCGTGCCGCTGACGATGATGCCTAAGAACAGACCGTGCAGGATCGGCCAATCGAAGACGATGTGGAGTGTCGCCGTGACCACTACAACTGTGCACAAAAAGACGAGAGCGACGAAGAGGAGCGCTCCGCGCATCGTACGCATGGCATGACGCACATCCAAATTCATGCCGCTGTTGATGAGCACGATGACGAGCGCGAAGCTCACGAACAGCCCGAGGTTTTCGGTGAAGAACGCGCTAGGGACGAGGCCGAATACCGGTCCGATGAGGAGGCCTGTCACAATGAGGAAGAGCGATTCAGGGATGCGCGTACGCGCGGAGAGGAAATTCCCCACCACGCCGATGAGGATAATCGCCCCGAGAATAAGCAGCTCCGCGACCATGATTCGTACCGTCGGGCGTTGGGCATATTTAAGACCTCCCGTACGTTTATAAATCCTCGGGGATTCCTCACTGCTTATGGACGAAAAGAAAATTGCTGCCGCTCGCGCGAACGAATTCCACGCCGGTGCTTCGCCGATAGGCTTGCCTGAGGTGCGCGGACTCGAAGTGGGCGAAGGCGTGGAGATCGGCAAGATCCTCGCTGCGTACGCGACAACGGGTGCGCAAGCGACGCACCTCGCTCGCGCGATCGAGATCTGCCGTGCGATGCGTGCGGACAAGGACTGCACGGTGTACCTCGGTTACACCAGCAATCAAGTATCGACAGGAAACCGTGAACTGATCCGCTGGCTCGTTGAGCACAAGCGCGTTGATGTCCTCGTGACGACTGCGGGTGGCGTTGAGGAAGATATCATCAAATGCATCGCGCCGTTCTCCATCTCTTCCTTTGATGCTGATGGCGCTCAACTGCGTGAAGCGGGGTTGAACCGCATCGGCAATCTCCTGGTGCCAAACGACCACTACGCGCGTTTTGAGGAATTTCTCACGCCGATCTTGAAGGAGATGCTCGTCGAGCAACGAGAAACTGGTGTCGTGCATACGCCGGGCGATTTGATTTGGAAACTCGGTGAGAAGATCGATGATAATTCCTCCATCTACACGTGGGCATTCCGCAACAAGATCCCCGCGTTCTGCCCGGTGATTATGGACGGCTCGATCGGCGACATCATCTTCTTTTTCGAGCACCAGCATCCGGGTTTCAAACTGGATTTGGTCGCTGAGACGAAGCGCTTCCACACGATCACGCTCGACGCGAAAAAGACGGGCGGGTTGATCTTGGGTGCTGGTCTCGTCAAGCACATGATCCTCAACTCGAACATGCTGCGCAACGGCATGGATTATTGCGTGTACGTGAACACGGCTGCCGAATTCGACGCGTCCGATTCCGGCGCGCGACCCGACGAGGCGGTATCGTGGGGGAAGCTGCTCCCTGACGCGCAGGTCGTGAAAGTGTTCGCGGATGCGACGATTGTATTGCCGTTGATTGTCGCGGGTGCGTGGAAGTAACCCTCTTTCCGCGTGAAGGTTTTTGCATGACGGAAACGACGCCTCCTCCCATCGCGAACGTCGCGGAGTTGGTGCGGCCGTACGATGGGTGTGGATTCTCGGAGTTGGTGCGGCCGTACGATGGGTGTGGATTCTCGGTCAGTGCCGATGACGATTGTGTTCTGGTTCTTTATCCCCAACCCGTACGCGTGGATTGCTATGAGCGCATTCTGTTCAAGCGTGCGAAAGACAGCGCGCAGTATCAGGTCGTGTACAATGCCGATATGAAGACCGCGAAACGCACTTTCGAGAAAGGCACGGTGCTGGGGTCGCTTGAGGATATCGCGTCGCTTGAGGAGTTCGGAGTCGATAAAGACCAGTCGGACTATGAATCAGTATACGTCGGTTCCTATCGCGCTGCCCGGATGGCGTTTGAGCAACTCTTCGCTATCATTCTCGAAAAATCGACAATGTAATACGCACGTTCCTTCTCTATCTTGCTCAATCCTTGGCGCGCCTATTTCTTATGGCGACTCGACTCGTGGATGACCCTGAGCAGATCTTCCGGTCGCTCCGCTATCGCGGCTCCCGGTACCCTATGTTCATCGAAGCCCCAGCCATAGCGCGTAATGACGATGCGTGAGACGCCTGCGTCTTTCGCTGCTTCGTAGTCGCCGACGCGATCTCCGACCGCGATGGTGTCCGCATCGGTTGCACCCAATTCGAGCATCACATGCTTGAACACGTGCGCCTTGTCCTGGCCCGTCGTGACGGTGCTGATGACGCGCTCGAAGTACGGCGTGAGACCGTGGCGTCGCATCTTCTGCTCGATTTCCTCAGGTACGGTCGCGGAGACGAGCACGAGCGTGTGCTCTCGTTTGAGCGCAGCGAGCGTCTCGCGCAAGTGCGGATAGAGGGGTGGATTCCCTTTGACGACTTCGCGCATGAAGATCGCGTCCGCTCGCGCGACGAGATCGCCCACGATCCCGAGGTTCTCGTATCCCAAGAGGTGGTGCTTGCCGTACACTTCGCGGAACACCTCGATATCTGCGGGACAGTCGACTCCCAGTTCCTCGCACATGCGCAAGTAGACCTGATGGATGTTCGGGAACGAGTCGACGATTACGCCGTCGTAATCAAAGATGATGAGCATCGGCGCATCACTTCTTTCGGATGTACGTATCGACCGCTTGGAGCAATTCGACGGGCACCGCAATCACGACCGTGTTGGATGCGGTCGGACCCAATCCGTCGATGGTCTGGAGCGTACGCAATTGCATCGCGCCATCTGTCTTGCGCATGATCTCTGCCGCTTTTGCCAAGTTCGCCGCTGCAGCGTAATCACCTTCGCTCTTGATGATGTTCGCGCGCTTCTCTCGCTCCGCTGCCGCCTGGCGCGACATGATGCGCTTGAGATCGTCCGGCACTTCGACATCCTGGAGCTTGATCTGCTCGACCGTGAGACCCCAGTCTTTCGTCTCCTTCATGACGATTTCCCTGATCTTGTCGCCGATCTTCTCGCGCTCGGAGAGTACAGAATCGAGCTTCATGCCGCCGATGACATCACGAAGCGCGGTCTCCGCGTACTGCGCGATCGCGTACTCGTAGTCTTGGATCTTCAGGACCGCGACCGGTGCATCGCGCACCTTCACGTAGATGACGCCGTTCACCGTCACGGGGACGTTATCTTCCGTCATCATCTGCTGGCGCGGGATGTCGATCGTGCGTAAACGCATATCGACGCGCTCCATCTGCTGGAAGATAGGGATGACGAGACGTAATCCGGCTTCACGGACGCCCGTGAATTTCCCGAGGGTCAAGACGACGCCATTCTCGTACTGCTTCAAGACGCGCAGGGACGTGATAATGACGATGCCGATGATGACCAGTACACTGATAATCCAGGTTTCCATCCCGTAAAGGTCCGTACGTGTGCATAAAAATGTTTCTTATCACTCGGGAGTCCAACCTTGCGCGAGGTGCACGAGCGCGGTTTCACGATACGTTGGCCAATCCCGCAAAGAGAATGGGAGTGGGTGACAGAGCATGTAGTCTATGGCTCGTCCGCCGTACTCCTGGACGAGTGGTCCGGCGATGTGGCGCCCGAGCCGGTACTGGAGGTGCGGATCTACGCTGAGTGCAGTCACCAGATCATTGATTGTTGATTTCATCCTAAGGAGTTTCTCATCTTCACCTGGCGTGTACTGCCCGTTTCGCGTTCCCATATATTCCGCGATGCCTTCAATCACAATTTTTTCGCTTATGAGTTGAGATGTTGCTTGCTCTTTCATTCGCTGCACGTCCCATACTGGAACGCCGAGCCGTTCATACGCTTCGAATGTCCACTGGTGCGTGAGTTCGTGGCGCAGAATCTGCTCGGCATCTACTGAAGCGCCATGGTTTCTGACGTATCGATCTACTGCGTCTATTCCACCGAGGTGTTTTCCGTACAGTGGGAAGTATATAATTCCTGTTTTCGTTTCGTAGCTGGCCAATATCTTTCCGAATTCAGGGTATATTGCTTCGAATATTTTTTCAGTAGTCGAGATAGAAGGATCCGTTTGGTATTCAATCCGCGGCGTATGGCTAAACGGCCGGCCTAATTCCTTCTCGAGCTGTGCGGTGATTGTGGGAAGACCCGCCTTGATATGCGTTCGAACGGTGGCTTTGTTCAGATGGCCTGCGATAATGGGCGCCACCGCCATGGTGGTGGGGCTCATCG
>CAZIKW010000104.1:0-4365 GCA_964540015.1 uncultured Methanosarcinales archaeon | reverse complement strand
CGCCGTTGGCGCCGGGACCGTTCAAGCCGTTCCTTGAAGGGTTGTCACGCATACAGGCAGAGTATTCGAACAATGCGCCTATCCGTACCGCGCTCATCACCGCTCGCGGCGCGCTCGCGCACAAACGGGCCATAACTACGCTAAGATCATGGAATGTCACGATAGATGAGGCGTTCTTCCTCAGCGGCCTGGACAAACGAAAAATCATCGAAGCATATATGCCTCATGTCTATTTCGATGATCAACGCCGTTATTGCGATGGCGCGGCGGATATCGTGACTACAGGCCACGTCCCTTCAGGCATCGCGAATGAACCACGCGCCACGTAACAACGGCGGTTGACATAACGACGGCAGTTGAGAACAACCACGATCAAGGATTCACTCGATAGATTCACTCGATATATTGTTCTGCTCGGATACGCGAATCCGCGACCGCCGCTAGCACGCACTCATGCGACCGTTTATACCATACGACCGTTTATATAGAGTGATTCTTTCTTCAAGCGCATGGAGTTCCACGGACTAACGCTCGACCGCTTCCAGACCGAAGCGATAGCTCATCTGGACAGCGGATCGTCCGTCGTCGTCTCGGCGGCGACAGGGACGGGCAAGACCCTCATCGCGGATTATATCATCGATAAATCGTTCAAAGAGGGTCGCAAAGTCTTCTATACCGCCCCGATAAAGGCGCTCTCCAACCAGAAGTTCAGCCAATTCAAACAAGTGTACGGCGAAGAGAACGTCGGGATACTGACAGGGGACGTGAGCAACAATCCGAACGCGCCGCTCGTCATCATGACGACCGAGATCTACCGCAACATGCTGCTCGCCAAGGACCCCATCACCGACGATTTGGCGGCGGTGGTCTTCGATGAGATACACTACCTTGGCGACGCGGAGCGCGGGACGGTATGGGAGGAGTGCATCATCTTCAGCCCCGCGCACGTACGCTTTGTCTGCCTCTCGGCGACCATCCCGAACGCGAAGCAGTTCGCGAACTGGATATCATCCATCAAAGGGCACGCCGTTGAGGTCGTCACGGAGAAGAAACGCGCCGTACCGCTTGAACACCTCTTCTTCGATACCTGGTTCGGCGAATCGACCATCGAAGAGATACGCCATCGCAAGAAGGAGCACGCCTACCCGAAATACGACGATATGTTCGCCGGACGCGGAGGGAGACGAGGCGGAGGAGGACTACGAGGAGCGTGGGGTGGAGGATCGGGCGGTGCCGGGCACCACAATCGCAAAGGAGGATATCACGCCAACCAACGATCGCAACGCGCCGCCCACGCGAACCCTAGCGCGGCGCACAAGGGAAAACGCGAGAAGCTCAACCACATCGATCTCATCAAGAGATTACGGGACACAAACAGGCTCTCCTGCATCTATTTCTGCTTCTCTCGCGCGAACACAGAGAAACGATCGGTTGAGCTCGCGCGCAAGATGACCTTCCTCGACAAGGAGAAAGAGGAACGCGTCAGGACGCTTTGCGCCGCGAAACTCGCAAGCACAGACCCTGCAGTGGCACGGCTCGGCACGACGCACGATCTCATCATGTGCCTTGAGCACGGCATCGCGTTCCACCATGCAGGGCTCCTTCCCGTGCTCAAAGAGCTCGTGGAAGAGGTATTCGCGGCCGGGCTTCTCTCTGTGCTCTACGCGACCGAGACGTTCGCAGTCGGCATCAACTTGCCCGCGCGGACCGTCTGCTTCGACACGCTCGAAAAGTACGATGGAACAGTCTTCCGGCATCTTTCGAGCACCGAGTACTTCCAGCTTGCGGGCCGCGCGGGACGCCGAGGGCTTGACACCGTCGGGTACGCCATCAGCATGGTCGATGCCGAGTACGCCGATCTCGAGAAGATGCAACGCATCATCACCGGCGAGACCGAAGCGCTCGAGTCCCAGTACCAACTCTCATACAACACCATCCTCAACATGATAACCCACCATACCAAGGAGGAACGGCGCATCATCCTGCTCTCGAGCTTCTACAGCTACCAACAGGCAGGAGAGCACCGGGAGCGCATCATCGGCGTGTATGAGAAGAAGATAGCTCGGCTCATCAGCCTCGGCTACCTCCACGATGAGAATACGCTCGCGCCGCATGGCGAGTTCGCGCGCCACATCTACTCGAACGAGCTGCGCATCACCGAGCTCTTCCTCTCGGACGTCGCCATGGAGTACACGCCGCTCCAGATAGTGATACTTTGCGCCGCGCTCGAGTATGAGGATAGACGTTTGGTGCAGTTCAAGCACGG
Source organism: uncultured Methanosarcinales archaeon (assembly GCA_964540015.1). GTDB lineage: Archaea > Nanobdellota > Nanobdellia > Woesearchaeales > UBA525 > UBA525. The sequence goes on along the minus strand of CAZIKW010000104.1, from coordinate 2,099 downwards.
CGACACACCAGAGACCGATGCGCTTATCTTGCGCTGCAAAGAGTACCGTGACCTGCATCGTTGGCTACGGGAGTCCGCGGCGCGTAAACTCGAACCGATGCTCGCGGCATGGCTTGATGGTTCAGGGTTCGAGACGCTGACACAGCTCACCACCATGCCGGAAGGGGACATCGTCAGGTTCATGCGCCGCATTATCGACGTTCTGCAGCAGATACTGCACGCCATTATCTTGACGGAACCCGAGAACACTGTGCTGCGCGATAAGCTTCTTGGATGCATCGCCGGCGTCGACCGTGGGATCGTGCAGGTCAAACTCTGAAGTACTGGCATTGCATCGTACGATGCAAACGGCCCGGATGAGAATAGAGGATGCACCCCCATGATCGCCGATAACAGAAAATATCTCCTTTCGAGTGGTTCCCAAACTTTAAAAGGCGTCCCGCCACCATTCCCGTCGTGGGCCTCGCCAACTACACCAGCATCCTGCTTGGTTACGCAGATATCTTCATCGCGCTCTTCATAACGACGTACGCGTATTTGTTCCTCAAGAAGACGAACGAGCACAAAGACCGCAGGCCATGGGATTTCCTATTCGTATCATCGGTGCTCTACCTGATATTCCAGATATTCAACGCGCTCTACGTCTCTGGCGTCACAAGCATCATGGGAGAGAGCATCGACATAGATTTGGTGCGTAATGTCTTCGCGTTCCTCTTTAGCGGCTGCATCCTCCTTGCATTCATCAGCCAACACGACCTCATCCTGCGATCCCAGATAATCCTGATAAGCAAGAGAGAGAACAAGGACGGGACGCACAAAGAGAAAAAACCCATCTCAGAAAAGAAAATAGAGATCAAAGTATAGGACAAGATATACGTTGAAGATAGACACGATTCTACAGTCAAGAGAAGGGCATTCGTTGCTGCCTTGGTCACTTCGTTCCCGGCTTTGTCTACTGCGTAGCCAAAGCTTGACGAGGGAAGGCTTGATACATACGCATCGCGGTAAACTCGGCCGCGAATAACGCGTGGAAGAGTTGCACTCTCGTCGCAGCGACGAACCAGACGTAAGACAACAGATCAAAACATCAAGTAACTCGGCACAGCAACCAAGACAATTATTCAATAACGCGTATACTTGTCGTGGCGGCGCATATATGATGCAGTCCGCCTACGGCGCTTGAGGGTAGCTACCAGTCTCGATCGTCTGGTTTTGCGCCAAGGTTTGACTACACAGTAGGCGAACCTAGGAACAACGTGACTAAGGCCACAACAAAGATTCCCATACAATCCACAGTATCTAAGGAAGGATTGCCATAACACCATACTTCCGCCTCCCTCGCATCAGACAGCCTGGCGAAGCTATTTTATACCCTGCGAGGGACCTCACGCACCATGCGGTTGCATCGTCTCTCCATCAAGAACATCCGGTCGTACCACGATGCCACGGTCGAATTCCCGGACGGCATCACGCTCTTATCAGGCGATATCGGAGCGGGAAAATCGACATTGCTCTTGGCCATAGAGTTCGGGCTATTCGGCATCTCGCGAAGCGAACTCTCCGGGAACGCGCTCCTCCGCCACGGAGCGAGCGACGGATCGGTCAGCGTCACCATCATCGTCGATGGGAAAGAGCACACCATCACCCGCACCTTACGACGGACAAGCAGCGGCGTCACACAAGACAACGGGTGGATAGAGACCGAGAACGCCCGGGAGGCGCTCACACCAAGCGAACTGCGAGCCAGGGTGTTCACCATACTCGGCTACCCGTTGCAGTTCCTGGGGAAACAACGCAACATCATCTACCGATTCACCATCTACACGCCGCAAGAGGAGATGAAAGCGGTGCTGACACAAGCGCCCGATGAACGCATCGAGACAGTCCGTCGTATCTTCGGCGTCGACACATACCGCATAGCACGCGACAACGCGCGCCTTGCAGCCAAAGCGCTACGCGAACGCGAAGAGACGCACGAGACGATCATCGCCCGCATCAAGGCGGAGCGTGCCCGTAACGCGGCCGATCTCGCTCGCGAAGCACAGATACTGTCCCAGAAGGCGACGCTCGCGCGCGAACGCGTCACCCTCACCGCGAAA
>CAZIKW010000103.1:2376-4380 GCA_964540015.1 uncultured Methanosarcinales archaeon | reverse complement strand
GCGAGACCTCCTGTTTTCCGATTCTTTCACGGAAGTTTCAGACAGGTCAGAGCACCAGCTCCTCACGGGGCCAGGTGCCCACTTCCCTTCCGAACATCGGGGCATGCGACTTCTTTATAGCGTCTACGCGTGCGTGTCCAGTGGTTGTGATGTTGACGGAGAATACCTTTTTGAATGCGGATGGACTCCGGATTCCTATGATTGAGCTTATCGCCGTTGGCGTTGCATGTGCGGTAATCATTTGCGGAGATATCGGTGTCGGCGTGAAAGTGGAGCCTTTCTACGCTCGTCTGGAGAGTGAGTATGTGAAAGCACGTTCTACCCTTGCATCTGCCCGCGAGAATTTTGGATATGTGGATTATTTTGAGGAGCAGGAGTTAGCACGAGCAGAACGTCGCGAAGAGAGCTGTCGACGTCGTTTGGATTTTTTCAAAGGCCTTGAGAACCACGTGCGTCGTATGCTCAAATAGCTTTTTGAATGCGGATGGACTCCCAATCCCTATGATTGAGCTCATCCTCTTTGGAACGGTTGGTGCACTGGTGCTCGTGTGTGATACGACTGTGGATGTGCCGCAACCTGATCGTGCATTGCTTCAACGCCAATACGCTGCGGCAGTCACCTGGCGCGAACGATTGCTCTTGAGCCGTGTCGCGTACGAGTGGACACCGCAATTCGATGATACGTATGCGCAAGCAGAATTGGCTGTGCGCGACGCATACCGACAGCTCCAGATGGTTGACGGACCGGTACCGACACCACGAACCACGTTCCTTGGCGATCTCGGCGAGAAACTGCGCAAGATGTTCAACTGAATTTCTGATTTTTTTCTGATTCGATCGGCTCGTTGAATTCTTCCGATGTTCGTATCGACAGTTTTATAATGTTTCATTACATTTCATAATGTATGGTGCAAGCGATTATCACACTCGACGAGAAAACGGACCGCATCATCAACATCGTCAAAGGCCAGCACGGCCTGAAGAACAAATCCGCTGCTATCGGCATGATTGTCGCCCGCTATGAGCAAGAACTCCTTGAGGTACGACCGTCTTTCGCAGTATCACTTTCGAAGACGCGCAAAGGAGCATACCGCAAGCAGACGCCGGAAGATTTCCGGAAATCTCTCGAATAGGCACATAAAGAAAATTCTGCTCCACACAGGGTGGATTCGTACTTCAGTGCGGAGATAGAAAGAACTCTAACAAAAACTCCTCTTCGCCGTCGAGGCATCGTTTTCAAGAAGATGCGGGATATCTGCGCGCACCCGCCCAATTACAAGCCGCTCTCTGGGAAACTCCAAGGGTATCGGAGAGTGCACGTGAATGGCAGCTATGTGCTGATATTTCATTATGAGGGGGGTGTTGTGTTCTTCGATCGATTAGAACATCACGATACGGTATATCGATAACTGGTCGTCTTCTTCACTCGACCCGTACATCGTTCCCTTCGCCGACGATGCGTCGTCCCTTCTTTTCTGGTTTCGGTCGCATCGCCTCTTCGCGTTTCCTGCGCTGCTCGATCGTCCTCACGAGCGGTCTAAGATCGTGTATCAATTCTCTCCGGTTGATGCGGTCGATCTCGTCCGTGCCTCGTGGCGTCACTTCAAGGAGCGAGTATATCGTCGAGAATCGCTTGTTCCACAACCCGAGATTATCCCTGTACGACTCGCGATTCTCGAACCAGCCCTTCGGCGCCGCTGGACAGCTTTGGGGAGCGGCGAAGGTGTGGCCGCCACCGAGGAACACGGGAAGGATATCTTCCTCGTTCGATGCCGCCATATCCAAAAACGTATCTTCTCGACCATCCATGAGGATCTCATCGTTCTCTTGCTCCATCGCCATGTCGTAGACTGCGCGTCGCTCGAACCCGCGTAGGATGATGCGGTTTTCTGCCGCGAGAAGGAGCTCAGCGCCGGGGATATACCGGTAGGATTCCTGTTTTTGCTCAAGTTTCGCAAAATGATGTGAATAAAATACTAGGTGAGCTCAAACAGCAAGAACAAA
>CAZIKW010000103.1:0-2366 GCA_964540015.1 uncultured Methanosarcinales archaeon | reverse complement strand
GTCCGTGTCGCATTCCTGTTGAACACGGTGGCCCAATCGATGAGGTGCTGTTGGATCTCCGGATTTTCGCGGAAATATCCGATGGAGATGAGGTTGCTCAGGCGTTGCAGACGGATCTGTTCGATTGCCTGCTTTGTGAACTTCTCTTCGTCCTCGACGGGGATGCCATCGGCATACACCATCGGATATCCTTCGTCGGCGATGGTGTTGAGGATGCCGTAGGATGCGCGCTGGACGCTGTTGATCGCGCTGTACGTCCGCTTCGCTATCTGCCGCGCCCGTTCGTACTCCTCCGGTGTGCCGTATGCTTTCACGTATCGGAAGGCGAGCGTGTCGATATAGTGCGCTTCGCGCACATGGACGATCGCTTTGGTCGCGCCCGGCGTCTCGCAGAGCATGACGCTTGCTACATCTTTGTGGCCTTTGCGGGTCTGTTCGAGGTCCTGGAGCCGCGTGTTGACGGATGGTTCGCTCTGTGCGCTCACCGGTGTTTGGGCAAGTATGCATGCCAGGAGTGAAGCCGCGAGGATCTTTCGCATACGGTGAGGAACGCGTTTTCCTTTAGAAGCCTGACGGCAGTTGTTGGTCGGAGGCCTTTTTCGTGGCGATGCCAGGTCATCCTTTCTTGGGCGCCGCTTTGAGCATCCTATCGATCTCTTTTTGCGTATCGAGATCCACGCCCTGGCCCTGGAAGTAGCGGCAGACGTTCTCGACGTCGCGGATGAGTAAGTCTGTGCTGTTCGGAGCGTGCAATGGCGCGCTGTGCGAGAAGTCGATGAAGACGGGTTGCTCGTCGTGGTTGATGATGTTGTATTCGGAGAGGTCGCCGTGCGCTAACCCGGCGGCGGATAACTTCTCAAGCTCTTCGAGTGTTAATTTCGCGAACGCTTCCGGGTCTTCTGGTCGACCATGTTTCAGTAATGGACTCGCTTCCGAACCGTGGCCGATGAATTCCATGACGAGCACATTCGAACGTTGTGCGATAGGCATGGGTGAACGTACGCCGGCGCTGCGGCACAAGAGAAGATTCCTGTGCTCTCTTTCTGCCCACGCGAAGATGACTTGGCGCTGATTGTTCTTCAAACGGTCATAGCGCGGATCGACGCGGATGTAGCCGTACATCTTGGAGAACGTCGCGGTTTCTAATCGATAGATCTTGATAGCCGCATATCCTTCGCCGCGTGTGGCTGCGAACACGGTCGCTTCTTTCCCTGGGCTAATGACGCGTGCGAGCTCGTCGAAGTGGCCAGCACCCGACAGCCGCTGCAGGATGCCGATCGTGAACTGATCGAACACGCCCTCACGGGTCTTCCATTCCTCGCGCGAATCACGGACCATATGCTCGTAGCGGCATCTTCGTTCATTTAAATACCGGATGGTAAGGTTTTTGACCTTCGGCGTGTTTCCGAGGTGTATGCCTTTCCACAACTCACCCAACCGCTTACGCAACGGCTTACTCGGTGCCGCGCTTGTCGGTTGCGCTATTCTCTCATATCAAACGCACCGTCTGCATGATGAGTTGAAGATGCTTTCGAATATGGCGTCGACGGCCAATGACCGTATCGATACTATTGGTCGTGCTTTAGATGGCCTGCCAAAACCCTGTGCTGATGAGGATGTTGCGTTCTCAATCCGCTCTGCACTGACTCATGATATGGCGGCACGAAATGATACGTCGCTCTTCTTGAGGGTGTATGATGGACCCACATCCTTTCCAGAAGAAATGCGTAAGGCGTTCTACAAGACCTTCGGCCTGCCGTACGTCGGCACGCAGCCGTTGAGCATTCTCACGCATGACCAATGTCGTCCACTCGCCTTGAGTTTACGAGATGATGAGGTCGGCACCCGATACGCGCGTATGCTTCAGGGCTTGATTGAGAAGAAAGAAGGAAAATAAGGAATTTCTTTTTTCTACAGTAATTCTTCCGCCGTCAACACTTGCGCGCGCTCGCCTTTCGCGGATGCGCTCATGCCGACGATGTAGGGGATGCCTGCGCCTTCGCATGTCTGCACGAGCGTTCGATCGATCTGGCCGTCGTATACGACCGCGAGCATGCCGCCGCGTAATGCCTTGATCGTGCTGGTCAGTTCCGTTCCCGGGACCTTGCCTAAGATCTTCAGATTCCCGTCGAGCACGTACGCGCCGTGCGTGCCCAGGAGATCCTCAAGCAGGCGGCCGAGCTGCGCTTTCTGGTCGGCGGTGATCTCGTTCGATGCCGCTTTCGGTGCACGCGGGGCTTCTTCCTCGTCGTGGCTGCGGCGTTCTACCGGCGCGCGCTCTTCGCGTGGCGCACGGCGTTCCGTGTCGCGACCACGGCCGCGCTCTTCGCGATCATGGCGCGGTCGCTCTTCACGCGGCGCAGGAG
>CAZIKW010000102.1:0-4462 GCA_964540015.1 uncultured Methanosarcinales archaeon | reverse complement strand
ACTACAAGCCGAAGCTACAGCCGAATCCGATTGCCATGAATCAACCACTCCCTCCACTCTTCGTCCACAGCATCCGCTACTCCGGCTCGCATCCGGCACTCGTCGCGACACAGACGGGAGAGAACGAGTTCTATTTCTTCCAGGAACTCGAAGATGGCCTGTACCTCGCGATGCACCAGGACAGATCGCAACCGCATACGCACATGATGTCGTTGACACGTGAGGAATTGCCTCCGGTGCTGCGCACCATCTTCGAGGCGAAGACGATCGATAACATCCTGCAACTGCAAGCGGAACGCAAGTTAACCGAATTCATCCATTATCGGAAGTGAGAGAAGAAAAAAAGAGGAGATGGGAAAACCCTATTTGGCTTCTTCCTCATCCTCAGACTCGTCGTCAGCGTCATCGCCCATCGACTCGTCGCTCGCAGGCTCTTCACCGAAGTTCTCGCTATCGAGCTCTTCTTTCGGGTCGAACTCCGGTTCTGCCTTGCGCGCCGCGCGCGGAGCTTCAACGCCCGCTGCCGTCAACGCAGGACCGATGACCTGGCCGAAACCGACTTTCTGCAGCACACGCGAGATCTTCACGCGTACACGCTCGCCGGCCTTCGTACCGGGCACGAAGATCACGAAGCCTTTCACTTTCGCGATGCCGTCGCCCTTTTCTCCGACCGCTTCGACGGTAACGTCGACCTCTTCGCCTTCCCGTACGGGGGGCGTGAGCGTGCGGTCGCTGCTAAATCCTCTGTTGCCGCCGCCATTTCCGCCGAATCCGCCGGAATTGCCGCGATCACCGAAACCTTCTCGTCCATACATATTGTAATTCACCTTATCTTTGAAGAGCCGGGCTGAGCCGAATCCCAAAGGGGAGGAGGGGAGTCTCTTTTTTAAGGCCTTCCCTCATTTTTCCGGATGGGCTCTCGAGGACGGCATATTTAAATAACCGTCTGGGGGGTGTGGTGATAGATGACACCGCCTGCCTGCGCGATATTGCTCTTCGGAGCGACTGGGGACCTAGCCAAGCAGAAGCTGATCCCGGCCCTCTTCGCTATGCATCAGCGCGGTGAGATGCCCGCCGCGACCCGCATTATCGCGATTGGACGGCAAGAGCTCGATGATGCGGGGATACGCAAGGAGTACCGCAAAGCGCTCAAGAAAGCGACCGGATGGGAAGGGTTCGCGAAACGCATCTCCTACCATCGACTCGAGTTCCATGATTCGAAAGCGTACGATGCGCTCGCGCTCAAAGTGGGTAAACTGCCCGCAGGCACCCGCGACAATCGCTTGTTCTATCTCGCGACACCACAAGACGCGTTCCCGCTCATTATCGCGCAATTAGCGCGCACCAAACTCGGTGAACGCAAGCCCGCGAAAGGGTGGCACCGCATCGTGTTCGAGAAACCGTTCGGCAGCGATCTCGCGACCGCGACTGCGCTCAACACCGCTATCGGAAAGCTGTTCGATGAGACGCAAGTGTATCGCATCGACCACTACCTCGCCAAATCCTTCGTGCAGGAGATCCTCGCTATCCGTTTCGCCAATCCGATATTCGATAACCTCTGGAACCGCAACTATATCGACAACGTGCAGATCGTCGTATGTGAAACAGCCGGCGTCGGGTCGCGCGGCGGGTACTACGACCATTCCGGCGCGATCCGCGATATGGTGCAAAACCACTTGCTCCAATTGCTCTCTTTAGTGGCTATGGAAGCCCCGACGCGCTCGAACGCGAACGAGATCCGCCATGAGAAAGCGAAAGCATTACGCTCGATCGAGCCCAAACGCGGCCGCGAGCAGGTCGTGACGGGCCAGTATCGTGCGGGAACGAACAGCGCCGGCAAGATCCCTGACTACACGAGCGAGAAGGGCATCGACAAGAAATCCCAGACGGAGACGTACGCGGCCATGCGCCTGTTCGTGAACAACCATCGCTGGAGCGACGTGCCGTTCTATCTGCGCACAGGAAAGGGGTTAGCACACCGGTATGCCGAAGTCGCCATCACCTTCAAGCAAGGGCCGTGCGTATTGTTTAGCGAGAAAGGTTGCCCGCCAAGCAATGTCCTCGTCATCCGCATCCAGCCAGACGAAGGGGTCAAGATCCGATTCAACCTCGCTGAGAAAGAGTCTGACGCCGTGCGCACCCAAGAGATGGATTTCTCCCATCATGCGCGTATGTTCAACACGCCCGAAGCGTATGAGCTCTTGCTTGGTGAAGCGATGGAAGGTGACCAATCACGATTTACCGGTTGGGAATTCCTGCATGAGTCATGGCGCATCACCGACGCGTTGCGTGCGATGACGACGAAGCCAGAGCTGTACAAAGCGGGAACGCACGGACCGGATGCCGCGTTGAAATTGCTGACGCAAGACGGACGGGACTGGGTAGGGAATTCACGCGTGGACGGTAAGATAGAGAAGAAAAAGAGGAAATAGATCTTCTTACGCGTCCGTCAAACCGGCTTCCGTCACGATGAAGACCGCTTCATCGTCAGGCAAGTTCGGCGCATCGATCAGCTTCGCGACGCGCGTTCCTTTCTTGCCGCGGCGGAGGTAGATACGGAACGTGCTGTTGTGGCCGACGATGTGGCCGCCGATCGCTTCCGTCGGGTCGCCGAAGAACGCGTCCGGTTTCGCCATGACCTGGTTCGTCACGTAGATCGCACAGTTGAACATATCGCCCAAGCGCGATAACGCATGCATGTGCTTGTTCAGTTTCTGCTGGCGTTCCGCGAGCGTGCTGCGACCGACGAACTCAGCGCGGAAGTGCGCGGTAAGAGAATCCACCACGATCAGTTTCACGTTCAGGCCGCCTTTGATGAGCTCTTCGACCTTGTCGACGAGCAGCATCTGGTGGTCGCTGTTGTACGCGCGAGCGACGCGGATGTTCTTTAAGACCTCATCGCCCTCGAGGTTCTTGCCTGTCGCGAACTGGATGATGCGCTCAGGACGGAACGTGTTCTCCGTATCGATAAAGACCGTCACTGCTGTAGGGTCCTCCGCGTACACATTGACCGCGAGCTGGTGTGCGATCTGCGTTTTTGCGGATCCGTACTGACCAAAGCATTCGCTGATGCAGCCAGTCTCGAATCCACCACCAAGGATGCGATCAAAGTCCTTGACGCCTGTCGAGATCTTCGTGACGCGGCGGCGCTTCGCGAGCAGTTCCTCGCCTGATGTGAAGCCCATATCGAGCGACTCGCGCGAGGCTTGGATGAGCTTGCGTGCGACCGCTTCACTCATGCCCGTGACGTCCATGATCTCGGACGGGCTTGCGACCGCGATGCTCATCAGATCATCGTATCCAACGGACGCAAGCTTCTCTGCGGTCGTTGCACCGACGCCAGGCAAGTCGAGCACACTCACGGCTTTCGACTTGGTCTTCGGTGCGTCCATTTCATCCTCATACATCAGTTCTTGTTCCATCAGTGCACCTTCCTCATTCTTATTGGTTTTCCTTGCCATGTTGACACCCCAGGTAGCTAGAATCCATCCTCTTCAGGCTGGCTTTCGGTGAGAACAAGGTATTCGTACGCCTTGTTCAGGATCAGCGCCGCTTTGGGCAGGTCATTGACGCGCAGGTGCGTTGTGCTCTTCCACTCGCCAGTCTGCTTGTCTTTGTACCTGCGCTCAAACGAGACCGTTTGGTATTTTCCAGGCTGGCCGTCGTGACCGACGCCTTCGTTCTCCCAGATAGCGACTTGGATCGCGCCGGATCGGAAACTCTTCTCCGGCATCTTCGTCGCATCACGAGAAGGCGAGAACGTGTACGTTTTTTGCTGTTGCGGATTACTTATAGGCTGAATCGTTTTCATATGGTTCACCACCTTGCTTTCGCGTTTTGTTTCACCAACGGTGTCGGCTTCTCCTTCGCCCGTTTGTGGGGAAGGAAAAGCAGGACGGTGACGGGCGCCGCGGAAGGGGGTAGTGCGGCGGATCCGTCTCCGGTGACACCGAAGGGGGGTGTTGTTGACTCTCCCAAGACAACGAAACATATGGGACAGTCTTCGCTTAAATACGCCACGCGAGGATGTCCAGTGCTCGAAAAACGTGTTTGTCGACCGAGAATCACGTGTCCAGTGCTCGTAACTATTTATAAGTGGTAAAAATGATAATATTTAAATAGGCTGCCAGCAATATACCGTCATGGATGCGGATCTTGCAGCATGGTGTGAAACTCTGCCAGCCAGGAAGAGCGGAGATATCGCTATTCTCGTTCACCCGTTCTTCGATCCGCGTGCGAGACCATCATATTGGTCAAATCTCAAACGCACAATCCCACACTTGCGTATACCTCTTCTGATCGTCGAAGACAGAGATATTGAGAAAACAAAAGAACGGCTTCTTACTCGCTATGATCTCACCACACCGCACCATTTCCTACTCTCAAACGTAGGAGATAGTACGCTCAGGGATCGCACATGGGACGCCGTAGCGAAAACGCTTCACCACTATAAGTACGATCG
>CAZIKW010000101.1:0-4525 GCA_964540015.1 uncultured Methanosarcinales archaeon | reverse complement strand
CGCAAGTTGATGGTGTCGTTCACTATGACGGTGCAATTCCATGTACCGTTCACCGCATAGTACGAGAGCGGGAACGAGCACGTATAGTTCGAGAAGAACCCGCCCTGCTGACCCGCGATAGCTGCGCACGATGCGTTCGTATAGTGCGTATTGTTATCGTCAGGCAAGGAGAGATTCGAGAGCGCTCTGTTATAGAACACCCCGCTGACCGTGTCGATATCCGCGAAGCCGTTGAAATCTCGCACGGTCGCGTTGCATGTCACAACTTGTTGCGAACCGGCCGCCAGCGTCAGAGACGTTTGCATCGTGACATTGAAGATCTCCGGGCGCGAACCAGTGACGTTCACGCGCGTATCGACGCTCACGTTGCGGTTATTGAACGACTGGTTGAAGCCGTACGCCAAGTCGGAATCGAATGTGACCTGTCCCATCCATGCGAGCATGAGCGCGAGGAGCATCGCGATAAGGAGCTCCATCTTGCGCGATCCGCGCGCCGGATTGACATGGCTAGAAGCCGACGCCATCAGCTCAGCTCCACATAGAAGTAGTAGCCGGTATTGATGCCGGAAAGCGATTCAGGTACGATCATCTGGAAGTCGTAGGTGAGGTTGTCGAAGCCTTGCGTGTTATCGCTGATATCCGTAAGGAAAACCATGGCTCCGTGCGTGTCACGCAGCAAGATTTCCTGGAACGGCGACGATGTCGTCGGCACTTGACGCGTATCATTGATGCCTGTGACCGTGCTGTTGCACGTGTTCGCGCCTATCGTGGTGACCCCCACGTTAAACGCTTTATGCACCGTCCAGTTGAACGTGCTATTGATATCATCGGCCGACTGCGTCATCCCGTAGAAGGAGGATTCGGATTGGATGAGTGTGTTTGGTGCGCAGGCGACGGAGCTCCAGGAGAGGTTCCCGTAGCGGCTCGCATACACTTCACCGGTGAAGGACGTCAAATCCCAATCGTAGATCGTGAAATTCGCGGCGTCATCGAGTGACAATGCACCCGTGACATTTCCTACATAGCCCTTCCATCGCAGGTTCTGCTGGATGGATGTAAGGAGCATCGTCGTAATGGTTCCACCGGAATCGTTGCGGCTTCCGGGCGTGCGGTTCGCTGAAGTCTCCGTGACCGCGCCGGAGATGGATCCTCCCGTCGGATCCGCAAGCACATTCGACACGGCGGCGAGAGCCAATGCGATGAGGAGGATGATCGCCCCGATCGCCTCTCGCCGCCGTGTGTGTTGTGCCATTGTTTGTGCCTCAGTGGTTCTGGTTGTCAGTCATTCCTAGCCCAGCTCGACCCAGAAATAGTACGGGGTCGTGCCGATGCTGCCGGCGTTCTCGTTTTCTGCCACGAGCAATTGGAAGTCGTGGGTTGCACCATCGAAGCCGACAGCGCTGTCGTTGATGATCGATGCGTAGATGATGTTCGTATCATCGTGCAGGAGCACCATCGACCAGTTCACGGTCTGCGACGCATTGTTCATGAAGCCACGTGTGCTATAGCAGCTGTTCGCCGCCACGCTGAAACTGCCCACGGTGAACGCCGTGTGGTTCGTGAGGTTGTACGTGTTGAGCACGCTGTCGCCATCCGTCGCGAGGCGGCCGATGTAGGTATCTTCTGCTGCGCGCTGGGTGCTGTTGGAGCAGTTCGCGTTGGACCACGTGATGGTGGTGCTGCGCGTCGCGTACACTTCGCCGCGCACGGACGTGAGCGACCAGTTGTAGAAGGTCACGTTGTTGCCGTTGTCGAGCGTGATCTCTCCATCGATGTTTCCGTAGTAGCCCTGCCAGACGCGGGTCTGGGTGAGCGCGTTGATGTTGACTTCCGTCACATTTCCGCCCTGCGCGTTGATGCTCTGCGCGGCTTGCGACGAGAGGTCGCGGCCGCTGGATTGCACCGTCGTGAGCGAGGTCGGAGCGTTGGGGTCTGCGGACGCGATCGATGCGCTCAAGGCGAAAGCCAAGGCGAGGGCGACCGCGAGCGCCGCTATGTATCGTTCATTGCTATTCATTCCCATCACCACTGATATGATTGTTCTTCCTTCGCGCTTGAGGTGCGCGTGGAGCGTCAAGAGAGCCGTGGAGCACGTAGGGTGAAGCTCCGGCAGGGATATGTTGTGAGAAGACCACTTGTCGGGTCGCCCCGACGCGGTCCGTTACCGTGAATGGCTTGAGTTCGATCGGTTTGCCCGTGAATTTGACATAAATCGTGATCGGGGATTCGCGCGTCGTGTCGACGCTGAGATAGGAGATAGAACCGATGTGCTCTTCGATGCGCCAGAACGCTTTCTCTATCGTATACTGCAGGTGCGTGCGTTCGAAGAACCACACGCGCATGATGATCTTATTGATTTCAGAGAGCGGGAGAATCTTCTTGTCGACGAAATCGCCGCTGGTGGCGATGAGATAGCTAAACTGCCCCGCGAGGCGATATAAGACTCGCGGCTTTCCCTTGTCGCGGTTCGAGATGCGATCGCTTGTGACGATACCTGCGAGTTCGAGAAGACGGAGCTGCTGACTGACATTCGCAATGCTCGTTCCGCAGAGTTTGGAGAGTTCGAGCGGAGAACGCGGGACTTTCTCAAGATGCTTGAGGATATCCCATTTGCTTGCGGTGAATAATGTCTCGTGGTCCATCGGTTGCCTATGTTGTCGCTGTTGACCGGGGGTGCGATCCCGCCAGTCTGTGGTTGCTTGTAGTCACTGTACTGGGTTCCTTGACTCGAGCATTGGAGGCCGCGTGTCGTCGGTAACCAGTATACGTTTTTGTATCTTAATTCCTTTAGAGGTGAAGTGATATTTAAACGTTTCGATGTTCAGTTAAGTTCAGTACTTAATGAAATGGTGGCGAGGTTGGAGAGGACGAGAAGCACCACATCCACAGTTTCACGAAGTTCACTACTTAAGCGAATAGTGAAATAAAGGGTATTGACGAGAATGCCGACGAGAAAAATCCTGTGTTGAAGAGAGGATGAAACGAATAACTTTTATGCACGAGAGCGCTCCCAAGGAAGATGTTTACCTTCACACCAAGCGAGGAATTACTCGATCTGTGGGTCCGAGCGACTGATCAGCTCATCACCTATGAAGACGGTTGGCGGAGCGGGCACATTCGCATCGCCAACGAGACGAGAGAGGAAGATCGAGAAATGCTCAAAGACATGGTGCGAAGGTATCTTGTTACACTCGGACATATGGGTGGAGAATCAGGCATGCGGATCGCCACGCGTTCGTGCGAGCTTCTACCAGGAATAGTAAATGGACTTGAAGACCGTTTCGGTTACGGTCGTGCACCGGATGCCGAGGATATCACGCATCTCTTCAGCAGAGATGTTTGCGCCTCAATTAACCACGATGCACGCATCACATCGGAAATCTACGTCAAATGCGATGTCGACGGATACCACGTGTATGGGCCTGAGACCCGTGCACGCCCTCGCACTCGACCCAAAGTACGCATAATCGGCTAATTAACTCAACTCAATGAAGAAGTAGTACGGCGTCGGGCCTAAATTACCGTCGTGCTCGTTCTCGCCGACCATGAGCTGGAAGTCGGCGAGTTGGCTGTTGTACGCATAACTATCATCCTCGATGAGCGAGGTGTAGACGAGATTGCTAGAATTATCCGAGAGTAGGACTTGATAGAACTCCGTCGAAGATTGCGTGCCGTTCACGAGGAGGTTCGTGCCGAGACAGCTGTTCGATTGGATCTGCTGCAATCCGACGTAGAAGGACGGGTGTGATGTGCTGTTGAACGTGTTCGTGACGCTGTCACCGTCGGACGTGATGACACCCAGGAAGGATTCCTCAGCGTCACGCTGCGTGCCGTTCGTGCAGTTGATGGTAGACCACACGATCGTCCCATTGCGGCTCGCGTAGATTTCACCTGAGAGCGTACCATTGCCCCACACGTAGAAGCTCTGGTTCACGCCGTCGTCGAGGTGGATGTTCCCAGTGATGTTTCCGTAGTACCCCTGCCACGTCTTCGTGATGGAGAGCGCGTCGATATTCACTTGCGTCACGTTGCCACCCTGTGCATCAAGAGCACCAGTGGACGTCTGCGGTAATTGACGACTGGAAGATCCCGACACCTGCAGGTTCGTCGGGGCGATAGGCGCCGCGTGTGCGAACATTGCGCTCAACACCATCATCATCACGATAACAGCGAGCAGCAGGGCCGAACGATGCACGTTCCTCATCGGCGCTCCAGGATCGCATGCCCTTTCGGTGCGGGGGATTTGCGCAAGAGGACTGCGCTCAACGACCCATCGACGGCGATCTTCGCCGGTAATGGAGCGTCAGCGATGTACTCGAGCACCGGCAATCCTTTCTCGAGGCCTGCGTATGTCAATGTCTTGATCGACGGTACGCGATCTTCGAGTGTCCAAATGGCTTTCTCAAGCGCGCGGCGGACCGCGACATCTTCGAGGAACCAAATGCGCAAGACGAGCTTGTTCATCGCGGAGAGCTTCAAGAGCTTCTTGTCGACAAAATCGTCGCTCGTCGCGATGACGTAGGAA
>CAZIKW010000100.1:0-4552 GCA_964540015.1 uncultured Methanosarcinales archaeon | reverse complement strand
TTCGCGTTGGCCGTATTTGCGCGCGTTACGAAAGAGCGTCTTGAACAGGAACGATTGTTTACGCATCGGTTCGATCCTATCCTCGATCGAGGAGAAAAGCTCGCTGTCTTTCCTATTTGCCGTGTCGAGGAGGACGCTCATGGTAAGGCTCTTCTTTGGTGTTTATAGCTGCGTGAGCTCTGTAAGTATCTTCTCGAGCTCGCTGCGTTTCGCTCCTGGCACGTTGCTGAATCCGATAACGACTTTGTATCCGGTGGGTTCGTTGGGTCCTATCGGATTAGAATAGCCATCTTTGATCGGGGTTACCTGCAGCAGCAAATGACCTCCTTCTGGCGCAGCGTATACTACAATGCCTTCGAACCCGTGATTGTGGATCTGGTACCCGGCGTTCTGGAGGTGCCTTGAGAGATACACGGGTGCTTTGAGGTATGCCGTCTCAAAGGTGTGACCATCCAGAAACGGTTCGCCGACATTCGTTGTTCGTACTATCGGTGTTCCTGCACTGGGTTCTGTTGCCATACCGCCCATTCCTCCGCCGCTCATGAGTATTTCCTCCGAATTCGCGCTTGGAACCCCCCTCGTCGATAAAAACCTATCGTCACGCTTATATACGATATTCGTCTACCTCCGTCTTGTGCTAGACCGGGGCGCTCGTCGTGCCTTGTTACCGCAAACCGATGTAGGGCGGGGTCGAAGCCCGTGCCGAGGCGAAGCCCGGCGTGCAGTGAGTCGCGGTTGTACCGTCGATCCTGCGTCCTCGTTGATGTGTCGCGCGTCCAACCCTGTCAGGCGGGGAACCGAGCAGCAGCACGACGTTCGGTGCGTGTAACGGGGGTTTCGCAGGGGAGGGAAGGCTGTGTCCCTCATTGCATTGCTGGAGCGTCCAAGTACGGGCGTGCACGCTTTTTTCTAATCGCAGTATCTGAGTTTTCTTTTCAGATCCGCGATTTCTGCTGCGTCCATGTTGTGTCGGATATTGTGTTCGGCTTCTCTGATTTCGAGCGTATGGCGTGCATTGAGAATGTATTCCTTACCCTCGCCGATGACGTGAGGTGCATCAGGACAGTAGCGCTCGCGCAATTCCTCAGGCATCGAGAGTTTGCCCGTGAGATAGTCTTGGCAGATGGGTGAGAATTCGACAACACTCTTGACGCGACAATCAATTTGGCGACGTGCTGCCGGCGGGAGTGCGAAATATTTCTGGCTCTCACAGCGCGGGTCGATGAATTTGAGATCTTCTTCTGCCACTGGTTCAACGACGGGGCAGAGGCGTTCGCGATCGTCGTCCGAGAGCTTGCCGATGTTGGCGTCTGTACACACGAGTCGAACCTCGAGCTCTCCAACTGGTTTGATTTTCGGTGCTTCGCGGCACAGAACTGTGCGTCGCTCTGGCTTGAGATCAGGCGAATTGCAAACTGCCGGTTTCTCGGCGTAAGCAATAGTGCTGAGTGCGAGGAGCGTGCCGTAGATAAGGGTGCGCATATTGTTACTACTGATGAGTAGAGCTATTTAAAGGTTTCGCTCGGAATGTGTGTTTTTTCCCTCATGAGACGTGTTCAGCGCCTGAAGCGTGCGCTTTCTTTCGCGGCCGTGAGACGGGTATCGAATTCTTCTGTGCTCCATCCTACATGGTACGTGTTCGCCGTGCGCGCGTAGGCGATCGCTTCCTCATCATCAGGGATAACGCGGAGCGTGGTTTCAATCAAACGTTTTGCACATGCGGTGGCGGCTTCGTTTCGTTGCTCATCGAGCGTCAAAAGACTCAGTGCGAACGTCAGATAGTGGGCATGGCCCTTGCGACACCATGCCATGCGCCGTAAATCTTTGTAGAATTCCGGATCGCCTTCTGCGCGGTGCACGAGAGCGGCAGCGAACCAGACTGCCGGGTCGCTTTTGCAGATGTGATAGAGATCGATGGCCTGGCCTTTGAGCCGATTGAGATTCTCTCTTGTCGGTTCTACCGCGCATTCGTACGCGATGTCTGCGACACGCATCCGAGGATCCTCTTCGATGACCTTCTCATGCGTGAAGATGTGCTTCTTGTTCAGATACTCCTGCATGGAGAGGATCCTCATCGTGGCGTCGCCTCGTAGGTGTCCAGGATCTTTTGGAGCTCCACCTGTTTCGTCGTATCCGGGAACGGCGATCGCTCGATGGCGTAGCGGGCGAACGCGATGGAGAATGAGTCGGGCGCGTAGTCGCAGATGCCGCTGTTGATGGATTGGAATCCGATAGGGCGCTCCAAGAGCAGCTCCATCGCCCCCTTCGCCAACCACAGGTCCGGCGAGCCCGGATGCGCGAGCAGGCGCGTGTTCGCTTGCATCCACACCGATCGCACCCTCTTCTCGTATGCGAGTGCATCTGTGCTTGGGGTTTTGCGTAGGATATCGAGTGCGTCCGCGAGAAGCTCCACGTTGCGGCCCTTACGCATGATGAGTGCCTTCTCCAGATCCCGGTCCTGGTGCTTCGTCCGGTAGCGGTTCAGATCGACGACGTTATCCACGGGAGGCGGTCGTGGGTGTGGGGATAAAAAACCCTCGTCTGACGGGGCGCAAATGTTTATAAACGCCCGGGGAGTCCTCTGTGTTGACCGGTCACAGACGGTTTTGCGGGAAAGTTTTCTCCTCGTCGTCTGTGTCTGGACATGCTGATAGTCGGTATCGTCTAATGGTAGGACGGGGGACTGTGGATCCCCAGGCCCGGGTTCGATTCCCGGTACTGACTCTTTTGTTCTCGACGAGAAATTGGTCTCTTTCTGAAATCAGAGAATCGAACTCGGCAAAGGAACCTATATAAGCGAATTTCAGAACATCAGTCGCGATGTACTATTCACTCGTTCTCTTCCCAGAAATAGATCTGAAGAAAATCAACGTGTTAAGGAAGAAGTACGATCCTTACAGCAAGCTTATCGATGCCCATATTACGATTATTTTCCCAGTCCCCGATTCCGTGGGCGAAAAGAAGCTTATCGCTCACATAGGGAAGATTCTGAAGGCGTGGAAACCTTTTGATATTCGCCTCACAGGGCTCGAAATGGCGTGGGATCAATGGCTGTTCCTGGTGCTTGAGGAAGGCAACGGCAAGGTTATCAAACTGCACGATCAGCTCTACAGAGGCATTCTCGCATCGCATCTTCGTAAAGACATCGAGTTCATTCCGCACATCGCATTAGGTCTTTTTGCCGACGAGAAGAAGTATGATTTGAGGAACCCGAAGAAAGTACCACGAGATAGGGCGAAATACACAAAAGGCGTGGCGGAAGCGAAGAAAATGAATTTCGACTATGATTGTAAGGTGAAGACCCTTACCTTAGTCAAGGTAGATGATACGTTTACGAAATCGCAAAAGATCAAGGAATTTCGCCTCTGAGCGATTCGTTAGGCCGTAGCTACAAAACCCGTCTCGATGAGCCGAGGTTCGGTACTGACTCTTTCTTCTGTTCATGTTGATTTCTCTGCAGAAAACTTCTCACCTACCGGTACGCTTTTGCGTTTTCCCTCTCGAAAGACGATGACTGGCGACGTTCCGAGTACAACGAACGTCTCACCATCAAAGAGAACACCGCTGTCTTCCGGGATTGCTATGACTGGTCCGTGCTCGAGAGCGAATTGGTTGAGGGCTTCATCCTGGGTGGTGTCGTAATGACATTTTACGGAATATCCTTGAAGAACATCCATCCCCGCAGGTGTTGTGTTGGTGGTATTTTCGTCGGTAGATACGAGGATCGATTTTCCAAGAATTACAGCGCCGGCACTCCCCCCGTAGTACGGCAGGCCCGATACAATGGCTTTCGTCAGTACTGATAGGATGTGGCTGCGTTGGAAGTGATGCGACAACAAATAGGTATTCCCGCCGCCCACATAGACTCCTGAGAACTGCTGTGCATCGATGGTTTTGCCCTGTAGATCAGTCCACATAATGATATTGTCTTGTCCGAGTGGCTGGAATACGCTCCTGAGCCATTGAAGGCACTGTTCAGGAGTGTATGTGGTTGGAGGCATTGCAACAGGAATGTACAGGAGGGGTTTCTCATTTAATAATGTGAGAAAATACGTATCTACGGGCAATGATTTTGCCTTATTTCCGCCTCCGGCGAGAATGACTTGCATGAGGTATTTGTTACTCTAATCGCTTTAATATTTTTGCTAAAGGAATTTGGGATTTTCCGAGCACTTTCACATCAGCCCAGAGCTCGATGTTGTCGGTACCTGTGTCTCTTAGAACATTCCATCTTTATTTGGGGATGTGGCGGGTATCGCTTGTGCGCAATCCCATATCTCGATGATCTTGTTTTTCTTGAAGCGCATCAGGTGCACGACCGCAAGCCCGCGCTCTTTGGGTTTGAGCACGACGTGCGAATGTACCGCGACCATATCGCCGTCTTCAAGGACGTGTTTGACGGTGATCTTCGTGTTCGGGAACATGGTGTGTGCCGCCCGCGTGCCTTTTTTGTACGCCGCGAAACCCGCGGGCGTGTGTGCGTTATGATGTTTCCCCGACATATCCACATAGGTCTTATACGCCTCATCGATCTTACGTTCGGTGAGGAGCT
>CAZIKW010000099.1:3135-4583 GCA_964540015.1 uncultured Methanosarcinales archaeon | reverse complement strand
CCGGCGAGGACGCAGCGCTCGGGATCACCGCTGGCGGCATTCACGATATCGGCAAGATTGGTGTGCCAGAGCGCTTCCTTGACGCGAAGACGATCGCACCCGATGATTTCCGTCGCTACATGATACCGCACGTAGACCTCGGATATCGCATGAGCATGGAACTCCTGCCCCGACAAGCTGAGTGCCTGAAGAATCACCACCGCCACCAAGGAGATAGATCCTACGGCCTGATCTTACCTCCTGCAGATCGCATCTACACGAGGGAACAGAAAAGCGAGCACTGGCGTATTAGTCGCCTCATCGCGTTAGCCGACTATGTCGACGCGATGAAGACGCGCCACAACGACCGACTCGCCGACCACGACCTCTCCCGCGCAGAGCGCCGCGAAGCGCTCTATCGCGACCAATCGGATATGACGAAAGAACTCGATTCGCTCCTGCGCGCGCACGTCATCGACTTGCGCGAGAAACCCCGCGATTAAAACAGCGCGCGACCGTACGAGAAGCGTAACTGCATCGTGTGCTCGGAGACTTCTTTCATCTTCCGTATCGCCGCGAGATCAGTCTCAAGACCTGGAAGCGCATACTGCAAGCGCTCGTTTGAGAATCTCAATACTTCCAGTTCTCGCTCAGAGTTGGATTGCGCTTTACCACTGCGTGCGTACATTTCGCAACCGGGAAGGATGAGCTGCTCCATAGAGGAGTGCGAAGAGAAGGAGGAGATAAACGTTCTGTGAGAACTCGCGAGTGATGGATGTTCAATGATAGTGCAGCTGCACTACGCGAATATGGAACGGACCGCCGTATTCCCGCTCCAGCAGGTCGTCCATGCTCGATGATGCGAGAACGCCCAAGGCCGTACTCAGCGTGTTTTGGAGTGCGATATCAAACGCCGCTTCATCGGCTTTCTTGAGATCGTCAAGCGTGTGAAAACAGTGCGCGACATACGGCAACATCAACTGCTCAGAAGGTGACGGTTCAGGAGCGAGATAGTGGGCAAACCCCGCTAAGATCTGCTGGGGCCCATCATAGACAAGTCTTTCCACTCATACCACGCCGAGCGCTTTACGCAAGAGCAGCGAGATCGGGATGCTCATGAGGATATAGAGCGCGATCCAGCCCGGGTACCAACCGAACAGATTGAAGCCGCCCAGCGGCGTCAGCTTCGCGTTCCCGACGTTGAACTCCTGCACGATGCCTTTGTCTTTACGAACGATCGGCGCGACATAATCGCGCGCGGTCGTGACAAGTACCGTGCGATTATCCGACACGACACCGTTCGCCGCGCTCAAGGACAACGTATGCTCACCTGCAGGAGCGCGCACATTCCACGTCACAGCATCAGCCACGATATCTTTCGTCGCTTGATCGATGACGACTCCTTCCGCCGGCGCCAGCGTCGCGTTCCCCGCAACCCCTTCAGCGAACTTCGCCGTTACCGTGAACGG
>CAZIKW010000099.1:0-3125 GCA_964540015.1 uncultured Methanosarcinales archaeon | reverse complement strand
CAAGAAGGGAATCATCGTCGCGAGCATTGGCTTGAAACCTTCCTTCATCATGTCCATCTGGACAGGGAACATCTGCGACTGGAGTTTGAGCGCCTTCTCCGGATTCGTCTTCGCGAGCTCCTTGTACTGCTTCTGGAACTTCTTCGTATCCTCACGCAAGCGTTTCAATTTCGCCTGGTCGGTGAGGAATTTCTGCAGCAGCGTGCCGACGATCGCGAGGATCGACGACATGATGAGGATCGCGAGCCACGGCGGCAAGAGGAAGAGCCATCCCAGCACCGGCGTCAGGAAATCCGTGCCGAAGGCCATCCCTATCCACCCATCATCTTACGCATGCCCGGCACATCCATCATGTGCTGCTGCGCGATATCCATGTACATACGATACACGATCATGACGGTGAGCAAGATACCCGTACCGGAACCCAATGCACCTGTCAAATCCGCAAACGATGCGACGACGCCGACAGCAATAGCACCCAGCACGGTCAACGGCAAGATGTAGCGCTCAAGCATACGCTCAAGCACACGCGGGTCCTTGCGGAAACCTGGGATCTGGAGTCCCGAGCGCATGATCTGGTTCGCTTGGCTGCGCGCATCCAAACCCGCAGTCTGGACCCAAAACAGCGCGAACACGACGCTCAGCACGATAAAGAGCAGCACGTACGTGAGCGACTGCGCGATGATGAGCGGCGTGATGCCGCCTGCAACACCGAGTTGCACGAGATTGTGCGGGCGGACCCAGTCGACGAGCGTCGTGCTCCAGGACGCGCCGATGAGGCGCGTGACGATCTGGATATTCGCTAAAAGAGCCGCGGTCAAGATGACTGGGATGTTGCTCGTGTAGAAGAACGCCAACGGCCAGCGGATGCCGTGACCGCGCACACGCGCGAACGACAGCGGGATCTCAACCTTCATCGCCTGCGTGTAGACGGCGACGAGGAAGATGACGAGCGTCGCGATGATGGTCAACGCGGCGATAGACGCGGTCGTCATATCACCAGCACCGACTGCTTGGAATACTTGCCACACACGACCTGCGCTGTACTGTGCTCCTTCTGCGGCGATGCCGCTCTTGAAAGGACTGAACAATTGGATGAAGATACCTTGCCATACTCCGGCCGCGATGAAGAGGCTGATACCAGAGCCGAAACCCCATTTGCTCACGACCTCGTCCATGAACATGACGAGGACACCGCCGAGGAAGATCTGCAAGATGAGGATCCATGGCGGAATTCCGACGGAAGGCGAAAGGCCGCCGAGCTTCACGTACACCATACCTTCGATGAACACGAACGCTAATGCGAGCAGTTTCTGCACGCCCTGATAGCGGCGCTTGCCCTCGTGACTGGTGAGATCGAAACGGATGATCCCTGCGCCGTTAAGGAGCTGCAAGACGATGGACGCGGTGACGATCGGACCAATACCAAGCGAGATCAAGCTACCGAACGATGCGCCCAAGACCGTGCTGAGGAACTCGAACTGGGCCAAGGCATTGCCGCCAAGACCATAGAGCGGGATGAGACCGAGGAAGAGGTACAAGACGAGGATCGTCAACGTCCACGTCAATTTCTGCTTGAAACCGAGCTTGCCCTTAGGACCTTCGATCTCAGGCAGGTGCGTGATAATCCGATCCAGGAAATCTCCAGTCGCCACAGTATGCTTCCCCCCTAACCTATATCCACCTGCGAGACGGGGAGGCGTTTAAAAAGATTTGGGAAAACTTTCCGAGGGAAAAAGGCGATACGCGAGTACCAAGAGATACAGGGTCCACCTCGTCAGGAGATTTATATACTATCTTTCTGAAGATCGACGTTAAATGGTCGCAACCCGCCCAGTCCCTTGGCTTGAGCTCATCTTAGGCGGCGGATTGGCGTTATGGATCACGCTTATCGTACTCATCCAATTAGGCCTGCCACCGCTGAATGCGGTACTGTGGCTCATCACGATCTCCATAGCGTTAGTAGGTATCGCAATCATCATCATAGGAAGAGAACGCACATACGGCAAGACCATCCTTATCGTCGCTGGCGCGATAGCGCTCATCCTTATCTTCACCACCACACGCGTGCAAGAGCAAGTCATCCCATTTTGCGGCGATGGAGCATGCAGCGCAAGAGAGTGCGCGTCAGGTTGCGCCGACTGCGATCCGGAGCTGTGCCGCAACGGCGCCTGCGAACCGGAGACGGAACGTTGCGATACGAGCGCGGACTGCTCATGCCCGAGCGATTTAGCGTGCGCACCGGAAAGGATAACATCGAATCCGGATCTCCTCGGTTGCGTCGAACCGGTGTGCGGCGATACTATCTGCGACGCACCGGCGGAATCGAAAAGCAACTGCTGCAAGGATTGCGGTTGCGCGAGCGGCTATTCGTGTCTCCAAAATCTCTGCTATTTCACACCGCCGCAAGTCGGCACAACAGAATACACGCTCACCGACCGCATCAGCGCATTATCGCTCGCGGCGAACCCGACGCTCACAACCGCCGACGGCACACCGCACTCGTTCGCGGCTATCACTCTGAACGTAGAGAAAAGCGAAGCGCGTAACGTCACCGTCACGTTCGATCTCCCGAGTATAGCACACTATGTCGTGCGATTAGGAGATATCGCTATCGGGACGGAAACCACCGTTCCTTGGCAGATGACGCCGGAGAGCATCGAGAGCCAACCGCTCGCAGTCGTGGAAGACCGGTTAGCGAACCTCACCATCACCCTCACGTATTACGACGGGCTCGGCGTGCGCCATAGCCGCACAAGCCAGTACCCGATCGTCATCATGAGCCGCGATAGGATCGACGAATACGGTCACCGCGCATTCCTCGTCACGCCAAACGATATGCCTAATATGGGGATGACGACACGTGCCATCTGGGAAAGCCTCGGAAACCGCCTTGATGTTATCGCAGGACCAAGCGACCGCGTACGATTCCCCATAGAAACGCTCACCAGTAAACAAGGGACACGCGAAGATATCGCCGTCGTGCTCGCAAGCGCCCTTGAACGTGCGAACCTCAATCCTGCGCTCGTCGATTCCGCAGAAGGGACGCTTGTGCGCGTACGTGACGGCAATCGCGCGATCATGCTCGACCCAGCGCTCATCGATCTGCCCTACGAAGAAGGCAT
>CAZIKW010000098.1:0-4955 GCA_964540015.1 uncultured Methanosarcinales archaeon | reverse complement strand
GCCTTCGCCGCGCGCTCAGCCGCGACCTTCACCTTACGTGCGTCCTTGACCGCCGCCTTATCGACGACACGGCCAGCTTCGACGCTACCGCCGAACTTCTCGACCTTCGAAATCGCACCAGGCGATGCGGACTCGACCTTCACGTTAAGCTTGCGCGCAACGCGGCCAGAGCCAAGGAGCTTCGTGTAGCCCATCTTACCCAAGTCGAGGACAACAACGGAACCTTCGTGCGTCGCGTGACCGCTCTTCACCAAAGCATCCGCGATGCTCGACAAGTGACCAACGTTGATCGTCGTGTCGTCGGAACCGCGCCAGGAGAAGAAGCCCTTCTGCTCGGGGTTCTTGCCGCCAACGCGCTCGCCCTTTTGCCACAGCGACGGTTTCTTGGAATCTGCCTTCTTACCAGAGCCCGCATTACCGCGACCACCGCGGTGACCTGCACCACGGCGCTTCTTCATGGAACCGCCGCCGTGCGTCTGCGTGCCGCGCTGGCGTGTATTTTTTTTGCGTTTTCGGATTGTCATTTTACATCATCTTCTCCAATAATGCATCCATGCCCTTCGCACGGTAACCGAGGCAGCCGCCATCCTGGTAGCCGACCTTCGTGCCCTTGTGACCGAAGCCGCCGCGAGGAGGATTCATCGGGAACACGTTGATGCCCTTGCCGTCCTTCTTGATCTCACGGCGCTTGGCGCGCAGCTGTGCGATGGTCTCATCGCTGACAGGTCCGTACGTGATGAAATCCTTCGCGAGCTTCATCATGCCGCGGTGGACTTGCGTATCAGCGTGGATGACGCAGATCATCTTGCGGTGCAATTTCAAATCGAGCAAGGTCTTGCGCACATCGTGGCGCGAACCGATCATACCGCGGATCAGCACGACTGCGAGCTTGCCACCCTCGTGGTGGACCTTCGCAGTGGGTGCTTTCTTCGCCGGCGTCTTTTTCGGAGCGTCAGTCATGGTATTCACTCCATCTCCTGCGCGACAACTGCGCGCTTCTTCTCGCCGCCCTCGACGATCTTGAGCTGGCTCTTGTAGGAATCGGATACCTTCACGTGGCTGAGCTTGCGCATCGCATCCTCGAGCGCGAAGACCATGTTCATCGTCGAGCGCGTCTGACCGGAGCTCTTGCTCCAGATGTTGCGTACGCCTGCGAGCGCGAGGATCTTCGCGCACTCTTTTTGGACACACAGACCCTTACCCTTCGGTGCGGGGATAAGCGTGACACCGACAGAGCCGCACTTACCAGAGACCGCGAACGGAATGCTGTGCGCGTTCTCCGCGTTATCTTCCCACGAACCCGTGCCGCGCGAGATGCGGAACACATTGAGCTTCGCCTGGCGAACTGCCTTCTCACGCGCAGGAACCGTTTCCTTTGCGCTGCCCATACCGATGCCGATGTGGCCATTGCGGTCGCCAACGACGCAGATCGACGTGAACTTCGGCTTGTTTCCTTCACGCGTTTTCTTTTGCGTGTTCTTGAAGAGGCGACGCTGACCGCCACCGAACTTACCCTTCGCCTGACCGATGAGCAGGAATTCCATCTCGAGCGGGATGAGCATCTCAACGATTTCCGGCTCGAGGATCTTGTGACCGACAGAGAGGATCTCGTCGAGGTCAGCGATCTCTTTCGTCTTGACCGCACGACCGAGCGCGGTCTTTGGATGCCAGGATTCTGGGTTGAACTGGGGGAGCTCTTCAGTCATAGGGAATCACTTCTTGATCTTGTGCTTGACGGTCTCGACGTGTTTCGCGAGACCCTCATCGATGTGGGAGCCGCTCAGGCGCTCCTGGGACGGAAGGACATCCTCACTCACGCGTACCGCGAGGCCACCGTCGATCGCGCCCTTCGCGACCGCGTAGATGCGACCGCCCTTGTGGTGCGATTGGAGACCGATGTCGAGGATGACATCGCCTTTTACTTTACTCGCGGCCTTGTGCGCGAGGAGCATACCGGTGAGGTACGCTGCAGGCGTGTTGCCCGTCGCACTCGTCCAACCGAGCTTCTTCAAATCCGTTGCGCGCGCAGTCGCGAGCACGACATCACCGTCAGGTGCGTAGCGCACGATCTGCGCCTGGATGCCACGGTTGCTGCCGCGCACGACGAGGCGTGCGAGACCGCTCTTGAGCATGACGAGGCGCTTGCGGTAGTCGGTGAGACCTGCGCGCTTGCGACGGTATTGGATGACGAGGGGCTTAGGCATGGGAATCACTCACTCTTGGATTTTTTCGCGACAGGGGCTTCCTTCGCGGGGCGCGCGGTCATCTCACGCTCGTTGATGAAGATCTTGATGTGGCGTACGCTACGGAAGAATCCGCCGCCGCTCTTGTTGTAGAGGTCGCGGTAGACATCCGGCGTGACAATCTCCTTCTTACGCAAGTCGCGCAAGAAGATACGCTGCGCACGGACCTTCGCGATCCACGCAGTCTTGGATGGGTTCTTCGCCGTCGCCTTTCCTTCCTGGCGGCCGGGCCCCTTGCGGAGTCCCTTCGAACGCTGACCCGCGTTCTTGCGAGCACGCACGCGGCTGACACCACGAACAGGCGTCTCCGTGATCGCGCCCTGCGCGATGAGACCACGGATGTCTGCCTTCGTGATCGCTGCCTTGATGTCGTTCAAGCGCGCGGTGTCGAGCACAATACGGTGAATGCTCGATTTGAGCACGGATGCCGCGAGGCGTTTTTGGAGCGTGAGATCGTAGGCCATTGGTTTCACTCAGTCTTCTTCTGGCGCTCGTGCGCGTGGTTGTGATCCTGGTGGTGCGGCGCCGGAGCAGCAGGGTGGTTCTCATCCTTCTTCTCGTCGGACTTCGCATCCGCCTTCTCTTTCTTGCTCGACGCCTTGTGCATCGTCGCTTCGCGTTCCTTTGATTTCGCGAGGCGCGCTTCTCGGCGCGTGGACTTGATCGCGAACTTCTCCTTGATGAGCGCGACCGTCTTGTCGTTTGCGTTCGTGAACGTGAATCCCTTCGTCTTCGCTGCCTCGATGACGAGGAGCTTCTTGCGACCGCCGAGCGTACCGCTGACGATGAGCGTGTGCGTCTTCGGATCGAACGTGTCGAGCTGTGCAACCGTCTCAACGAGTGTCGGATACAAGCCGTGCTTGTTCATACCACGTACTGCCTCCGGAGATTGGTAACCTGCCTTCAAGCCCTTGCGGTAGCCGCGGCGGTTATCGCCGATCTTGCTGTGGAGTCCCTTCGGAGCACGCCATCCTGGCTTCATGGAGCGCTTGTGGGAGTCCTGGCGCAGGAACTTCGGCGTTCGTCGCTTGAGGGTCGCCTTGACCTTGAGGAGCTTGGACTTGTCGCTTGCCATGATAATCAAACCTTCTTCCCGTCTTTCTCGACGATGTAAATGCCGTCCTGGAAGACGCGCGGGTCAAAGCCCGGGCGGCGCATCAGGAGCTCGATTGCCGCTGCCTGGTTGCCCGCGTTCTCTTTGTTGCAACTCTCGACCGTGATCTCGGTGCCGTTCATCTTGACCGTCACGTTCGGCTGGAACTTCAAGCGACGAGGCACTGCCTCACCGATGAAATTCTTGACCTCGAGCTCGGTGCCCTTGATAGCGACACTCATCGGGAAGTGACCTGAGCAGATCTTGAGCTTGTACACGTGGCCCTGTGACGCGCCGCGGAGCATGTTCTCCACATGCGAGCGGTTCGTCTGGAGCGTGCGCTTCTCGTTGCGCGTCGCGTTCTTCGCAATCAACGTGACATCGCTCGCATCAGCCGTGATGGTGACGAGCTTCGTGCCGACCGTACGCGTGAGTTCGCCCTTGGGACCCTTTACATGGATAACCGGACCATCCATACGGACGGTGACCCCGGTCGGGATCGCGAGTTTCTCCGTGATTTGTTTGACGTGCATGTGAATCAGTCCTAGTATGCGTATGCGATGAGCTTACCGCCGAGGTTCGCTTCCTTCGCCTGCTTGTGCGTGATGATGCCCTTCGTCGTGGTCAAGATGAGCACGCCGAAGTCTTTGGCTGGCAAGTAGCGCTTCTCGAACGTGACGAAGCCGTCCTGCTTGACATTGAAACGGGGCGTGACCACACCGAGCTTGTTCACGCGCCCACCGAGGTCGATCGTGAGGGTGTTGCCCTTCGCGTCCTTCGTCTCATCATAACTTGCGATGTATCCTTCCGTCTTGAGGATGTCGAGGACCGCGCGCACGACCTTACTGTTGATGTGCGTCGTGATCTGGCGCTGTCCGACACGCTCCGCATTCTGGATGCGCGAAAGGACACTTGCGAGTGGGTTGTTTTGGGTCATGGGAACATCACTTGTATTGCTTGAAGCCGATGGCGATCGCGTTCTCGCGGAAGCAGTGGCGGCACAGGTGCAGACCGTAGCGTCGCACGTGCGCCCCAGTGCGGCCGCAACGGACACACTTGCGCGTCATCTCGCCGTCCTTGCGGACCTTCGGGACATTGTGCTTGAGGTACTTCTTGTACTTGCCAGGCTTGCCGCCGATCTGGACGAGGACCTTGGCGTGGTTGGACGTCGTCATAATTATCGCCTCTCCTTGCCCGACGAGTGCTCGCCGACCTTGACATTGAAGCGCTCATGCATGAACGCCATCGCTTCCGCCTTCGTGATGACCTGTCGCTTGCCGACAGGGGCCTGGCGCAAGCGGCGGCGCTTGACGCGGTAGCCGGGGCGCGTGAGCGTGAAGCACGCTTGCAGGCCGATGATCCCGATCTCGGGCTCGTACTTCGCGCCCTCGATGTCGATGTATTCGGGGATACCAAACGAGATGTTCCCGCAATTGTCGTAGTTGCGCTCGCTGAGCATGTGCTCCTTCGCGGCCAAGAGGCGCGGGATCATCTTTTCTGCAGCTTCGCCACGCATCGTGATCTTGCAACCGATCGGCAGACCCGGACGCAGACCCCAACCCGGGATACGCTTCTGGGTGATCGTCTTGATCGGGGGGATGCCGGTGAGGGCTTCGAGC
>CAZIKW010000097.1:0-5029 GCA_964540015.1 uncultured Methanosarcinales archaeon | reverse complement strand
TCATGGAACACCGATACAAGGGAGGGAATGATGAAGGCCTCAAGGGCCATGTGGTCGGAAACCTCCTTCTCACCGCGTGCAAGGAAATCGCTGGTGGAGAATACGAAGCGATAGAGCTCATGGGTCGCATCCTCGATATCAAAGGGAAAGTGTACCCGATCACCCTCGATGATACGCACCTCGTCGCGCATCTCACTGACGGGACTGCAATCGAAGGAGAGACGCGCATCGATGTCCCCGAATCCTATCGCGCACCCATCGATCGACTCACCCTCACCCGTCCTGCCACGATATTTCCGAAAACTCGTGATGCGCTGCTCGCTGCTGACGCGATCGTGATAGGACCGGGAGACCTTTACACCAGCGTCTTGCCCAACCTCATCATCGGCGGCATGGCTGAAACGCTCCGTGAGGCTGCTGGCCGCGGAACGCGCATCATCTATGTCGTCAATACGATGACGAAGCACGGCGAGACGGACGAGTACCGCGCATCCGATTTCATCCGGCGGGTGCAAGAGACGATAGGGGATGCGCGTCTCGATACGGTGCTGGTGAACGAGGGGAAAATCTCAGCGAAACAACGGAGCGCATATCTCGCGGAATCAGCGCACCCGGTAGAAATCGATATCGCGGATGGCGGTGGCGCATATCGTGTGCTCAAGCGGGACATCGTCGGGAAGAACGCGTTCGCTCGTCACGACCCCGACCGTCTCGCGCTCGCCATCCGTGATGTGGTTAGGGAACGGTGATGTTCGTATGTGCGGTATCATCGCTATCGTTCAGCGCGGCACGTTTCGCGCGGATGAGATCCTCAAGCGTTTGCAATGCCTCGCGTATCGCGGATACGATTCGCACGGCTACGCATTCGGGCACGCGATGCGTAAAGGTATCGGTCACATCGCCATACTGCCCGAAGATGCGGCGATCTCAGGTACGTGCGCGATAGCGCATACGCGTTGGGCGACGCACGGGGGCGTGACGATCGAGAACGCGCACCCGCATCGTGTGGGGGCTGTGACGCTCGTGCATAACGGCATCATCGATAATTACGCGACAATAGCAGGTGCGCGCGCGTTCAAGAGCGAGACGGATTCAGAGCGCCTCGCAGCGCGTATCGATGAGGATATCTCCGTCGATGCCCCCCTGAATGGCTTACGCGCAGCGCTCAAGCATGCGAAAGGCATCTGGGCGATAGCGGCGATGGTCGACGGTGTCGATGGACTCCTCATAGCCCGCAAGCATGTGCCGCTCATCATCGGGAAAGTGAAGTCCGGGTACGTCATCGCAAGCGATGCGCGCGCGATTGTCGACGCGAAAGAGATCCTCGCGCTCGATGACGGCACTGTGGCGCACATCACGGCTGATGCTCTTACGGTGCAGGACATGCGCGGCAATGCCGTACCGCTGCACTGGGAGCGAAATCTCGTCGAGGAAGAGGAACGCCCTGAAGTCGGGTACGCGATGGAACATGAGATTCTCCAGATCCCTGCATTGCTCGAACGCCACATGGCGCCATCGACCATCTCAGTTTCCGATCCCGTGACGATCATCGGTTGTGGCTCGAGCATTAATGCCGCAAGCATCGCAGTCGCTCTCGCACGTTCGCGCAGCAGAGTAGTGCTCGCAAGCGAATACGATCCGATGATGGACGATACGCGCACGCTCGTCGCGGTGAGCCAGAGCGGCGAGACCGCTGATGTGCTCGATGCGGTGCGTAAAGCGAAAGCCGCAAACCGCCGTATCATCTGCCTCGTGAACGCTCCACACACCACGCTTACGCGGCTTGCGGATGAGACGATATTGCTTGGCGCGGGCGAAGAGCGTTGTGTCGCCGCGACGAAGAGCGTCATCCTCCAGGTGATAGCGCTCGCTGCGCTGTTTGGCGTGGATGTTGCCGATGAAGCGCTCATCGGTGCGCGGGCGGCACTTGCAGATCGAGAGATGCTTCGTATCCGTGCGCGCGAGACCGCGAGCGCGGAACATGTGTTCCTTATCGGTCGCGGAGCTTGGCTTGCGGTCGCGCACGAAGCGGCGCTGAAACTCAAAGAGATCCCGTACCAGCACGCGGAAGCGGTTCCAGCGCTTGAGCTCAAGCACGGCCCCTTAGCGCTCATCACACCGGAAGTGCCGGTCCTCGCGCTCGGCGATGTGGATGATGATCGCTTGCGCTCGACGATAAACGAAGTGTCCGCACGTGCGGGGCGCGTCTTCCCGTTCCTGTATGATGCGGGTCCTGCAGGCGTCTTCTGTGCTCTTGTGAGCCTGCAGCTGCTCGCGTTTGAAGTGGCGGTACTCCGTGGGGTGCCTATCGATCACCCTCGCAACCTCGCGAAGAGCGTGACGGTGTACTGACGACACACTTATAAATCGAACTTGAGGGAGAGATGGCCATATGCGCACGAAGGTGAGCGTGCAGGCTACGCGTACGGCTAGAAGTCATACGTCGCCTCGCGCATTCCAAGAGACGACGACGCTCTCGCATCGGCATCCTGATGTGGAGAGATTGTTTCCTGACCTTCCGATGCGCATCCTTGAAGCGAGCCGCAAGCGCCCTTCGAAAGGAAAACGCAAACGTGTCGCGGTGCTCTTTAGCGGGGGTCCGGCCTCTGGCGGACACGATGTTCTCTGCGGCATCAGCGATACGCTACGCGGCCACACGCTCCTTGGCGTGCACGGCGGTCCTGGAGGCTTGCTCAAAGGCGATATCCGTCCCTTGCAGGTCGACGGGTTGCGGGGTACGGGGGGATTCTGGGCGCTCGGCACGGATCGCACGAAGCTCAAGACGCATCTCGATGAGGTGCAACGCATCGTACGGTCACATACTCTTGACGCGATCATCGTGATTGGCGGTGATGATTCGACCACGAATGCGGCATATCTCGCGCAGCATCTCAAAGGAACGCAAGTCATCGTCGTACCAAAGACGATGGATTGCGACCTGCAGGCGCCACCGTGGCTCATGTGCACATTCGGATTCGACACTGCGTGTCGCACGTACGCGCAGATGGTCGGTAATCTCCTCGCGGATACGAGAAGCACGGGGAAGTACTGGCACATCGTACGGCTCATGGGACGCGATGCGAGCCATGTCACGCTCGAGGTCGCGCTCCAGACGAATCCCACACTCGCGCTTATCAGCGAAGAGGAAGCGTGGCATCGCCGTTCGCTCTCGGATGTGGTCGAGCATATCGTGCACGTCATGCGTTCGCGCGTGCGCGAAGGGAATGATCACGGCGTCATCCTCATTCCGGAAGGGTTGCTTGAGCGTTTGTCGGATATGCGCGAGCTCATCGCAGCGCTCGATGCGGTCTGGGGAAAGCACGCAAAGGCGATAGGCCGTCGCAGCCTCGCTCGACGGCGATTGTTCATCGCTCGACACCTGAATAAACGAGAACGCGTCCGGTTCATCTCCCTTCCCACAAGATTCCAGGAGCTGCTCTCGCTGGATCGCGATGCGCACGGAAATATCACGGTCTCGCAGATTTCGACAGAGGAGTTGCTTATCGATCTCGTACGAGCTCGCATCGAGAAGGATATCCCGGGTTATGTGCTGCACGCGGAGCATCACTTCTACGGGTATGAGGGTCGTTGCGGCACCCCAACCGCGTTCGATCAGCGTTTCGCGTATGGACTTGGTTCGATCGCCGCTTCCCTCGTCCTCGATGGGCGCACAGGATATCTCGCTGCGCTTGGCGGGGATCTACGCGCTGGCGGCACGCCGTACGGGGTGCCTATCGCTCCATTACTCGAAGCGGAATCGCGCGATGGTCATGTGGAGCTAGTGGTGCGAAAGCGCTTGATTGAGCACGATGATCCGGCGTTCATCGCGCTCGCGCATGGACGCGTTGGCCGCACTGATGCGGATGCGCGATTCCCCGCGCCGTATCAGGATGGAAAGATCTCGGTTCCACGTTGCGTTGCGCTCAACATTGCTGGCGGCCGAAGATGACGTCGGATATCCATTGGGCACGCATACGGTTGCTCATCATGGATATGGACAACACGCTGTGCGATACCTTGCACACGCTCTCGCGGCCGCAGTGGATTCATGTCGAGCGTGAGCTGAAGCAACGGGGATTAGTGAAGGAAGCGGTGTTTATCAAACGCAATTTCGGTAAGCAGTCGTTCCTGCGTACGCTTGAGGCCTCGGGGATGTCGCGTGCGGATATGACCTTTGCGCTTAAGACGTATGATGCGGTGGATGTCAAGACCCTCAAACTCTTTTCAGATGCGAAATCAATGCTTGCGGTTCCGCTTCCGAAGGTTCTCCTCACTCGTGGGGAATCGTCGCTCCAGCGAAAAAAGATAGCGCATCTCGGGTTACGATCTCATTTTTCCGATGTGCGCATCGTCTCGACCTTCCAAAGCAAACGAACGGCCCTCAAGAGCATCCTGCTCAAGTATGGGTTGCGTCCGAAAGAGGCACTTGTCATCGGGGATCGTATCGAGGAGGAGATCGCGGATGCCGCATCGCTTGGCATTCCCGCTGTACTTGTGCGCAGGCCTGATTGGCCTCTTGCGAAAAGCCGCGTGAAACCGGATATGGTGGTGCGCGACTTGCATACGGTGGCGAAGGCGTTACGTTTGCGAAAAGGCTAAGAACCGCTCTTGAATCCCGTCTTCCATGGGAATACCTCTTTTCGCGTCGCCTGCGGACTTACAGTCGATGTTTGCGATAGATGTTGAGCTCATCCCGATTGTGGATGCGGTGAACATCGATGTACAATACGCCATCGAAGGAGATATTGTCGGGTACGCACAGCTGACCTATCACCTCCATCGTGAACGTTTGGCGTGGAAGATGTTCTACCCTTATGGAAAACGACTCCAGGATCGGCGCCGCGGCCTTGGAACGCTCGCGCACGTGACGACGTTACTCTCCGTCCTTGATGAGGTTTCTGTACCCGCGGACACTGCAGTGACCCATCATCCGAAAAGAACTTCCGAACAACGCCGTGCGCATCTATTGGCGATGGATATCGACTGCCGCGATGGATTATGGTTCGATGATTATCTCGAGCGCTCACTC
>CAZIKW010000096.1:0-5075 GCA_964540015.1 uncultured Methanosarcinales archaeon | reverse complement strand
TTGAAGGGTTCGTTGACGGCGTCGTGCGGGTCCGTAAGAAGGGCGATACGTCGGCAATAGATGCGCCACGGTCCGTCACAGAAAGCTTATAAACGGTCGTCGGGTCCGCTCTAGACATATCAACAGGGGGCTGTGGTCTAGCCTGGTATGATCCACGATTGGGGTTCGTGGGATCGGGGGTTCAAATCCTCCCAGCCCCGTTTTTTACCGGATATGTTCGAAAACTGTCTTTATTAGTGTTAATAATACACAAACTATTTAATTTGGTACAACCTACTATCTTCTAAAAGACAAGCACAACACCAAAGGTGAACCTATGACGCATACGAATGTTCTCATCCTCGGAGGCGGAGCTGTCGGCACCGCGATCGCAAACAGCCTCACACTCTACAGTGATATCCCGCGCATCACCGTGGTCGAAAAAGAACCGTGGTGGGGCATGGTCACGAGCAGCCCGTGGAGCAATGCGCAGTCCGTCCACGTCAGCAGGATGGAGGACAACTACGACGAGCTCCACTCGATATGGCTTAAGAAAGCAGGTGGATGGATGGAAGGATACATCGAACGCCACCCAGGCATTGCGAAGATGACGCGACAGACACTCCTCGCGGTCGACGATGAAGTCCCGCTCTTGCGTGAGCGGTACGCGTGGGCGCGCAAGCTTTTCCCCGAACTCGAGCTGTACGAGCGCGATCGCATCGCTGAGATCGAGCCCGCAGTCATGGAAGGTCGTGACCCGAAGCAAGACGTGATCGTGACCTCAAGCCCGTACGGGTACACCGCCGATTACAGCAAAGTTGCGGCGAGTTTCATGCAAGAGGCCGCTGATGTAGGCAAAGACCGACTCGAGGTAATCCTCGGCAAGGAAGCGACGAAAATCACCCGCCATGGCGACGGGTATGCGATCCAGGTCGGCGATGACAGGATCACCGCCGATTATCTCATCGTGGCTGCGGGCACGCACAGCCTCCCTTTTGCGCACTCGCTCGGCATTGGAACGGAATTCATCGAGCTTCCCGTCGCAGGGAGGTTCTTCTACGCACCCCACAAACTCAACGGTAAGGTGTACACGCACCAGATTCCAGGATTCCCCTTCGCGGCACCACACGGCGATCCTGATATCGTACGCCCCGGTTTTGATCGGTATGGCCCGACGGCCGTCGCGTTGCCGTTTTTGGATCAGAAGATGCACGGTGCGGTAGAGTACTGGAACAGTATCAAGGAGTGCGTGCGCATGCTTGACACGCCAGACAAGGATTTCTATCACAGCCTCACGACCGTCATTGGTATCTTATTTAACGAGCAGAATCGTGCGTTCATGCTCAAGAACCTCGCCTACAACGGGCCTGGAAAGGTTCGTGCGTTCTTGCCCAACATGCAAAAAATCGTGCCGTCGATTCGGCTGGAGGATGTGCAGGTCGCGAAAGATGATTTCGGCGACATGGTGGGTGGTATCAGGCCACAAGTCATCAACCGCCACACGAAGACGATGATGATGGGTGAAGTGACGATCGCCGGCCCCAATGCACGCTTCATGGTGACGCCCAGTCCTGGTGCGACCGCGTGCCTTGAGACTGGTCGAAAGAACGCACCCGAGATTACGCAAACGCTCGGGTACTGCTTCGACATGGAACGTTGGATTGCCGCGCACACACCATCGCGCTAGATGGCCTGGAAAATTGCGCACAGGATGATGTCTGCCTCCCACCACAATCCTTAAATACCATCCTCGTCCGGTTCTGGCAGTGGTGGAGCTGGCATCTCGTCGCGCATTTCTGTTCGTGCTTGCCTTAGCTCTTTTCGCGCCGTTCACGCATGCTGCATCGTTCGGATTGACGATCGACCCGATCGATAATGAGATCGCAAGCGGTGAGTCGGCGACATATCATGTCACCGTCAGCAATTACGGCGATCAGCAAAGCCAGTTCCAAGTCTATACGATCGATCCGGGCTGGACCATTCGCGTCACGCCGATTGGCCCGGTCGTGAACGCAGGCGCAGAAGGCGAGTTCGATATCGCACTGCGCCCGACGACGAACGCGGGTTTCGGCACACAAGGCGTGAGCGTCACAATCAAGGATCTCGTGACAGGTACGCGCAGCAAGCGCGACCATGTCGTCTCCTTACGCGGCGGTTCGTTCCCAAGCCAAGCGTATGAAGCGACCGTGCAGCTCGATATCATCATGCCCTACGATATCGATCCGCGCGAGCAAGTGCCGTTGCGTCTGCAGCTACGAAACCGCAACGCACTCAATATCTCAAACCTCACCATCAATGTCGGTTCCGCGCACTTCGCGACCCAGATGTCCATTCCCTTACCGCCGCTCTCGGAGCGAACGGTCGATGTACCGGGCATCCAGATTGATCCACGTACCGCCCCGGGTGAGGAAGATGTCACCGTTCGTCTCTCGTCTAACGGTGAAACGGTCGCACAGCTCGCAAAGAATTATCGCATCTCCTCATACAGCACTATCACGCAGGATGTGGGGGAGGAATCATTTGGGTTCAAGACCACGCACCGCGTCCATGTCGAGAACGACGGGAATGTGGAGAACACGGCAGTCGTGAGCGTTCCATCTTCGCTCATCAAGAGCTTGTTCGTGAGTTCTGACGCGGAGTATTCGCGTGAGATCATCGACGGGAAACGCGCGCTCGTATGGCGTGTCACGTTAGCACCGGGTGAATCCAGAGAAATCGCGTTCACGGAGAATTACCGTGTGCTGGTGCTGTTGGCGCTCGTCCTCGTGCTTGCGGCTGTGGGTTATGTGCTCCTGCGCAGCCCGGTCGCTGTCGTGAAAGAAGCGGTCGGATTAGCGAAGCACGACGGCGTCTCGCAATTGAAAGTGCGCCTGTTCATCAAGAACCGCTCCGCGAAGATCGTGCAAGGTATTAGCGTCACGGACCGTGTGCCGAGCATCGCGGATGTCATCAAGGCGGAAGCGCCTGGCAGCATTAGTCCGTCAAAGGTCGCGGTGTCGGAGAAGGGCGGTACGTTGCTGCGCTGGGATCTCGAGACGCTTGAACCGTACGAGGAGCGTGTCGTGACGTATGTGGCGCGCTCGAAACTGAAGATCATCGGCCGCATCTCGTTACCGACGGCGAAAGTGCGTTACACCGCGAACGGCAAGGAACGCGTCATCTACTCGAACAACATCGAAGTTGTCGAGCGCTTCAAGGACCGATAGAATTCTTTGGTCTTTTCTCTTATCGAGTATCGTGTTCTGGTCGTGGCACTTTTAAATGAGTGATGAGGCTCGAATCGTGTGGAATTGCCCTCAACAGATCCGCGCCGGTTCGCTATCGCATTACGTACGCGTGCGCTTGCGGGCGACGATTTGGAGGCGGAAGTCGCACGTGAACTCGCGAACTATGAGGTGCTCGAACGGCCTGCGCAGGAGCATCAGCACCAGCAGGACCAAGCGGCCCTCTACCTTGATATCTTCCGGGAGAATCGCACGATGTGGCATGACGTGCGTGATGCGCTGCTCGCGAGCGGCTTCGACTTGTGCATCCGTTATGCCAACAAGAGCTCGTTCGCGCCCGTTCCCACGACAGAGCAATTGTTGCGCTTGTGCCGCGATCACGTCATGAAACTCCTGATCACCGAACCGGAAAGCGAATTGTACGAGACGCTTGTCTATGTCTTGCAAGAGAGCACCGAAGCGCGTTTGAGCGAGGGAACGGTGTGTGGCCGCGAGCACGCGCAAGCGCTCTGCCTGCAGCACGCTGTCCACGGGTTGCATGACGCGTACGAGTACGCGCGGGTCGGTTCTCCTGCCGAGCGTCACAGCCCCAATCTTTAAATAACCCTGGCTGCCTTCTCGTGCCTATCCCCCTGTAGCTCAACGGCAGAGCGCTCGGCTGTAGATAGTGCGGTGAACAACACGGACCCTTGGTCCGCTTCCATGATCCGCCCTCAGCTGAACCCGGGAGGTTGCTGGTTCAAATCCGGCCGGGGGGATTTACTACTGTCTTCTCGACGACAAAATCGTCCGTTTTCCAAATCCGGTCCGCGGATATGAACCAGAAGTTCATATCACCAATAATCAAGCAGGTTTACGAACAAAGATGTCGGGTTTGGACCAGCGTTTTGGTGAAAATTCTCCTAACGTGCACATTTCGCTGAGCCTTTGCTCTTGTGATTTCGAAAGCGACCAGTCTGTACCGAGGTACAAAGCAACCCCGTCAGGCTTCAAATGTCGGAGTGTTTCTTTCATGAAGAGAAACAAGAACGCTTCTGGTGCAGCACGACGATATACATCACCTTCAGCTTCCAGGCCGTACTGGTTTTTTATCTGACGAGCAGTGCTGCCAAGAGGTCGTTCAGCACCTGATCCGTTCCAGAGATCAACGGAAATAATCGCATCGAATGGTTGTGCACCAATTGTTTCTGCGAGTGGAGAATTTGGAAGCAGCAGATCCCACATATCGCCTTGGAGGATATCTTGCCTTGTTGCGTAGTGTTCATTGAAATATCCTGAGTTCGCTATTGCGACCTTCACAGGGTCGTATTCGATGCCAATGGTGTCGCAGCCAAACGAGCGAAGAAGTTCCGTCAACGAGCCGGTATCGTCGCCTAAGCTCAAAACTCTCTTGTTCGCCAATGCGGTTCGGCTGTCTTCTATGGCGTGGCTGAGTCGAACCGGTCTGTCCTGGATTGCACTCGCCAATCTTGTAAGCTCAAATCCTCTCCCTGCTTTGCGGTGTAAAAATGCCCAATGAATGTCGAGGTTTTCACTCAAACCCGCATATTCGCAGATTTTCGCTCTTTCTTTTGCAAGAGCAGAATAATCGAGATTAGCACCTATACCGATGGTTCTCGGGAACCTTGTGTGGAGATATGCATCTGCTTCTCGATCTATCTCAACGGGCAGTTCAAGCACGCATTTGGAGACCATAAGATGAGAAAGAAGTGTTTCTTTATAAAATCGTTCCTTTTAAGTAGCAAATAATTGAGTCAACCCTTATGTTAAAAACAATATGTTTCCAAACGTTTCCCAATACCGTATTATTACCGGAAACTGCTCCGTATGAGGGTGTATTTAAATGATTACTTCCTCCAATCTCATAAATAC
>CAZIKW010000095.1:0-5126 GCA_964540015.1 uncultured Methanosarcinales archaeon | reverse complement strand
CGTCGCGGTCGCGCAGGGCCTCGCGCAGCGCCGGCGAGGCGTGCCGGCACGACGAAGGCATCGGCCTCGTTGAGAACGACACGTGCCAGGACAAGAGCGAGTTCGAGCAGGCGATGCGCAGCATCCGCTTCTCGTTCTACGGCCAGGCAGACCCTCGTTCCATCAGCCTCACGAAGACGACGCAGTTCAACGAGACGAGCGGCGCAATGACGCTCGAGAAGAAGGTCTACAAGATCCAGCCGGCGCACGAGCCTTTCGAGACGCAGGCAGACCTCAACGGCCACGCCGACTACATGGGCACTGCGCAACTCAAGACGCGCATGACGCTCACGGACGGCAATGTCGCCTTCAAGTATGAAGACGGCGTCCTCCAGTGGCT
Organism: uncultured Methanosarcinales archaeon; assembly: GCA_964540015.1. Taxonomy (GTDB): domain Archaea; phylum Nanobdellota; class Nanobdellia; order Woesearchaeales; family UBA525; genus UBA525. The sequence continues at coordinate 4,747 of CAZIKW010000095.1, read as the reverse complement.
CGATGTGAACCCGGAGACGGCGGCGAACTGGTACGCAGAAGCGGGCCTCTTGCGCAGCCACAACGAGAACGGTACATGGAGCAAGCAGAAGATCGACAACAAGGGTTGGTCCCAGTCTCCGCTCTTGGCGCCGATCCGCGTCGACTACCAGGCAACTGACGAGTACAACGATGGTCCGTGTGGCCACCCGTCGCAGTTCGATGCGACCCTGTGCCCGCAAGGCGCTCCGTTCACGCTGTGCTTCCAGGATGGTAAGATCTCGTACCAGGACACGTTCGACGCTCGCGTCAACGGCAACACGAACGTTGCTCACGGCCTTGCGCGCGTGATCCAGGATTCGAACGAGAGCGGCCGTACGTGGTTCTTCACCCCGTACAACATCGAGGGCGATGTAAAGGTAGTTGACGGCTTGACCTTCAACAACAGCTACTGGGGCTTCGCGTCGCACAACACGAACGTGCTCGAGAACGGTACGTACACGAACCGCCTCACGGGCGCGCAAGTGGGCGTTCCGGCGACGCTCGGTGAGCTCGTACCTCCGTACGCGAACATCACGCTCTTCCCGCACGAGTAGGAAGAACGCTGAGTTTCTCCTTTTCCTTCCTTTCCATCCTTCTCAAACGGAATGCATTCCCTTCCTTCTCAGAAATACGGCTCTCAAGGACCGATAGCATCACCCGAAACGAGGGCAGTCTTTTCAGGTATTTTATCCAACAGTATCCCTGAAGATACTAATTTAACTACTCTTAAGTAACTAAAATTAGAAAACCTTATAAGCAACCCGACCCTACCCACACCCATATCGGGGGTATGAACAATGACCAACACGAAGTTCCTTGTTATCGTCCTCGCGACGCTCCTCGCCTTCGCACCAGCGGCGGCAGAGAGCATCTGCGGTGACGCGATCGTCAACGACGGCAATAGCGCAACGACCACCTATCTCGGTTTTGACGTAGAAGCGCAAAGCGCGACGTTCAGCGCTGAGACTATCGGCGTCAACGCGTTCGGTGAAGGCGTCATCGTGAGCGGTGCAAACCTCTTCGCGATTTCCGTCATCGACCTTGGGAGCGCAGACACGCCGATCGCAGTCGACCTCAACGGCGACGCAGCGTTCGACGTGATCATCCAACCGGGCACGCAGTTCGACCTGAACGCAGGTCCGGAAATGTGCGACAGCACGACCACCCTCCCCGGCCTCGCGTGTAGTGATGTATGCACCCTCTTCACCCCTGAAGTCGAGATCGTCGTGAAGGACTGGTTCCCGCAGAACGCATCGTATGTGTTCGAATGTCGCACCCCTGGCTACGAGCCGCAGTCATACGACTGGGAGTTCGGCGATGGCCACAAGCTGTACGACATGCTCGTCTTCGACAACTACCACACGTATGAGAGTAATGGCGAGTACACCGTGAGCTGCTCGGTTGACGTCAATGGCGAGACCATCACCGGCACACTCGACCTGAACGTCATCACGTACGATCCGGAACTCACCATCAACCTCGCGCCGTGGTACCCGAAGGGCGGCCACCACGTCTTCACGTGCGACGCACAGAACTGGGATCCGACGAGCTACGATTGGGAATTCGGCGATGGGGAAAAGCTCTACGACCGCTTGGTGAACGACCAGTACCATGTGTATGAAGCGAACGGCAACTACACGCTGATTTGTGCTGCGAAGGAAGGCGCGGACACGTACGTCGTCACGCAAACCATCGTTGAAGTCACGGGTTGCCGCGACCTCGACCTTGAGATCACCGCCATCGTCCAAGATGAGGAGATGACGACCGTTGAAGGGACGCTCTATGACGTCGACGATGAGAACGCAGACCTCGGCCTGTACACCGTCGTCGTCGGCAACACGGAAGTCGGTGTCCTCCTGAACCAGTGGAGCGCATCCTTCCCGAACAGCGATACGGACATCGTCGCGACGGTCGATGACTGGTGCGGACACGACATCTCAGCGACGTTCGAAGAGGAGAGCGAAGAGCCTCCCGTCGACGAATCGTTTGAGACAGTGCTTGCTGAGAGCGACGAGCAACTCGGCAACAGCGGCGGCGCGCACGGCGACTGCGCTTGGGGCTACACGCGCCAGGACGATCGCTGCGTGAAGGATGAAGTATCCGCGCCGCAAGCGAACACGCCGAACGAAGGCAGTGCAAACGTCGTGGAACCGACGGAATTCCCGGTTGCAGCGACCACGACTGCACCTGCAGAGGACAACAACCTCCTCACCGGCGCAGTAGTCGGTGGCGCGTTCGCGAGCACGATGTGGCTGTGGGTCCTCCTTGGCATCCTCGCAGCCCTCGCGATTTGGGCTGCAGCAGAGCACCAGTAATCGCGTGTTTTTGCGTTTCCTTCCTTTCCATTCTTCTCAGGGCAACGTTTATAAACATCCACGGGGGAAATCACCAGTATGAGAGGTGCGTTTCTGAGCGATAGGCGAGGTATGTCCCCGCTGATTGCGACAGTGCTCCTCATGGCGTTCGCGGTCGCTTTAGGCGGCATGATCATGAATCTCAGCCTCGACCTGGGCGGCAATGACGCGTGCGAGCAGGTTATCGTGCAGACCTCACAGTTCTGCGCGGGCGAGAACCAGATCCAGCTGCGCGCGTTCAACACGGCCGCAAGCGTACGGCTTGAAGGTATCAAGATCATCGTGACCGACAACGGCGTGGAGAGTTCGCTCTCCGTCAAGGATTCGGCGCTCGAACCGAGTTCGCGCACAGACATCGCCATTCCTTTCCCGATCACTCCAACCGCGAGCGCGAAAGTGATCGGAGTTGTGGGCAGCCCCAGCGCCCCGTATGCATGCATCGAGAAACCGATCGTCACCGCGGATCCGCTGCCGCCGTGCTAAGGACCGAAACACGTATATAACCCCAATAACGGAAAAGGAACTCACGATGAAAGACGTCCTCAAACTGATGCTCATTCCCATCGCCGGAAGCATCGCTATCGGGCTCGTCTTCCTCTTAGTCGTCTGGGGTGGCAATTTCCATGACTTCATCGTCGATGATGAATCACCCGACCCATCGCTGCAACGCGATCTCATCGGCGCTGCAATCATCACACCCACAGCGAACTGCGACGATTCGTACTTCCCCGTCTGCGGTTTCGATGATGTGACCTATGATAATGCGTGCAAGGCAGTCACTGCAGGCACGAAAGTCGCGCATCGCGGCGCATGCGGCACGCCGCAAGCGTAAAATTATTTTCTCTCGGGCGCAAGCGCACGTACTGTTTCGATAACCGTTTCTATCGGCAGTCGCGTTACCAATCCGAACGGACATAAGTGCGTGCGAGCGGCAGATTCACCTAATTTCTCAAGCACCGCATCACGCGGCGGGCACTGGATCCCAAGCATTGAAGACAGCTCATGCAGGTCGATGAACCCGAGCGCGTGCACTCGCGTTTCTTCCGCGACCATACGCAAGATACCGAGCGCTTCTTTGAACAAGGCGGGATCGCGCTCCGCTTCGGCGATCATACCCGTAACAAACGCAGCATCATGTAACGGTCCCATCCAGAGAGGACCAGTAGCACCTGCAGTTTGCGTCGTCGGGAGCGCAGTGTGCGCCGCCGTATCGACGCGCACGAGACCGTGCTGCGACAACACCTTCTGCACATCAGCATTGCCGCCAACAAGACGGAAGAAGATGCGATAGTAGTGATCTGTCGCAAGCGACAGTACCGGAACCAAAGCGCGTTCATACTGTGCCGCAACCAATTGCACTTTACGAATCAGAATGCGCAATCCCCATTCGTGCATGCCCCAGGTGCGACTTGGCACCGACCAGTACTTACGTGCAGACGCTCGAGGGTACGTGCCAGCAAGCGCGCTCGTGTCGGTCGCAGTCACCGCAAGCAAGCCTCCACGCGTTACGCAACGCACCGCAGCGTCCAAAAACGGATTCGGTGTCCCGAACGGATCGATATCGACGTACTCAGCGCCGTTGAGCGAACGCAAGAACGCGCTCGCATCACCGATAGAAAACTGAATATTTTCAGCGGGATACCCGCCGATATTGCGCTCAACGTTCTCACGTGCGAAAGCGATCGCTTCTTTAGAGAGATCGTTCACGAAGATCTTTGCAGGAGACACCAAACCTGGCGCCACCACTTCGCGCAAAATGCGCGCAGCACGAATGCCGCTCGCTTCCATCGGCAATGCGATACGAATCGGCGCGCGCATCCACGCATTCATCGCGGGCAGCGCGAGCAACGTGAGGTCACGGTTCAATTTCATGACAGGGTTATAGAACACCGGCATGTCGGCGTCGATCTTGTGCGTACTATCCGTACGGAACGTCGTTTTCCCTTCCGTCATCTCTTGGGGCATCAAACAAGGGAAGCAGTCAGAGATTTATAAGCGTGCCCACGAGACTAGCCTTCAAGCGCGATCGTGCCGTACGCGGATTCCGACGGCGTGAGGAAGACCGCTTCACGACCCGTGCGCGCAGGCAACGCGTCGCCATCCGTATCCAACAACACCCCAACACCATATTGGCTCACGCCAATAAGATCGTCATCATCATCTTGGACGAACGTTACATTCCCACCGACGAACACGCGACCGTCGCCGTTCACGAGCGTGATGTTGAGCGCAATCTTTTCCTCACGCCTATCCGCGGTAATCGCAGCAGGGATACGGATCTCGAGCGGCAAGCGCAGGTTATCGCCTTCTTTGGGTTTTACTTCCAGTGACTGTCGCTCTCATTATGGTGCAAGAGATGGCCGCAAGAATGGG
>CAZIKW010000094.1:0-5193 GCA_964540015.1 uncultured Methanosarcinales archaeon | reverse complement strand
AAAGATCAAGCATCTGAAACTCTACCGTTACGGCAAGGGAAAGGAGTCGAAATTCGTGGAAGGCCTCATAGAGGCCCGCAGAGGCGCATTAGAAGAGTTTGTCGAACTGTGCCTGCCAATCCCAGGCATTCAGGAGATCGTGCTCCAAGGCAAGGCAGAAAAGACCAAGGCGAGCGTTCTCATCATAGGGGAGGCCTTACCCGCCCAAGCAATCAACGACGCAGTCTCCAAGGTACGAGAAACCTTCGACTTCAGCATCATACACCTTACATTGACCCCGGAACAATACCTCCAGATGACCCGCATGGGGTTGTATTCTGGCGAGCGCAAGACACTGTTGGAGAAGGGTCCGGAACCAGTCCAGGACCAGTCCTCGACGGTGTGAGAGGAAATATTTTCCGCAGTAATTGTATAGAGTATGTATATTGTACACCCATATATTCGACCACCAGTATCTTTATATACTGGCACAATTGCATAATGGACTAAAAGGTTTGAGCAACGTACGCTTCACAGCGTCGATGCCCAGATCCAAGGAAGGGAACGGGAGTGGGTCCCAAGTAGCACAATACACTACCTGAGAGCACTCTCACAGGGACAACCAAACACGGGGAAGGACAACATGGACATCGCAAACGGATTCAACAGTGAGGGTCTCCAGGTCGGGACCGCCAACATCAAAGTCATCGGTTGCGGCGGCGGCGGCAGCAACATGGTGAACTGGCTCTACAAGAAGGGCGTCCGTGGCGCTGAGATTATCGCGATCAACACTGACAAGCAACACCTCGACCTCGTTGAGGCAGACAAGAAGTTCCTCATCGGCCGCGACACGACTCGCGGTCTTGGTGCAGGCGGATTCCCCGAGAAAGGCCGTGAAGCAGCCCAAGAGAGCCAACAGCAGATCAAGGAAGTCCTCAAGAACGCGGACATGGTCTTTGTCTGCGCAGGCATGGGCGGCGGTACCGGAACCGGTTCGGCCCCCCTCGTAGCCCAGCTCGCGAAGGAAGCGGGCGCTATTGTTATTGGCACAGTCACGATGCCCTTCAAGATCGAGCGCGCTCGCATCGATCGCGCGGAGTTCGGCCTTCAGGCGCTCCGCACACACAGCGACACGGTCATCGCGATTGACAACAATCGCCTGGTCCAAATCGCAGGTAATCTTCCAGTCAATCAGGCGTTCGCAGTCGCGAACGAACTCGTTTCGACCATGATCAAGGGCATCGTTGAGATCATCAGCGTACCCTCGCTCGTGAACCTGGACTTCGCGGACATCAAGGCCGTGATGACCCAGGGCGGCGTTGCGGCAATCGGCGTCGGCGCATCCGACACGAACAACCGCGTAGAAGAAGCCGTCAAAGGGGCGCTCGCGAACCCGTTGCTGGATATCAGCTACAACGGGGCTACGGGAGCCATCATCCACGTAACGGGTGGAGAAGACATGACGCTCGATGAAGTATCGCGCGTCGGCGAGATCATGACTGAGGCGATGGACCAGGACGCAAACGTCATCTGGGGCGCCCGCGTCACGAACGGCATGAAGGGGCGGCTCACCGTGATGACGATCATCACGGGCGTCAAGAGCCCCTGGATCATGGGCAAGGAGCACGCGTCACACAAGCGCGCTGCCTCCAAGCAGCTTGGTGAAGACCTCGGACTCGAGGTCTTGTACTAAGACATCACAGTCAACGGTGGTGACAAGGGAGCCAATAGCGATGACAGCACGCCAAGACGGGATTGGTAACACGGTGGCTTGGTAACAGGGAACTGGCTCTTTTTTTCCTTTTCACATTCACAACAACACACACGAAAGGTGCCTCACAAGAACATCACAATCAACCACGCGCGGTATTCTAAACGACTACCCCCCCAAACCCCCCAAAAACAAAAACTGTACCGCGCGGGGAAGATCCACTGTTTAGCCCGAGGTGGTTGGTAACAATCGGGCCTTTCTTCCTTTTTCACGATTCTTAGAAAATCTCTACTCCTTCGCCTGCTTCCAAAGCAATTCGAAGATCATCCTCTGCGTCTGGGCGATTTCCTTGTCCTCAATGAGGACACCAATCAGTTCACCGCCAAGAGAAAGGGTAGCCACCTTGTTTCCGGCAACAATGGTGATGGTCGACATCGCGGAGAATGAATCGATAAATCGCAGCTTCGTCACTTTCGCGATGCGTGGATCCTCCAAACGGAACAGGGCTTCGGTCGATCGCTCGAACACCGCACGCAGCTTGATGTTACGCTCCACGCGCCTGAGTGCGAACGATTCGGGGATAGAAAGCAGCATCGCCTTCGCCATACGGGCGGAACCGTACTGGAGGAGTTCTTTCTCTTCGTACATCTGATCCAAGAGCGCGTAGATGCCTTTCAGACCTTCAAACAGATGGAGCGACGGCTTCTCCGTCGCGGTGGCGCGTAACGCGAGCAACCCAGGCAATACCTCCTTGATCTTGCGCTCTTTTTCCTTGAGCATGTCGGGCAATCGGCGCGGGTCGACCGCTTCGAAGAACATCTTTTTGTCACGCTCAAACGTCGTCACGAATCCTTTCATCCGCAAGGATTCGAGCGTGTCGTAGGCAGTCGTACGGCGCAATTGCGTGGCTTTGCTGAGACGCTGGGCGCTCGTAGCGCCTGTTTTGAGGCATTCCAAGTAGACTGCGACCTCCTTCTCCGACAGGCCGAACTCACGGAGTGCATCCATATGACGTCGGAAAGCGACGACACATAAATATATTCTCATACCTCTTATGAGTGGTAACAAAAGAGGTGCATCATGAATCGAAAGAACACAACCATCCTGACGTCCTTGCTTTTCGCCACCACCCTCGCCGGCTGCTCCGGCCCGATGACCGAGCCGAAGCGTGAAGCGCATCAAAGCAACTACCTGCGCACACAAAACGGCGTGAGCATCATGGACGTGTGCAATGGAACGGAATCTGGCAGCGACGGTATCGCAGATATGATCCTGATTGGTATCGCAGGCAGTCCCGGAGTGTACCAATACCAAATCATCGACCCCGCATGCCGTGACAGACGCTCGGCAGTGACCACGCTACCGATGACCCCGGAACTCCAGGCGGCAGCAACGCAGACGCTGCACGCATACGGCGAGACAGAATACCTCACCGACCGCGCGGTCTGGGAGAGCCGAACGCAGAAGTAGATCCTTCTTTTCCTGTTTTCTTATTCAAAGAAAGAAAAAAAAAAGAAAGTTTCAGTAGCGATATCCGCCGTACGAGGACTCATTATAGGCTGAGATCCCGAAGCCCACAGCGCCCGCACCCAGGAGTCCTGCAGCAACCAACACCCATATCGCGTTCGTGCGCTCTTGGTACAAGTGCTCCGGCACACGTGAGCGGAGGCTCGCACGGGTATCGGCGAGGCGAGTTTCAGCGTTTGACAGCATGCCGCGTTCTGCAGCGAACGTGTCGTTATTCACCTTCTTGCCATTCCACTCCTGGAGTTTCTCTGAACGAGGGATGCGATAGTCCACTTCAGTGAGCAAACCATCAACTTGCGCATCAAGTGTCTGCGCTTGAAGCGCGTTTGCGATATTCGCATGCGCGCGTACCGTGTTCGGATAGCGCGCAGGGTGATGGACAGGATGACTGGATTTCCCGACCTTGTGCCATGTGGTGTACGCACCGCGATACGTAAGGTCGCTCTCAGCGCTCTCCACCGTATCCTGGATACATTCGATGCGCTCCGACTCACGGAAGTCCGCATTCTGGCGCAGATGCTCCATAGACGTCTTGTAATTTCCGTAACCGAGAATCCCGCACCAGAGGGAACCCGCTGCCAGTGCTGCCGTAACGATCTTCTTCATTTCCTATCAACTCCTATTTTTGAAACGATGAGAAATGATGCGCGATATTAGGAAGTATCACTAGAAACGCGAGCATATGCGGCATAAAGGACAACGACATTGCGCCATATAGGAAATCGACGAATACCCTCGTCGAGCGCCTTCCACGGAACCTATTTAAACCGAGGGCGAATCCACCGACGTTGATGGCGGCGAAAAAAGCGACCAAGGCAAAGGAACCTAAAGCGGAAACTCCCGCGAAGGAAACTCACGCCAAGGAAGAGAAGCCCGCGAAGAAGAAGGAAGTCAAACACGACCCTTCCTATCACCTCCAACCAGAGATCAACATCGGTCTGTTCGGCCATGTCGATCACGGCAAGACGACGCTCACCGAACGATTGTCCGGCAAGTGGACCGACACCCATTCTGAAGAGATGAAGCGCGGCATCACGATCCGCTTAGGATACGCCGATGTCATCATCCGCCAACTCCCGGACGGCACATTCACCACGAAAGACGAAGTCGATGGTGTCGAAGCGAAGCCGATCCGCACCGTTTCGCTCGTTGACGCACCAGGCCACGAGTCGCTCATGGCGACGATGCTTGCGGGCGCAACCATCATCGACGGCGCGTTACTTCTTGTGAGCGCGAACGAACTCTGCCCGCAGCCGCAGACACGAGAACACCTGATGGCCTTAGAGATTATGGGTGTTGAGCAGATTATCGTCGTCCAAAACAAGATCGACCTGGTCAGCAAGGACCGTGCGGTACGCAACTACCAACAGATCAAGGAATTCCTCAAGGGCACTGCGTTCGAGCACGCACCCATCATCCCGATCAGCGCAGCACGCGGTGTCAATATCGACGCGCTCTTGGAAACCATCCAACACGCGATGCCCACGCCTGAGCGCGATGCGACCGCAGAACCGCAGATGGTCGTCGCACGTTCGTTCGATATCACGAAGCCGGGCTCGACTCCTGAGAAGATGAAGGGCGGCATTCTCGGCGGCGCTTTGAAACAAGGAACGTTCAAGGTCGGCGACAAGATCGAACTCCGACCCGGTCGCATCTACGAGGAAGCGAACCAAGTCAAGACGCAGCCATTGTTCGCCACCATCGCAAGCGCGATCACCGGCGGCACTGCAGTCGAAAGCGTCGGGCCTGGCGGCTCGATCGGCCTCATGACGGATCTCGACCCGTCCGTCGTCAAGAGCGATTCCTTGACGGGCAACGTCGTCGGCTACGCAGGCAAGCTCCCGCCAGTCTGGAACCAGCTGGCGCTTGAAGTCACGCTCATGGAGCGTGTAGTCGGTTCTATCGAAGACTTGAAAGCGAACCCGATCGTCCCAAACGAGATCCTCATGCTGAATGTGAACTCGGCCGCGACCGTC
>CAZIKW010000093.1:0-5272 GCA_964540015.1 uncultured Methanosarcinales archaeon | reverse complement strand
GCGCCGTTCAGTGGTATTGCGACTCTTTCATCGGTGCGTGGATCGTGGAGCACGATATGGCCGTTGATGGTTCTTTCATAGGCGTAATATGTGCGGCCGTCTGCCGGTAATGTCTTGATGATATTGCGTGCGAGGAAATAATCGGGGACGAGGATGACGGGTTCTCCTTCAATGCGAGACACCACTTCTTTCGCGTTCGCGCTTGTGCATGCGCTGTCGTAGGATGCTAATGTCGCGGCCTTGCTGTTGATGTAGCCGACGATCGCGGAATTCGGATACGCGTCACGGATGCGTTCGACGGTCGACGCGTTCATGCCTTCTGCGATAGAGCAGCCGGCGCCTAAGCCCGGGATGACGACCTTGCTTTGGGGGTTGAGCATCTTCACCATCTCGGCCATGAACTCGACGGTGGATGATACGATCAAACCGTTCTTTCCTTCTTTGGCCAGCTTCTGCGCTTCACGTGCCAATGCGAGAGAGTCTCCAATTTTATCCGCGATCAATTGGATCGGTGCGATCTGATAGTAGTGCGCGAGGATGATTGCGTTCTTCTTTGTACGTTCAACGTCGATCTCGTGAAGCAGCGGCAGGATGCGCTCATCCGCGTATCCCTCTTGCGCGAGGCGTTTTTCGATGCGGCTCCAGTTCAGTTCTGTCATAGTTCGTGTAGATAATACACTTATGTATTTAAAGGTTTCTCTCTCGTCGAGAACCGCCGATTCACGCAGCGGGCTTCAGATGCGTCGCGAAGATGTCGTCAAGCATCGCGCGATGGTCGTTGCCTTTGAGGCGTATGGGTGCATCCTCGTCGGCAGAGAAAAACCGCGTTCGGATTTGACCCAGATCAATTTCTTCCGCCGCTATCACGTCGATAGTGTACCCCGCGCTGTACGCATCGTAGAGGTTCTGGATGCCGCTGTTGAGCGGGACCTCAGCTCGTAATTGGATGTAGTGGCCTGAAAGGATCAGTTTTTCGCTGACGTGATAGCCTGTAGGTGCCATTATTTGGGCCTCCGTCACTGTTCGTTTCATATGTCATCATACGTTTTTTATTTAAGTTTTTCCACATCCTTGTCACCATATTCGATTGCAGTCAAATGTAACGCACTGGACATGCGCCCGCAGACCCTATAAACAACCGTTAGCTCACTTTGATGTGGATCAGGTTGTGCATATTTGGGAGTTTGGTCCGAGAATTGGTATTCGTCTACGCCCTGATTTCTTACGGCGTATCAATGATGAGATGCGCCGTACGTTCAAAACAAAAAATACGGCGCACGCCCTTGTTGAGAAAGAACACCGCGTCTCCTTTTCCTCTTTCAAAAACCTTCTCAAACCAAGCCATCCTGAATTCGTCTCACTTGAAATTTTCCTCACGCTTTGCTCCCTACTTCAGATTTCACGTTATGAGTTGCAAGATAACGTTATTTCCTACAAATCCGTGAGGAGCCACAATTACATCGAGAACCCGAAACTTCCTCTTCGCATAACACCAATATTCGACATGTTGATTGCACATCATATCGCAGATGGAACTGTGGTCGATGCAAAAAGAAACCGTCGACCGTATTTCAGCTATCGGCAATATGATGCCGAATACATGGATCTCTACCGGAAAAAGATCACTTCTTTATGCGGCGACCTTCGGTATAATCAATTAGAGCGCGACAAAACGAGAACGTATTGTCCGTCGTTCTTGTCATGGGTTCTTTTTCAGCATTATGGATTGAATTCGAGAAGTTTTCTTTCGTTGTCTGCACGAGTGCCGGAAGGGTTGTTTTCAAAATCCCGTGAAAATCTTTTGGCATTTCTCATAGCGTTCATTATTGACGAAGGATCTATCGATTCTTCCATGATTGTCATAGGGCTGAAAAACCCCTCCTTGGCGGCCGATCTCTATCGTATTTGCCGACTTCTTGACTATGATGCCTCTTTCAAAGAACGTCGTGGGGGATACGGTTACCTGCATATTTTATCTTCAGGCGTGAAATCCTTTTGGCGAGATTATTTGAAGTTACGCGAAACATACGCGGAAATTGACTTGGGCCGTCAGGGAAGAAAACTTGAACGTAGCTTCCTTTATCCCACAAGAAAAATACGGTATATTGGTGGCAATAAAAAGAAGGTTTTGGAACTGCTACAGGATGCACCACTCAGTGTTAATGAGCTCGCCGATAGGTTATGTATGACTCGTCAAGGAGCTCGTTTCCTCGTTATATCGCTGACCGCCAAGGGGTTCATTAACAAAATTCCCCAGAAAAAAGGCGAAAATCAGACGTATTCTTTAAAAACAGACTGTGAATAGCGAGCTTTATGCTCATTGGCGTGGTGGGGAAGCCGTCGGCAGGGAAGTCGACCTTCTTCAAGGCCTGTACGCTGGCCGAAGTCGGTATCGCGAACTATCCCTTCACGACAATCAAGCCCAACCACGCGGTCGGGTTCGTCAAAGTCCGTGACCCGGCGCTTGATTTCAACAAGCACAGCCACCCACGTCTCGGATACGTGAACGGTGATTGGCGCTTCGTCCCGACCGATCTCATCGATGTCGCAGGACTCGTCCCCGGCGCGCACGAAGGCGCAGGGATGGGTGCGCAATTCCTCTCTGATTTGAACCAAGCGGACGCGTTGATCCACGTCATCGATATCTCCGGCAGTGTGAATGCGAAAGGGGAACCCGTCACGCCATTGTCATACGACCCGCTCAATGACGTCACGTTTTTGGAAGAGGAACTCGATTACTGGTACCTCGACGTCATCAACCGCTCGTGGGAGAAATTGAGTCGCCAAGCGCAGATGACGCACGAGGCCGCGTACAAGGTCATCGGTAAGCAATTGTCCGGTCTCGGTGTCGACCAGGAAATAGCGCGCGAGACCATCAACAAGCTCAAACTCGGGGAGACGCAGATCATCGACTGGACTGCGGAGAATCGCCACCAGGTCGCGCGCGAACTACGCATCCGCACGAAACCGATGATGATCGCCGCGAACAAGATCGACATCCCGGGCGCGGAGAAGAATTACGAACGCTTGAAAGCCGCGTACCCGCACTATCACATCGTGCCGTGCTCGGCAGAAGCGGAATTGGCATTACGTGAAGCGACGAAGCACGGATTGATCCATTACGTTCCTGGAGAATCTTCCTTCACGATCGTCGACGAGGGAAAACTCAATGCGAAGCAGAAAGCCGCGCTCGACTTCATCAAGAACGGCATCCTCACCGCGCACAAATCGACGGGCGTGCAAGATGTCTTGAATCATGCGGTACTCGATCTGCTCAAATACAAGCCGATCTATCCGGGTGGCGTAAGCAAACTCGAGGATTCAGAAGGCCGTTGTTTACCGGATTGTTTCCTGATGCCTGGCAAAGCGACCGCGCTCGAGTTCGCGTTCAAGCTTCACACGGATTTTGGAAAGAACTTCATTAAGGCCGTCAACGTCAGAACGAAGATGCCTGTGGGGAAAGATCACATTCTTGAACCCGGCAGCATCATCGAAATCATGGCGGGGAAGTGAGCCTATGTCGCTTCGTGATACGTTTCGCGTCGTGACGCGCCTGCGTACGCTCAGCCCTGAAGTCGGGAAATTCTTTCGCTCAACGGCATGGATCTCGTTGATCGTCGAACTGATCAAGATCATCCCGCCATTACTCTACACGAAGATCATCGACGAGTTGGTGTCCTACGACCCTGTTGTCGGACTGACGCCGAAACTCATCATCATCCTTGTCCTCGGGTACGCCGCTGCGAACTTCACGATGTCGATGGTTGATCTCAGCTACAACCGCGTATGGGAAACGCGCATTCGTAAGGCGGAGTTCGATATCACGCGACGCACGCTGCGCAAGCTCTTGGCGCTCGATGTCTCCTACCACGAGGAGCACGGCACAGGTGCCAGCGCGAGCAAGATCATCAAAGGCCAAGGGCGTATTGTCGATGTGTTTTGGCAAGTCTCCAACAGCCTCCTTCCCGTGACGTTCCAGGTCATGATCACCATCGGCGTGCTCCTGTACACCCGCTACGAAGTGGGCCTGCTTTTCCTCTGCTTCGTCCCGATCTTCCTATATCTCGTCGTGCGTTCCGCGCGCAGGACGCAAAAGAGCCGCGAGGAGTATCATGGTCACCTCGATGAGTTCGCAACGAGCGTGACGCAATCGATCATGAACGTGCGTACGGTGAAAGATTTCTCAAACGAGGAACGCGAAATCTCCCGCGCCGATACGCAACTCGTGAAGTACGGCGACGCGCTTATGCGCCGCATCAAGCTCGGTCTCCAGGACAAGGTCGTGACGAGCATCGTGCTCGATATCACACGCATCGGGATGCTCGCGCTCTCCGTATGGCTCATGGTGAGCGGCAAGATCACGGCCGGTTCGCTCGTCTTGATCATGACATTGTCGGAGAAAGCGTTCGCGAACCTCGTGCGCGTCTATTTCATCAGCATGGTCTTACAGGACGCGGCACCTTCCATCGAACGATTGGGCGGGATACTGTCGACGGAAGTCGTTGTGAAGGACGACGTACAAAGCAAGCGTCGCATCAAGAAAGGAACCGTTGAGTTCCGCGACGTCTCGTTCTCGTACGGCACGCGCAGCGAACGTGCCCTGAAGAAAGTCTCTTTCATCATCAAGCCGAGAACGACCGTCGCGCTCGTCGGCAGAAGCGGCTCAGGCAAGAGTACGGCGGTAAAGCTGCTCCTACGCCACTATGATCCGCAAGGAGGCGATGTGCTCATCGATGGCGCGTCGATACGTTCGTATCCGCTCAAGGAAGTGCGCGAATCTATTGCTGTCGTATCTCAGGATGTGGAATTATTTAATGAAACCATCGCGGAAAATATCGCGTATGGCGCTTCCCAAGCTCCACGCGAGCAGATTATCACCGCGGCGAAAGCGGCGCACGCGCACGACTTCATCACGCGGTTCCCCAAAGGGTACGATACGATCGTGGGCGAGCGCGGCGTGAAACTGTCGGGCGGTCAAAAGCAACGCATCGCTATTGCCCGTGCGCTCTTGCGTAAACCAAAAATTTTGATTTTCGACGAGGCGACGTCGTCGTTGGATGCGGAGTCCGAACGCAAGATCCACGAGGCGATTACGGGCCTTGGTGGAAAGATCACACTGATCCTGATCGCGCACCGCTTCGCGACGATCGAGAGCGCGGACCAGGTCGTGCTCTTAGAGAACGGCGAGGTGCGCGAGATGGGGACGCGCCAGGAACTCATGAAGAAGAAGGGCATCTTCGCGAAGCTGAGGAAGTTGCAGGAATTAGAGTAG
>CAZIKW010000092.1:0-5287 GCA_964540015.1 uncultured Methanosarcinales archaeon | reverse complement strand
TTTGGCAAACGCATCAGGCTAGGTCTGGCTGAAGTTGTACGACCCTTTGTGTTGTGTCACAAGAACCCACGGCACTTTGAGGTTTGCCGTGCTATCGCGCTCTATTTGCAGTATTGCTCCACGCGTATGACGGAGGGCTGGGATGCGTTCAATGTCTGCTTCTGTGGTTACTTGGGCGACGAATGTACCTACGCTGTTCCTGATGATAAGATGGTGATCATACACAAGAACGTCACCGCCGATTTTCACTGCCGCACCCATCCGCAGCGCCTCATGCAAGAGTGCGTTCACCGTCGTCACTAACCGACATTGTCCTGGACCCGAGCCGAACGATCCTGGAAGATCATCAATAACGAAGTTCGCACCACCCTGACCGCCGGTGGGAATGCCATTGAGTAAGTGATGCTCGGCTGAACCCATCGACGTTCCGTGAATGGCAAGACTGTTCTCAAAAAGAACTGTGAGGAGATTGTGGGCGCCCTCGAGGGGGATGACGGTGCAGTCAAGCGCGTTTCGGGAGGCAACCAATGTGTGCGCGTCGCGGTATTCTTCTGAAACCTTCGACAAGAGTTGTTCTAATGCGCGTATGACATCTCGCTTCACCTCCGATCCGACGGGTATGGTAGAAAATTCGCTCATACGGCTAATGGTTGCCAGGTATTGATCCACTAATCCTTTTATTTTTTCCAGTCGTTCTTCATCCATCCGAAGCGTTTCTATAGGGAGGTTGATGACTTTTTTTACTTCATCCAAATCGAGAGACCGTAGAAAATGTGGTGCATCGCGGCTGCTTTTGGCGGAGAACACGGCTATGCGAAATGATCGCAACACTTGTGACTCGTGTGATGCATCGACGGTTTTCAAAAACTCGAGCAATGCTCGAAAATCAGGCAAATAGTACTTTGTTATGTTCTCAGAAAGGCCTTTGTCAAGCCCGGATATGGATCGTTCTAGGAGCAGAAGGTAGTCCTCCGCCGCAGAGCTCTTCTCTCGCATCTTTTTTAAAAAAATAATTGAACGCTGAAAGAACAGTATTTGCACGTAGGCTTTCAATTCATCAGCTAACTTTTGCAGATCAAAACTCGATGCGTGAAGACTGTGCTGCTCCGCTTCTTGTTTCTTCTGGATGATCTCTTGGTAGAGCTCGCTCGCCGCTACAAATTCGACATCTAATGCGTTCATTTTTTCCCGTATTTCTTTTCGAAAACGATCAAAATCCTCTAAGAGCAGACGATGATATCGTTTGGATGGGGAAAACGTCTCTTCGATCATCCGGAAAAAAGGCATGTGCGAAACTCCCTTGTGACGTTTATATTTTTGCTGGTGCTCCAACAATCCATGCATCGCCTATCCGCGCTTGTATGCTGGCAGTCCATGCCCTCGACGGAACCTATTTAAACCGCACGCACCGGCAACGATGCTGTGGAAGTTAAGCAGCTCATCAAGGAAGAGCTTAAACACGCGCAGTACGAGCGGCAGTTGAAGTTCCGCGCGCGTATTTCTGAATCGGTACTCTTGCGTCTGGGTGCGAAGGAATTCGGCACGACGACGCACGAGGATCATTACTATCGTTCTAAACGCGGCACTCATTCCGCAGAAATGATCCGTGTGCGTGTGGAAGGTGGTGAGCGGTTGCTTTTCACCTATCGTGATGGTGTACGCCGCAGCAATGGACGGGTGGCGGTGCATAAACTTCTTGGTACCGCTCACCTTCGAGCGCTTGAACTTGACCATGAGCAGGTCCTCACCGTGCACAAACGCCGTACTGTGTACTTGTACAAGAACATCATTATCAATGTCGATGATGTCGAACGCCTCGGTTCATTTGTTGAAATCGAAATAAAAAACAACAAGGATTGGCCCACCGCTCAGACGCTCCTTGCTAAACTCCAGCTTCATGAGCGTGACGCACTTTCGCTGACGTATTTTGAGCTTGCACTCCGCAATTTCGCGCCGCATGAGCGACTGCTCGCCGCGTTGCATGAACGGTTCGGTAGTTACGTGTTTGGGATTTCTTCAGCGGTGCTCACCACACTGGGTATCGTTGTTGGCATCAATGCTGCGACCTCATCACGTACCGCAATCATCGCTGGTATCGTCGGGGTTGCGGTCGCAGAGAGTTGCTCTGATGCGTTCTCTATGTACTCGCTTAAACGTTCTGAGCGTGGCGTGTCGACGCGCGCGGCGTTGCGTGGTGCGATTGCGACGTGGCTTGCAAAAGCGATGTTCGCGCTAACGTTTGTCATCCCGTTCTTGCTGCTAGATTTCTCCCTGGCGCTCATCACAAGTCTCGTGTGGGGTGTCGCACTCCTAACGTTCGTGAATATCCAAATTGCGTTCGTGCAGCAAACACCTATCGCTCGCACTGTCGCGCGCAATATCTTGTTCGCGTTCGCAGTTATCGCGCTCTCGTACTACGCTGGCACCTTCGTCGCGATGCTTGAGTGAGTCTCTTGCTTGTGCGTTGTGGCTCTCGTCGCGGTGGTATGAATCAAATCTACTCGACGGAATCTATTTAAATCTCGCCCGTCGGTAACGCCTTCGTGGAAGTCAAGCGTCTCATCAAAGAGGAGCTCAAGCACGCACGCTACGAGCGGCAGCTGAAGTTCCGTGCGGTCGTGCCGGAAGCGACACTCTTGCGTCTGGACGCGGAAGAATTAGGGAGCACGACGCACGAAGACCATTACTATCGCCCCAAGCGTGGCGCGAAATCTGCGGAGATGATCCGCGTACGCGTAGAGGGTGGCGAGCGATTGCTCTTCACGTATCGCGAAGGCGCGCGTCACGGCCGGGGGCATATGGCGACGCACGCGATCATCGACGAGCAGCGTTTGCGCGCGCTCGAGCAGGATCATGAAGAGGTCCTTACCGTACACAAACGCCGTACGATTTATCTCTACAAAGGGATTGTCATCAATCTCGATGACGTCGAGCGTCTCGGGTCGTTCATCGAGCTTGAGCTCAAAAGCGACAAGGACTTTCGTGCAGCTCAGGCTCTTTTAGCGAAGCTCGGGCTTGCGGAGCGCGACGCGATTCCGCTCACATACTTCGAGCTCGCACTCCGCAATTTCCCACCCCACGAGCGATTGCTTGCTGCCGTGCACGCCCGATTTGGCAGTTACGCGTTCGGGATCTCCTCCGCAGTGCTCACGACACTCGGTATCATCGTTGGATTGAATGCCGCGACCGCATCGCGTATGGCCGTCATTGCCGGCATCGTCGGCGTCGCGGTGGCAGACAGCTGCTCTGACGCGTTGGGCATGTACGCGGCGAAACGCTCCGAGCGTGGTGTGACTGCGCGCGCGGCATTGCGTGGTGCGCTTGCGACGTTGCTTGGGAAAGCGTTGTTCACGATGAGCTTTATCGTCCCGTTCCTGTTTCTCGACTTTATCCCCGCGCTCGTCGCAAGCCTCGTGTGGGGTGGTGTTCTCCTCGCGTTCGTGAACGTGCAGATCGCGTTCGTGCAACAAGCGCCCATCGTGCGTACCGTTGCACGCAATATTTTCTTCGCAATCGCTATTGTCGCGCTCTCGTACTACGCGGGGACGCTTGTTGCGATGTTGGGGTGACGTAGTCGTATCATGTGAGAATTGCTAAAATCAATCGTACGCTCACCACCACAATCCCTCCAATTAAGAACGGATGCTCTGGCTTCGTCACGATTCGTAACCCGCGAACATACTTGATGATGAGCACATACCCGGCGAGATAGGCAAGGAGCAGCCCGAGCAGTACCGCATACCAGGCCGATATAGGTGTGCTCACAAACACCGTCAGGACGAGCGCGATCTGAAGAATCATAAATACGAAATGAACAATCCCTTCCGGCGTCAATCCTTTCTTACTCACGCACAAGTAGCGCGTCTCCGGTCGGTTCGCCATCGTCCGCCAACGATGGTGCAGTACCAGAACGGTGAGCAACGCGACAAAAGAAAACAGGAAGAACCTCTTCCAGGAGAACACGGTCGCGATTGGGATCAGCGCATTGAACGGCACGAACAGCCAATCCAGATAGGTGATGGCGTAATTGCCGCGTAAGAGGGAGAGTGTCTTTCGTTTGCGGGAAATGGCGTAGAGCAACGCGTAATGGAGAATGGGTACCAACGCGAACCACGCGAGCGAGGGTAGAGAGATCATCGATGTGCGGAGCTCCGGTTTCGGTGTAGCATCTGCGGTCGCTACTTATGCTCTTCCTTGACAAGTATCTCGTCGAGTGATCTAATGGTGCCAAAGAGATGTGCCGGTGACTTACAGGGGTCTTGGCATTCTTGTATTTTCTGGTCGTTGCGGATGAACTCGATGCGCGCCTCGAATGTTTTGCACGCGGTTATGGACGTATGGTACTTTTCTTGGAACTCCGTTGCTATGCAGCCGGGAATGGTGATTGTGGCGCTGTACGGCCCGAGATGTGTGACGATTTCCGCGTGCGTATGCTTATCAACTATAGATTTTCCCGAAACTGAAATGGTGTATGGTGCCATTACACAAGAGGGCAGGTACGAACTTAAGAATTCTGCGAAACAGTAATGTCTCAGATGCGCCAGCCGAGAATCGAACTCGGAACACAGCCTTGGCAAGGCCGTATTATACCATTTAACTACTGGCGCTTATCGGTTCGAGGGCTCGACAGGTCACTTATAAGCGTTTCCCTCAGCAAAAGATTGCATCCGAACGTCTCCGTCGACAATCTGTGGCGTCGCGCCGGTGTATGGTTTTAAGAGTGTGGGCAAAAGCTTCTGTGCTGTGATGTATCTTTCGCACGCGGGCGGCAGATCGCGTTCCTGCGTGCGCGTCTCGTTTGTCGTCGAACAAGAAGCAGAAAACAAGAGCGCAAGCGCGCCAATCGTCGCCGTAGTGCGTCGCATCACCGCAGGAAATGCGTTCAAATTCTTATATGTGGTGGCATCACCACCCCTACCGTAAACTATTTAAAGACATGGCGAATCTCTGTCGCTACCACGACGGGGGCGTCGACGGGAACACTTCGGGTTTCCGTGACACGCTTCCGGCTGACGTGTAACAGACACGTCGGTACTCACCTCCAAACACCTGCCGCGACAGGCGCACGACACCATGGCTCGAGAGGGTCCGTGTGCGCGGTCAGGTACTCACCCGAATGGAACACGTTCATAGCGGACCTAAGACGTCTGTTATGCTGTAGGATGAGATAGACAAAGCGAAATCGCTTTGCGCTACGAATATAGCCAATAATACAACTAGTAAAACACAACCCGAAATTTCTTGTGATATGTTTCAGAATCTTAGCAACCGAATATCGTGAGTTCCC
>CAZIKW010000091.1:808-5292 GCA_964540015.1 uncultured Methanosarcinales archaeon | reverse complement strand
CGAGCAGGCAACTCAATATGCCGTTGCCCGACGGTTCCCAAATCGACGAGGTCGTCATCTCACCGGACAGCCAATATGTCGCGTACACCGCCGATCCCACCTACACGACCGGCAACGTGCATAATTTCGAGCTCTTCATCGTTCCAATAACCGGTGGCACCCCCACACAACTCAGCCCGCACAAGACCTTCGATTACGATGTGTTCAACATGCTATTCTCGCCAGACGGCCAACGAGTAGTGTACACCGCAGGGACGACCGTACGCGCGACAAGCGAGTTGTTCTCCGTGCCGATCACTGGCGGGCGTGCGGTGAGAATCAGCCAAGCGGACGAAGCGCCGGATTTCGCGTCCGTAGCGATAACGCAGGTGTGGAACGTGCCAGGACCCGTCGTCAAAGTGAGCTGCGACAGTCAAACGGCGTATTACTACGCACGCACGCATGCGAGCGGTGGATCGTATAGCGCACCATACGCAGTCCCTATCGATGGCGGGCAGATCACCCCGCTCCCCAGCACGCAAATACCCGTCTTCGACTGTCCCGTCACACCACCGACCTGCACTGCGACACCACCGACCTGTCAAGCTCTCGATACTGCGTGCACGAGCGATGCGAACTGCTGCTCCAGCGTCTGCAGCCTCGGCACTTGCGTGGATGCGAGGCCCCAATGCGAAACCGATGCGTGGTGCGCAATCAATGAGCGCTGCGACAGCGGAGCGTGCGTGCCTGTGACGAGCGCGAACGCGCACTTCAGCGCGGAAACATCGACGTGCACACGCGGATTCGGGCGATTCTTTTGCGGTGCTCCCGTATCCTACACGAGCGATGGGGTCGGATACGTCCAACTCTGGCGGGAAGGAGGATCGCAATACCACTGCACACCCGCAGGAACACCTGTGACGAGAACCCTCATCGCTACGCAACAAGCGAGAACGTACGCACTCTATGCGGCGACCGACTGCGAGCCAGAAAACGCTGACAAAAGGGTGGCGCTTGATACGATCATCGTTGGTGATGACAGCGTCACCTTCCCGGATCCGACTATTGACGACCAGGGACTGCCGCCGCCGCCACCGCCGCCACCGACAACATGTGATAACGGACAACACCTGAGTGAAAACGGTGCATGCGTGCCGGATACTGCGAACAACCCCAACCCACCACGCATCTTCATCGATGACCGCGACACGCCGGGGAAGAATGAACTGTACGCCGAAGATATCACCACCGGCGTCATCACCAAGATCTCAGGACCCATGCAACCGCAAGGAGACATCTTTCCCTTACGAGGATTCGCGCTCTCCGCGAATGGCCAATATGTCGTCTACAAAGCAGATGCAGAAACGGAGCAGCTCTTCGAACTCTACACCGTACCCGTGACTGGCGGGCACGTCACGAAAATCACGGGGCTCATGATCTCTCCTGGTGGAGCGCTTGCTGGAATGAACGGTGGAGCCTTATTTTTCGCCATCACCAAAGACAGCCAGCGCGTCGTCTATAACGCATACAATAACGAGAACCCGCAAGCGCAAAGCACCCTCGAACTCTACACAGTACCAATAACCGGAGGAGAGGTGCTAAAAATCAACGCACCCATGACGCAGGACAATGATGTCGTCAATTTCTTCCTTTCTCCCGACAATCAACAAGTGGCGTACATTGCGAACGTCCTGCCATACGGGCACGGACCGCATGAATTGTATGTCGTTCCCATCACGGGCGGAGCAGTCCGAAAGCTCAGCAAACCCTTACTCGCGAACTATGTCGTATCCGACGGAGACTTCACCCCAGATAGCCAGCGGATCATCTATGAGACGGACTACACGCTCGGCGGATTGCTCGAACTCTATTCCGTCCCCGCGGCAGGAGGTACGGTTGTGAAAATCAGTCAAGCAGACCTCTACGCATCAGGTCGCACAGTGAAAAACGATGGAATGAAACACTGGGCGATCAGTTGCGATGGGACAACCGTCTACTTCGTTGTGACGCCGATCAGCGGCGGACCGGAAACGCTCTACTCCACACCCATCACTGGCGGCACCATTACGCAACTCTCTGGCACGGAGTTGCCCGTTCTCGACTGCAACGCGTAACCCTTATAAAGCGGCCTCTCTCGAGCAATCGACGTGAAGGGTAGGAGGAAGCAACCGGCGAAGCAGGATCATTTCCCCTACCTCGTGCTCGCGGGCGTGTGCATCGTAGCATTGCTCGCAAGCGCCCTTATCAGCGGCATTCACGTGCGCACTCCCACGCAAAATGTCGTCGGTGGCGCATACAATCAGATAGAGAGCGCCACCATTTGCGGCAAGACCATCTTCATCGATGACCTGGATACGCCAGGGAAACAAGAGCTCTACAGCCGCACCGGTAACGCGCAACCAGTCAAGCTCTCCGGACCGTTGCAGGCAGAAGGGGACGTAACGACGTTCGATATCAGCAAGAACGGCGTATACGTTGTGTACACCGCGGATGCGGCAACAGACGGTACAGTGGAGCTCTACAGCGTACCGCTCGCCGGCGGCACCGTGACGAAGATCTCCGCCCCACTCGATTTCTTCGAGAATGTGATTTCTTATGTCATCTCCAACGACGGCACGCGCGTCGCGTATAGTGATGATTCTCAGCTTGATCAGATGTTCGAGCTCTACATCGTGCCCATCACGGGCGGTGCGCGAACACGCCTGAGCCATACGCTCCCAGCCGATCACGATGTCGAAGGGTATCTCTTCTCGCCCGATGACCAACGCGTGATCTATCGCGTGGTCCGGACCGCCATCGGCAAGGGCGAGCTGTATTCCGTTCCAAGCACGGGCGGCACCACCACCCTCATCAGCCAAGCATACGTACCACCAGCATATGTTGATATCGGATTCGATGCGCACGGGCTTGGCGCAGTCATCAGCTGTAACAGCCAGACCGTCACCTATCTCGCCGACACGTTGGCTGATGGCTCTACCGACGAGCTGTACTCCGTCGCCATCACCGGCGGCGCAAAAACGCCCCTCGCCGGCCACACACTCCCAATACTCAACTGCCCTGCGGTAACACTGACATGCGGCGGCGGCAACACGAATACTGCGCCGCGCGTCTTCATCGATGATCTCGATACGCCGGGTCAAAACGAGCTCTATAGCGAGAATATGGCGACGGGTGTCGTCACGAAGATCTCGGGCCCATTGCATCCCGATGGCGATGTGTGGGCGTTTAACATCACCCCCGACGGTCAAAAAGCGGTCTTTGTGGGTGACGATCTCGGAGTGACCACAGTGCGTAATGAACTCTTCATTGTATCCATCACCGGCGGCCCGGTGCAAAAGCTCTCCCAACAAGTTTCCAACCCCGATCCGAATGCGGAGAAAGCGAATGTGGTCTGGTTCGCGATTTCTCCTGACGGCACGCGGGTCGCGTATACAGCGGATCTGCTGGAGTGGACCCAATACGACCTGTATTCAGTCCCTATCACCGGCGGTGCGAGCGCGCACCTGAACACTCCGCTGGTGAGCGATCACGATGTGGATAGGTTCATGTTCTCGCCTGACAGTCAACGCGTCATCTACGCCGCGGGGAGAAATACGGTCGGTGATTTCTGGTTGTATTCTGTGCCGAGTTCCGGCGGCACCGCTGTGCGCATCAGCCAAGTGGAGAAGAGCATACTGCGTGCAGGGCCCTCAACGCGGACTTTCGACGTGAGTTGCGATAGTCAGACCGCGTACTATCTCACACAGACCGCTGGCGGGCCTGTTGAGGCATACTCGGTCCCTATCCTCGGCGGAGCATTCACACCACTTACTAGCAACACACTGCCGACCATTACATGCACGAACGTATGTACTGCAAACGGCGGCACGTGCTCGGCGAACACGAACTGCTGCTCAAACATGTGCACCGCAGGAGTGTGCGCAGCAGCTCCCGCTGACGCAAACACCCCTCCCGGCTACGCTCCAGCGACCGATCCCATCAACGGCCAGCAGTACCTGAGCGTCTCGACGGGATCGTCAGGCGTCAGCGTCACCGCAAACGGCGGCAATGGCCGCTACATCTGGCGCTATGGCTACTATCTGCGCGACAGCCAATGGACACGCTTCGAGCTCTCGTCGACAGGAGTGGCGGGTACCAATTGGACGAATAGCACGCTCAATGTCGTGCTGCCAAGCGATGCGCCCACGAACGGATACGTCATCATCTATTCCTGCAAGAAATATACCGTCGGCGGCCCCTTCATCTGCGGTCCACGCACCGCGACACAGACGCCCAACGTACGCTACTGGACGATCGCCCCATACGGCACGAGCACTGCATGCACCGACGAGTGCGCGACCGGCTCGACCACGTGCTCAGGAACGAGCGGCGTGCGCACGTGCGGCAACTACGATACGGATACGTGCCGCGATTGGAGCCCGACACCGACCGCGTGCAGCGCGGGAACGACATGCGCTAATGGCGTATGCGGGACTGGCGGTGGCGGCGGAAGCGGTACGTATTGC
>CAZIKW010000091.1:0-798 GCA_964540015.1 uncultured Methanosarcinales archaeon | reverse complement strand
GCACCCAGCAACCACGCAGCAAATGCACGACCGTGACGGATAAACCCGCAGGTAGCGTACATATCAATGCGGAATGCGTACAGTGCCAATTCGTCGGTGCCGGGTGCGGCATCGTGACGAACTGCTACCAATGCCCAGAAGGACAGGCGATGCAGTATGACAGCATCGCCCGCAATTGGCACTGCTCAGGATCGACGGGCGGAGGATCGTGCACAGATGAGTGCCCAACGACCGGCGCAACGCAATGTGGCCCTGGTGGCGCAAGCATTTGCGGGAATAGCGATGCGGATAGTTGCCTTGAATGGAGCACACCCACGCCCTGTGTCGCGCCTAATGCCTGCACCAGTGCAACAGGAATATGCGCACCAAACGGCCAGCCTCCTGCCTGCCACCAATGGGACCGCCGATGCACAGGGAATACGGTCCAAGTCTGCACGATAAGGAATAATGCACTCACATGGGTCGACGAACTCCTCTGCTCGGGCGGCAACGTATGCACAACGCCTAGCACGCAAACGACACCGACAAGCGCGTTTTGTGGGAGCGCGGGAGGAACGTGTACCGGTCCTACCTCGAACGGGTTCTGGATGGGTGGCGATTACCACCAGTGCTCGACACCGTCGCCAGCGGGATCGTGCTGGGACAATGCGAATCGCACGATGCTCGGCCATGAAGCGATCTGCTGTGACGCGGCGACACAGTGCGCTTGGAGTACGCTGTGTTTCGATCAAGGACGGGTGATCACGAATGATCAGAATTTTGGTTACCTCTGCAGCGACAAGGGACAAGGTCCGACCT
>CAZIKW010000090.1:2762-5297 GCA_964540015.1 uncultured Methanosarcinales archaeon | reverse complement strand
GCGTCTTCCCGTCGTATGAGGGTAGGGGGGAAGGTCGTCGGCCTTGGCGTTATCGTCATTGTTCTGCTCGCAGCAGTCTATTCCATCGGGCACACCCAGCGCCTCGAAGCGGAGCGCGTCAACAGCGTCCAGCAGCTGATGTCGCTGCCCCAATACGCGGAATGCAAACTCGAAGAGAACGGCGAAGTTCTGTGCCCGCAAGCGGCATCATCCGTCGCGATCCCCGACATGACTGCGTTCCTGCTCGTAGCGTTCGGCATCATCCTTGGCGTCTATCTCATTCGTTCTGATAGCACGAACCGCACCATCTTAGAGGAAGTCAAGGGTACGCGTTCGCGTCTCGCATCCGACGAGCGCCGATCGTTGATCGAGAGCATCCTTACGCCAGAAGAGCGTAAGATCATCGCAGCTGTCCGAGAACAACCCGGCATCAGCCAAGCGACGCTCCGATTGCGCACGAATCTGAGCAAGGCGAAGCTCAGCGTGACGCTCAAGGAATTGGAAACGAGAAAGCTCATCCGTAAAATCGAGGACGGCAAGACGAATAGCGTCCATTTAGCGAGAGAGGTCTGAACAATGGCACAATC
Source organism: uncultured Methanosarcinales archaeon (assembly GCA_964540015.1). GTDB lineage: Archaea > Nanobdellota > Nanobdellia > Woesearchaeales > UBA525 > UBA525. The sequence goes on along the minus strand of CAZIKW010000090.1, from coordinate 4,710 downwards.
ACGACATGAACGACGTATAGCGCAGCGCCAGGAGCGCGAAGAGGTCAATAAGAAATCGCGAACCATCTATGACCGCCGCCAGCGCAACAAGAGATTCCTCAATATCGCGATCATCTTCGCCGTCGGTATCCTTGCGCTCTGGGGCATCACGCGACTCGTCGCGCCAGAGCAGGCGGGCGAGCATGATGAGCTCGCGCAGTGCCTCACGGACCGGGGTGTCGTGATGTACGGCACCGATTGGTGCCCGCACTGCCAAGAACAGAAGCAATTGTTCGGCGCGAGCTTCAAGCTCGTCATGTACGTGAACTGCGACGCGAACCCGTCGGCGTGTGACGCTGCGGGCGTTGAAGGCTACCCGACATGGGTCTTCCCCGTCGGAGATTCCCTCTCAGGTGCGCAACCGCTCCAGACGCTCGCTGCGCGCGCGGGGTGCGAGTTTGCGGCACAGTCGTGAATGGGGTCTCGCGTACGTCCTGTGCGCGATCATCATCCTCAATATCATCGCGATAGCGATATTGAGCAACCGTTTGGAAGAGGAACGGGTCGCTACGCAAACGCCTCCGCCGACACCGTCCCTCATCGAGCATCGTCCTCTTGTGCGCGCTGTCATCCTTGAAGACACAGCACGCTGCCCTGACTGCTTCGATATCCGTAGTTACGCGACGGCGCTCGACGACGTCATCAATCTCGAGATCGAGGAAGGCGATTGGGAGTTGTGGAGCGGACGCGTGCGTGCGGATTCGCGTATGCTCACGAACGCGCAGCGGTTGCCTGCGATTGCGTTCAATGCCACCATTGAAGAATATCCGCAACTCGTCACGGATTGGGGTACGGTCGGGTACACGATCACGTTCGGTTCAGGACCGTACGAAGGCGCATGGTACGTGTTGCCGACGCTCAACCCGCCATACCTTGATGCCGCGACTGGTGAAGTCGGTGGCCGCGTCCAAGCCACGTACCTCATGGTCACTTCCTGCACGGAGTGCGTGACGCAAGCGGAGTATCGCACCTTTCTGAACGAATCGCGCATCGTGCCGTTTCAAGAAACGGTCGTCGATAGCAACAGCCAAACGGGCAGGGCGTTAATCGAACGCTACAACATCACGAAAGCGCCCACGCTCCTCCTCTCGCCTGAAGCGCTCGATTACCCGGGATTCGCACCAGGGTGGAGTGTTGTCGGTTCTGAAGAGTCCGACGGTACGCTGATCCTGCGCGATCTCGAGCGTCTGGAGCTCGTGCACGTGGACTTGCCCACCGGAAGGGTTATGAAGCCATAATGAGCGACGTGTGATATCATGGCAGAACCCGCACCGCCGCTCGTACCGCCCAAGAAGGAATTGACCGCACAGGAGATCGCAGAGAATCGCAAAGAGAATCTTATCGCGATTGTCATCGTGATCGCCGTTCTCGCTGTCGTCGGTTTCTTCATCTGGCACTCGCTTACGAGAGTGGCGCCGGTCCCCGATCGCATCAACGTGCCGCTCGGCATCTCACCGGTGCTTGGCAATGAGAGCGCACCGGTGACGGTGGTCATCTTTAGCGATTTCGAATGCCCGTACTGCGGTGATTTCGCGCGCTATTCGTTCCCTGACGTGAAAAAGAACCTGATCGACACCGGTAAGGTGCGTCTCTCCTTCCGTCACTTCCCGCTCCCCACGCATACGCACGCGTACGTAGCAGCGCAAGCGGCCGCATGCGCGCAGGACCAGAATAAGTTCTGGGAGTACCACGATGTTCTCTATGCGCACCAGGATGCGCTTGCTATCGAGCAACTGCGGGCCTACGCCGCTGATCTCGATCTTGATACAGACTTGTTCAATGATTGCCTCGCAAGCGAATTGCGTGCGCCGACCGTTATCGCTGACCGCCAACTCGGACTCGATCGCGGCGTTTCGGGCACGCCCACATTCTTCTTTAACGGCCGCAAGGTCGCTGGCGCGTTGACGGC
>CAZIKW010000090.1:0-2662 GCA_964540015.1 uncultured Methanosarcinales archaeon | reverse complement strand
ATCGGCATCGACTTAGGCGGAACGAAAGTCGCGGCCGGCATCGTGCGTAACGGCAAGATCATCAAGCGCGTCGAAGTGCCGACGCTCGCGGCCGAAGGGAAGGAGCGAATTCTCTCGCAGATCGATATTGCGCTCAACACCCTTGCCCCGGATCGAAAGAAGATCTCGGCTGTCGGCATCGGCGTTCCTGGCATCTACGAGAAGACGAAGGTCCTCGACCTGCCCAACGTGCCTGCGCTCAACGGCGTCGACCTGAAAAAAGCGTTGAGGCTCACTTGCGTGGTCGCGCTTGAGAATGATGCGCGTTGCTTCACATTGGCGGAAACGAAAGGAGCGAAGAACGCCATCGGCGTCATCATGGGAACGGGATTAGGCACAGGCATCATCATCGATAGCAAGATCTACCGCGGCCAAGGGTATGCGGGAGAATTGAGTCGCGTCATCGCCGATCCGCACACGGCGCAGCGCACCTGGGAAGGGTTCCTCGGCGGCCCGAAGATCATGGCGCGCCACAAAGCGAGAGGCGGCACAGAGCAGCGTTTCAGCGACGTGTGGGATGCGCGCACGCGAGCTGCGCAGGAGACGAAGGATGAGACTATTCACCATGTCGCGATGCACATCGCGAACCTGTGCCGTATCTTCGACCCGGAACTGATTGTGTTCGGCGGCGGCATCAGTAGGCCGGATCTCATCAAAGCGGCCGCCAAAGCGGTTCCCGTGTACCTCTCGAACGTGAAGCACTTGCCCAAGATCACGACGAGTAAGCACGGTGTCGATGCGGGCATTCTCGGCGCTGCGATGCTCGTGACGAAGCGTTAAGTTGTCCTTGTGACATTCTGTCGATACTATTTCTCAACGTATAGACGAATTTGTTGTTCTTTGGCACTTCTGGGGCCGAGAGGGTGACCTGCAAAACCCCGGTGCTATTTCCCGACGCAATCTTTATAAACGTCCGGGCCGCGTCTCCGTCGGTGGCTGAGGTGTATTGCTAGATGGTGCTCTTGCCGAGCGTGTTTGGTGCGGGCGGCTTACTGAGCAACTTCTTTCTTGACCCCTCAAAAGTCCTCTGGGCGATAGGGTTCCTCATCCCTCTTATCCTCCTCTATCTCATCCGACCGCGTCCTATCAACGTCGCGGTCCCAAGCCTCATGTTCATCCTCAAGGATATGGGGAAAAGCCGTGTGCTCCATTTCTTTCGCACCTTGTTTCGTGACATCCTCCTGATTCTCCAGCTCCTCATCATCCTGCTTCTCGCGCTTTCCCTCGCCAAACCGTATTTGAACGTTGAACGCGAAACGCTCGTGCAGCAATCGATCGTCATCATCGACGCGAGCGCATCGACGCGAGCGCAGGGCGACGATGTCTTTGAGAATATCCGCGAAGCAGCGCTCGAGAAGGTCTCTGGTGACACTATCGTCATCGTCAATCAAGGATCGCCGGCCATCCTGTCGGACAACGGTGAACCACGCCTTTCCGCAGGCGAAGCGCGTGACCTTATCGAAGACCTCAAGCCGACGGATACGCCTGGTAACCTTCCCGCAGCGCTCGATATCGCGGCGCAACACGCAGGCCCGCAGAGCCAAGTCACGATCGTGAGCGACCTTATCCTCAGCGCGAATGAGGATCCGGAACTCATCTCCGCGCGTATGAAAGTCCTACGATCTAAAGGAGCCCTCGTCGAGATCGTCACCGTCGACAATGGTGGCGACAATATCGGCATCGTGGATGCGCGCGTCAACGTCGAGAACGCATCGGTCGATCTGAAGATCCAGAATTTCAACCCAACACCGGAAGAGTTCGAGCTCGAGGTCAATGGCGACAGCGTCCAAGTGTCGCAACGTATCCTCGCGCCCGCGGGACAGCCCGGTAGCCTCCTCTCCCTCACGGTTCCGGTGGGGAACGGCAAGAATGAGATCACGATCTCCCCCGATGACGAACTCGACACGGATAACATCTATTACGTCAGTATCCCTGAGCAAGCGAACGTCCGTGTCTTGCTTATCTCCGGCGATACGAACGCGCGACAGAGTCGCGTCGTTCCCGCACTCAGCGCCGCAGGCGACCAGTTCACGCATGTAGGCGTGGAGTACGCAGTGCCGCCGAAAGTCCCCGACCTGGAGCACGACATGTACGTGCTCAAGGATCTCAATGCGCAGTTCGTGCTGCCTGGCGTGATCAGTGACTTACGAGATCAGGCGGAAGCGGGCAAGGTCGTCGTCATCTTCGCGCAAGCCGATCTCGGTCGCATCGATTTCGGTGATCTCCTTCCAGTCGAGCTCAAAAACGGCCAACCGAACCTGGTTGGTCGCCTGGACCTCGATGTCAATGATTCCTATCCGCTCCTCCGTGGTCTTGGCGACCTCGGTCAAGTCGACGGTTCACAGCTCCTGCGTACGAAAGCGCGTGATGGTGCGATCGTGTACGCGACCGTCGGCACGAATGATGGTGCAGAGCCAGTCATCGCAGCGAAGCGCATCGGCCGCGGTGCAGTCATCTACTACGGTATCGCGGATCGCCCGACGCACGATATCGATCCACAAAGCTACGCGGTCTTATGGGGTCGCCTCGTCGATTATGCATTGACCGACCCGATGAGCATCAACGTCGCAGCGGGTTCGGTCCTCACTGGCGCGGACCGCATCCGCACGCACGAGCTCGTCCT
>CAZIKW010000089.1:3650-5300 GCA_964540015.1 uncultured Methanosarcinales archaeon | reverse complement strand
ACATCGACGGCGACGGACATATGGAGATCGTTATCGGCAGCGGCAATAACCGCCTCACTGCGCTCACGGGTGCGGGAAAAAAGCTCTTTGAATTCCAGGTACGCGCGAGCGTGCACAGCACCCCCACCGTCATCCCACTCCCAAAGAAACGCACGACACTCATCGTCTTTGGCGACGACAGCGGCACGCTCACCGCCATCAACGCCGCGCAAGAAGTCGCATGGCGTATCGATTTGAAAGCGCCTATCACCGCCGCACCCGTCTCATTTTCCGATCCGGAAGAGGAGCGTATCGTCGTCGGGACACATTCCGGCGCGGTCGTGTGCGTGAGCGAGCACGGTGAGATTGTGTGGGAGCACCGCACCAACGGCAGCGTCTATAATGCAGCCGCATTGGCCGATATCAACGGAGATGGACGCTTGGAGATCGTGGTCGGAAGCTGCGATGACCAAATCCACGCTATCGGACTCGACGGGAAGAAGCTCTGGACGTTCGCCGCTGATTTCTGGATACCCATGACCCCGCTCGTCGCCGATCTCGATAGTGACGGTTCGATGGAAGTCATCGCGGGAAGCTATGATCACTCACTCTATATCCTTGACGGCAAAGGAACGTACATGATGGATTATGTCCCAGGCATCGCAGGAATCGTAAACCAGGCAGGGCATTACGGCAGCATCCTCACGTCCGATGTCGGCGAGCAAGCAGGTAAAGCGCGATGGACCGCGAGATTAAGCGACATGGTCGTTGGGGGCGCCACGATCCCGACGGCGAAAGGGCTGGGCGTCATCGCGAGCACCAAAGACGGGAAAGTGACGTTGTTCGCATTGCGCGACGCATAAGGTTCTTAACGGCACAGCGATTCCTTCGCAGATATGCAGCATTTGCTCCGTGAGACGCTGGAAAAAGATTCTCGCTATCTCGATGCCGCACGTATCGCTGCCGCGAATAGCAGAGGGCGGGTATGGCTTGTGGGCGGCTACGTCGCGCGCACGCTTGCGCAGCTTCTCTACGGCACCCCACTCCCTGAGAAGGTGGATGTGGATTTCGTATGCGAAGGCCTCGTGCGCGATGTGCAGATTCCCGAGCATCTCCGCTTGCGTCGCAATCGCTTCGGCAACCCACGCATCAATGGGGAAGGGGTTGCCATCGACCTGATGCCTTTTACCGCGAGCAATTTCTCCGCGCTGCAACGACGTGAGCTGCCTCTCACGATAGAGAATGTAATTGATCAATCACCGCTCACCATCGGTGCGATCGGGTACGAACCGTCAACAGGACGTATATTTGGTGATGTGGGGATTCGTGCAGTAGAGACACGGACCGTTGCGGTGCATGATACGGTCGAAGCGCGCGATCTCGCGCGACGTATGCACTGGACGGTCGAGCATCTTGTCGAACAGAAGGCCGCGAGTTACGGCTTCACACCCGTTCTTCCTCCGAAAAGCTCATAAGGCACACCCTCTGAGCATCGTCGATGAAAAAGACGCTCGGTGATCTGTTCAAGCTCGCCATGCCCCTCAGCGGCGAGAAGCGGGAAGCGCTCTCGATGGCGCGCGAGTACCTTGAGCCTGAGGATTTGGCGGAATTGACACAGTATGTCAAGACCGACCGCTGCTTCGCGGCCATCCAGCGCTTCGGCACGAGCGC
>CAZIKW010000089.1:0-3640 GCA_964540015.1 uncultured Methanosarcinales archaeon | reverse complement strand
AGAGCCACCGTGGCGATCGCGATGTGGATGCGTTCTTGGGACGCATCAATACGCGTATCGCACAGCAGGCACATGAGGTCGCGTTCCAGAAGTTCGCGCCGCACGCCCTTGATCGCATCAGCGCGCTTATCGCCCCGAACATCATCGGCATGGGGCCCCACAAGCGCGCGATGACCCTCTTGCTGTTCGCCAAAGACCCGGTCCACATACTCCTTATCGGCGATCCGGGGACAGGAAAGACGGATATCTTGCGCTCATTGCAGCGCTTAGCGCCGATCAGCAGTTTCGGTTTAGGTTCGGGGGTTTCCGGCGTCGGTCTTTCCGCGGTTGCGAAAGGGGATGTGATTTTGAAAGGATTGCTTCCGCTTGCGGATGAGGGCATCTGCTGCATCGACGAATTGAACCTTATCCGACCCAAAGATCTCGCGTCGCTCTACAATGCGATGGAGAAAGGATTCGTGACATATGATAAGGGCACGAAACACGAGCAGTTGGACGCGCGCGTGCGTGTGGCGGCTACCGCGAACCCCAGTACCGGATCGTTCGTCGGACACAGTGCGGAAGTCTTGCGAAAGCAGATCCCGTTCGATGACCCATTACTCTCTCGGTTCCATTTCCTGTTCGTCGTACGCAAGCCGTCAGACAAGGAGTTCGAGCAGATAGCGACGAAGATCGTCAAGGGCGAGCGCTACAAGGTATCGGATCCTGACGCCGCATTCGTCTCGCTGTACTTGAAGCGCGCGAACGAAGTCGATGTATCGCTTGATGCGCAACTCGAGGGCCGTGTTGTCGCGTTCGTGCGCGAGTTGAAGGGCGATGAGCGCAAATTCCTCTCGGAAGTAGGACCGCGCACCGTGATCGGGGTCTTGCGCGCGGTGCACGCGGTCGCACGTGCACAATTGGCTCCGCGCGCGACACAGAAGCATGTCGATGTGGCCTGCGCGTTGTTACGTGAGGCGCTCTATGTGCGCAAACCGGAGGAGAAATGAGCATGCATACGAGCGTCTATTTCGCGGTGCTTGCTATCGCGCTGTTCGGCGCCGCGCTCTTATTTCCCGATAACGGGATCTCAGGGTATGTGATCCGTGAACCATCGTGCGGTGAATTGGGTTGCTCTGAACTGTGCGATGTGGGCGGCGCTGCATGCTCCGATACGAATGAGATGTGCTGTGCGACCGAGTGGGGCAGCGGCGTGTGCGGTCTTGAGAGCGATTGTGCGACGATTGCTGAATATTCGCAGCGCATGTCCTTGACGCAGTACCAAGATACCGTCCGCGAGACGCCCGGCGCGGTGAGTGGCGGCTGGGCGCGCTTCGTGTTCCCGCTCGTGGTGGTGTTGGCGCTCGCGGCGGTTGTCGTGCTGCAAGGGCGCGATAAGAAGCGCGAAGCGCGTTGAAAACGAACGAAAGCTTCTTAATCCCTTACGGCTGGGATTGGGGTAGAGAGGTGAGCTGTGACGTTATTACTCCTGTATGCGACCCCTGATGCGCTGTTGTTTCAACTGCGTAAGGACCGGATTGTCGCTGCGGGCAAGTACGCTCGATTGAACCGTTCTGATGGCGTGTTTGAGATCCAGCGCGCGGGCGAAGAGCCGTACAGCGAATCGACGGGGAATATCGACCACCGCATCGCATTGCGAAAACTCGTCGAATATCTCCAGCGCAATCGGCACATCCTCGCTATCGACGATATCCTCGCGGTCGTACACCGCATCCCGCACGGTGGTCGCGCGTTCGGTACGACGATGCGCTTGAATCACGATACCGCCGCGCGTTTAGAGCGCTTGCTGCGCGCGCACCGCTCCTTGCCTGCTGCGGCGCAAGTGGCACGAGCTGCGCTCAGCCAATTGCCCAACGCCCACCACATCGGCGTGGTCGAAACGGGCATCTATCGCGACTTGCCCCTCGAGCATCATTCGCTTGCCGCCCATCCTGATCTCCGTCGAGCGTTCGATGACGCGCTACGTGGCGATGGCATGATCCATGAGGCCGCGTACCAAGCGGCGTTGCGTCTCGTGAAGGCAAGTCACCCCTTGCGCGCAGTCAGCATACACATCGGACCGACCGTTTCCGTCACTGCACTCCACGCAGGCCGCGCTGTCGCGACAGGCCTCGGTGCGAGCGCCAGCATTCCAGGTCTCACAGGGAGCGGCGCGATCGATCCTGCTGCGTTACTCTCTGCTGCCGAAGCGCTCGATACGGAGACGTGGCGCGTCGCTGAACTGCTTGCTGAGCGCAGCGGTATCGCCGCGATGACGGGGAAGAAGACGTATGCGGACATCGAAGCGGGTGCCCGCGCAGGCGATGCGCGCTGTGTCGAGGCGTTAGCCGTACTGTCGTATCGTATCGCGTTCGTCGTCGCCGGCATGACGGCCGCGATCGGCGTTCCGGAGATGCTCGTCTTCTCTGGGGAAGGAGCGTCATTCATCCTCATCGAAGACATCTGCCGCCGCTTGCCGAGCGTGCAGCTTGGCGCAAAGCGGTCAGCGAATAGCATGCTTTCGGGCCCTCGCTCGCAGACCCGCGTCGCTTGGGTCGAGCAGACGTCGGACGAAGCGATGGTCGAATTGGCCCGTCCATTCTTGCCTAAAAGGGCGCCCCAAACAAGCAAAAAGAAGCCCGTGAAAAAGGCGAAGCGTACGCCAAAATCACGCGCGAAGAAGAAACAGTGATCTTCCTTCATAAACGATGTGTTGATTTCTTTTCTCGTCGGAGAAATTGTACACGCGACTGGTGACAAACCCGGAGCTCTGTCATACGTTTGCGACCCATCCCGATATCGGTCGCGAGCATTAAATAGGATTTTTCCGCAAGCCATATTCTCAAAGGAGGTGGCAGAAGTATGATGGAATTGAACGAAGGTAATGAACCGACCATCCGTCTTTCAACCGAGGTACCTCTTCCCTCACTCATTCGCACGACGCTTGCCGATATGGGCACGCGATTGCTCAGCCGTCACCGCCATCGCTTCGGCAGCGCGGAACTGCACTTGCACATCAAGCGTGCGGGATCGGGCGTCGGGTGCATGGCGCACCTCTCGACCGATGACGGCAATTACCACGCGCATTCAGAAGAATGGGATGTGCGACGCTGCATCGATCGGGCGCTCGATATGCTCGACGCGCAGGTGCTCAAAGTCTTCGACCGCCGCGTGACGCTGGTCGGCGTGTAGAAAAGAACAGCCTTTCCTTTTTCCTTACGCTCTCTCGGACGGTTATGGTTGTCGAAGAGTGAAGTCACGTATCGTACGCACATCGCCGATCCTGCGTTCCGGCGCAGTGAGGACGTATTGCGTCATGCGTGTCACGGTCGCGTTCTCGTCGAGATCGATACCTACGAACGTACCGTAGATGTTCTGGGGCGCATACTTGAATGAGGGGAACTCAAAACCGCCGAACCTACCCAGGTTGCCCGGGTTCACCACAAGCGTGTGCAAGCCGCCGGGATGCGCGATACTGTGCACACCCATGACGTTCGCCGGATTATCGCCAAAAGGACCTGACTCGTGGACGTGACCACAGATGACAAGGTCGGGTTTATGGGTCTTCACGAATGCAGCCGCTGCCTGTGATCCGCAAGAGGTTCCATCGCGTCTCTGATCGCACATATCGAGCGGCGGCTCGTGGAGAAGGACGATGTCA
>CAZIKW010000088.1:0-5346 GCA_964540015.1 uncultured Methanosarcinales archaeon | reverse complement strand
GAAGAGCGATTCCGCCCAGCCGAGCGGGCTGTTCGCGTTATGCGTCGCGCTATTGCTGAAATACAATTCCGGCACGTGGCCGTCCTCATCGATGGTGCCGAGCAATTGCTTGACGTACGTCAATCCTTTCTCTTTCTCACCGATACGTTCGTGGACGATGGCGAGCCACGCGATACCGAAACACCATTCCGCTTCTTCCGAGAACCCATCCGGGTTCTTGTTGTAGTAGTGATCGTTCTTGTAGCGGATGACACCGCGCGAACGCAGGAGGTGATACTCGACGTTCTGGATGATCTGCGATCGTTCATCCGACGTCACGACATCGTATGGCCATATGAGCGATAAGAGAGCGAGATCGACGAACTTCCCCGGGCTTTCGCGCGGGAGCATGTGGCGCAGCGTCCTCTCACCGTTCTTGATGAGCGCTTCGGGGACGACAATGCCTTTCACGGCGCGTACACTGCGTAATCCAGCGACACACGCGCCGACAGAACTCGCGTGCAGCTCCTCCCCTTCCTCCCACACGCCGCTATCAGCGTCCTCGAAATAGCGTAGCGTGCCGAGGTAATCGACGAGCTTTTGCGTGAGGCGCTTGTCGCGTTCGTCCACGATGACGCTCTTACCGTGGCCTTCGAGCTCGCCGAAAAGGAACAGCAGGGCTCCGACCGCATCGTTTTGCTTATTGCCCCATTCCTCCCAGAACTCCTCGAAGGTCTCAGGATGATAACGGGCGTGGATGTATTCGTGCTTGTGCTCGGGTTTACGCCGAATCGCGAAGTCGATCTTTTCCTCATGCTTCTCGATGATGTTAAGGATTGCGCGACACGTGCGGTGCACGACGTTCCATTCCCCAAGCGCCTGGAACGCGAGACATTCATAGAAATTATCTCGCAACCACGCCTTGTCATAGCCCGTCGATACGTTCTTGCTACTTGCGGCGAACAATCCGCTATCATACTGCAATTGCTCGAGAATACGCAAGTGCTGCGCGATCAAATCCTGCGTACGCAACGTCTTGCCGCGTCGTATCAGAGGCATTAGGTTTCTCCGCACGTGCAGCGATCGTACTGCAGCGCGCATGATTGGAACGATCCTTCACACAGGAATTTCGCGCCCGCAAGCTCACAGCGGCTGCGCGGCGCGTCACATGCGAGACGGTATGAGGATATCGCTTCGCGCCCGCATGAGCACAAATCATAGCGTGCCAGGCATTCCGCGAGCGTCCCTTTGCAGCCGAAGAGCTCATTGCGATCGTTGAGGCAGATGTTCGTGCCCGCGGAGACGCAGGTCGCATGCCGCCCACATCCGCACGCATCGTACTTCGCACGGCATGTAGTGAGGTTTCCATCACACAATGTCACGAAGCCGGGCGCTACCTCGCACTGGTGCGCGGTGTCGGTGCAGCGGTCGCTGCCGGTGAAGATGACGGGCTCTAGCGGCGGGGCATCGAAACAGGAGCACCCCCGGGCCTGTGCGACACAACGCGTATCGTTACCCGCGCAAGCGAAGAATCTCGCTCGACGGTACGGGAAGGTGTAGTTGCCGACGTTGGTGAAATTCTTCCCGCGCGTGATCGGTAGCGTGTAATTGCTTGAGAGGACCTGATAGCACAGCGCCAGTTCACCCGGGCAGGTGCGAGGATCGAGCCTGACCGCAGCGCCGGGTGCGGGGACAATGACGTCTGTTGAGCGCAATTGCGGCGGCGTGATCTTGGGCGGATGACGCGAGTCAGCGGGCGTCTTGTCGATTTCTATGGTGTAGTTAGGTGTGCGCAGAAAGGAATTCGTGTAGTTCGATGCCGCATGCGCTGCAGGTACACAGAGCAAGAGGACAAAGCCAAGGGTAAGAGCGAGGACCGCTACGGGACGCATATCATCGATTCCCACCGTTACGCTTTAAAAACGTTCGGGAGGGGTGCTTCCGACGGAACCCTTTTAACTCCTTCTTCACTCTTGAGCGATTATGTTATGGCTGATCGGCACGGGCTTATGCGATGCGCAAGATCTGACCGTGCGAGCGCGCTCAGTTATCGAAACCGCAGACGCCGTCTATCTGGAAGGGTACACCAGCCTGCTGCAGTGCACCATTCCCCAGTATGAGGAGGCTATCGGCCGCCCGATCACCGTCCTTTCGCGCACGGACGTGGAATCAGGCATCGATCGTATCCTCGAAGAAGCGAAGCGAAGCGATGTGGCGTTGCTCGTCATCGGCGATCCTTTCGGCGCGACGACACATACGGATCTGTATCTTCGTGCACGCGGCGCTGGAGTTGAAGTGCGCGTCATCCATAACGTCAGTATCATGAACGCGATCGGCGCGACAGGGCTCGAGCTGTACCGTTTCGGACACACCGTTTCTGTTCCTTATTGGCTTCCCGGTTTCGAGCCGACGAGCTTCTTGCGCCGCATCGCGGAGAATCACACGCGCGGATTGCATACGCTCTGCTTGCTCGACATCAAAGCCGACGAAAATCGCTTTATGACGGTACGCGAAGGCCTGGAGCATATACAAAAAGCGGAAGCGCACGAGAAGACAGGCATCATCACGCCCGACCTTCTTGTCGTCGGAGTTGCTCGTCTGGGCTGCCCTGACGCGCATATCGCTGCGGGTCCGGTACGCGCAATCGAAAACGTGCATTTCGGCAAACCGCCGCATGCGCTCGTCATTCCAGGGAGACTCCACGATATCGAGCGCGAGATGCTGGATCTCTGGAAACCGTGACACGCACGCAGTTAGATGCTTTCGGGACCTTGGCTATCCGTCGTCGTTAGGGAGAGGGTTTCTTCTCACGCGGTAGCGCGAGATCAAGCGTACGGCCATCAAACGCAGCGACGACAGCGGTGAGATCAAAGGGTATGCGCACGCGGTGGGCATCGTGGTAGATGAGACCGCGGCATACGCAATCGCTGAAACTCTCATCGAGCGCTTCCACGTCATACGTACGGGGCGTGAAGAGCACGCGCAAGGTGTGCACATCCACAGGGAAGCGATATTGCACCCGAGGAGGCAAAGAAAGGTCTTTCGCCGCCGGCTCATTCCTATACGCGAGTTCTACAGGCGAATGGTAGCGCCCACCAAGCGGCGCACGAATATCCTCCACCTGCGTCTCGTTCATGAACGAGCGGACGTCAGCGGCGCGACAGCCAGATGGTTCGGCGATGCAGGGGTGGGGATCTCGTTCTTGGCGTTCATGCACATCGCGCTCGATGATCATCTCGCCATTGCGAAATTCGATGCGTAAAGGTATCTGGTACCCGACACGACCTACGATGGCAATACGCTCCATACCAAACGGAGCCTCGCTTCGAGATATAAACATATAGTCCAGCAATCGTTTTAAACCGGAGAAGAAAGGGATGAGGCATGGTATCCGCGAAAAGGCTTCTGTTGTTCTTCGTCGCGCTCATTCTCGTCGGGATATTCGCTGTTCGCGCATCCGCGTACTCGGGATTCCCGACACCGCAGTATCCAGGAAATCAGTACGGCATGCAAGCGTCGTACTATCAGGGCTCGTGGGGCGCTGTCCACGTCTACGGCAGCCATAGCTACTACCCCAACTGGAACGGATACCAGCCCTATGGCTACAGGACGTACGGGCATTTCTATACCACCCAAGATATGCGCTACGGCACGGCGTACTATCGCGGCGGCTGGTAAAGCTACTTAAAGCGCCACGTCCCGCATCGACGGCAATGGCAGATCATCACCTCCACCGCAGCCGTGCGCTCGCAGCGCTCGTCATCGCTGTTCCGCTCGTGATCGCGTTCTTTGTCGTCGTGTTCATTTTACAGCAACGCACAATTGAGGGTCGCGATGCACGCATTACGGCGCTTGAAGAGGAGGTAGCGAACCTCACGGCGCAAAACGCGTTCTATCGCAAGGCGTACGAGATCACGCTCGATGACATCCGCCAATTATCCGGTGTCGTCGGTGGCGAGGATCGCTATAATCGCTTAGCGGACGAGTTGCGCGACGAGGAACTGGGCGATATCGGCGGGAACGCGACCGTGTACGAATTGCGCAATAGCGATGTGTGGTCGCAGTATCTCGCGCGCGGTGTCGTCGATGTCTCGTGCATCGGTGAGACGACCCGTATCGATACGATCCAAGAGGAGGTCCTACTCGCATTCGCCCTCACGTCAGAGACACCTCAGCAAGTCTCCCTGTACGTGAACGGGAACTACCTGGCAGCGCTTGAACTTGGGGCCGGCCCCCAGGGGCGCAACGTGAGCATCCGGATCCCCACAGGCCAGTACGAAATGGATCTGATCAGCAAGGTCGGGGGGCTCGCATTGACCGGCCTCCAGGCAGATGGGGAGGAAGTGCCCTTAAACGGCGTTATAGCCGATAATGGCAAGGGGTGGGCGGTGTTCGATTGCAAGGAAACGGCCCCAGAAGCCCGAATTGCCGGGAATGGGGCTCTCCGTCTGAGCATTTATAAATCATAATATGGAGCATATACACCATATACGGCAAGCTTTATATCTCAGGCAACCTGACAAGTAGTGTTCGCCTTTACGGGGTTTGGCGCAGTATGAAACGATATTGCCTCAAAGAACTCGTTACTGTGCAGGGACAACAAAACAAACCTTTAAATACTAGATTCACTAACATAACTACGAAAGAGTGGTAAACGCCACATCCTGGGGTTCGGTACCGTCAATCCACCCGATGGTACCGGGGGAATTCGTATGACAAACAAGATTCAGGTTCACATGTCACGCACCAATCAACGCGCCGTCATCGTCTTGCCGACCTACAATGAGGCAGGCAACGTCATCGCGCATCTTGACAAGATCTTCCGTGCGACCGCGAAAACCGCGCAGACGCACAACACCGTCTTCAGTGTGCTCGTGGTGGATGATTCGAGCCCTGACGGTACCGCGAACCTGGTCCGCACGTACGCAAAGAAGAACCCCCGCGTACACCTCCTTGTCCGAACGAAGAAGGAAGGCCTCGGCGCAGCCTACATCCATGGTATGCAGCACGCGCTCGCGACCTTGAAGCCGGACTTTGTCTATGAGATGGACGCGGACGGTCAGCACAATCCGAAGGACCTCACACGCCTGCTCGCCGCTATCCAAGAAGGCGCGGACATGGCGATCGGTTCTCGCTACGTGAACGGCGGCAGCGTCGCGAAGGGCTGGGGTCTTCTCCCGCGCTTCAAGAGCACCGCAGCTCGCACGGTGACACGCATCATGCTCAATTTGGGCTCGGTCAAGGACATCAGCGGCGGTTACCGCGCGTTTAGCGCATCCATCCTCCGCAAGGTCGATTGGTCCTCGCTCAAAGTCAAGGGCTACGCATTCCAAGCGGTCCTTCTCGAAGAGGTCAAGTACCAGGGTG
>CAZIKW010000087.1:4928-5494 GCA_964540015.1 uncultured Methanosarcinales archaeon | reverse complement strand
GCCAAAGGGACGCTGATATCGCCCGACATGCTGCTGACGGGAACGTACGAAAGTGCGCTTGCGTACTTCGGCGATACACCGGTGCTCTATGGAGCGACACTCACCTTCGCGCAATCAGCAGTCAACGAAGGCATCCGCGTTGAACTCATCCCCGATCACCAGTTCGATGCTCGTTTCGGCGCCGGATACCACTCGTGCCGAACAGCAATCACACCGAACGCCGCCGGCTCGTACGCCATCAGCCGTACCGCACAGGAGATTGAAGAGGCATTCCGGGATTTCCACAAGGGGTACGATCTCGATAATAACCCGTTCGCTAAACCGAAAGACTATCAGTTCTTTCTCTCGGAGATGACGGCGGATATGGATGAGGATGATATCCGAAACGCTATAGGTTCGCTTGGTCACCTCGTGCCCACCGACATCCTACGTCTGACGTATCAGCGCAGATACGAGCAAGGACCGGTGATCGCCACGGTAGGACAACTCCTCACAGGATACAAAAATATCGACCCCATTATGCGCGAGGAGTTTGAAGGGCGCGTCGCACGCAAAGAGACCCTCAT
>CAZIKW010000087.1:0-4918 GCA_964540015.1 uncultured Methanosarcinales archaeon | reverse complement strand
GACATCGACGATCGACGTGATGGCAAAGCCGCACAAGATCGGTATTCGGAACTGCTTTGGGACCCGCTGTCCAACCTGTGGCCGCATGAACTGCCACCGGCCGAATACTACCGACAACAACCCATATCCGCTGCGCGAAAGAAGCGCTAGCCGAACATCCTGAGGTAATCGTCGCCTTCGATCTCCTCGTCGCGCTTGACTTTTGTCGCTGCGAGGATGAAATCGTTCTCTAAGACGACACTACGATCCTCGCGGATAGCGAAGTATCCCGCTTCCGTGCACACCGCGCGCACTTCTGCGCCGCTGTAGCCTTTCATCAAGCTCAGGATGCGATCGACGCCGATGCCTTTTTTCATCGGCATATCCTTCGTGTGGATCTTGAATATCTCGCGCAGGCCGTCGATGTCGGGTGCTGGGACCTCGATTAAGCGGTCGAGACGACCCGGTCGCGTGATCGCGGGATCGAGGATGTCCTTGCGATTCGTCGCGCCGATGATCTTGACGTTGCCCAGATTCTGGAAACCGTCGATCTCGGCCAAGAGCTGCATGAACGTGCGCTGCACTTCGCGCTCGCCCGACGTGCCAAGCTCGATGCGCTTCGCTGCGAGCGAATCGATCTCGTCGATAAAAACAATAGATGGTGCGCGCTCGCGTGCGAGCTCGAAGATCTCCTTGACAAGCTTCGCTCCTTCCCCGATGAATTTCTGCACAAGTTCAGAACCGACCACTTCGATGAACGTCGAGTTCGTGCTGTGCGCGACCGCTTTCGCGAGGAGCGTCTTGCCCGTTCCGGGCGGACCGTAGAGCAAGATGCCCTTGGGCGGCGTGATGCCGAGCTTCTTGAAGAGTTCGGGCTTCTTGAGCGGCAATTCCACGACTTCCTGGATATCGCGCACCTGATTCGCAAGGCCGCCGATCTGGCTCCAAGCGATGTCCGGTTTCTGGATGATCACGAACTGCTCGATTTGGTGCTTCGTGCCCTCTTCGATACCGTCGATGACGGTGAGGTTCTTCTGCTCGACGATGATGCTCGACCCCGGCTTGAGATTCTTCGCGTCGGAACTCACATCGACCAAGAACTTGTTGCCGTTTGGGACGCGGATGATCGCGAGCGTGCGGCCCTCGCGCGGAACAAGCTCTAAGAGCTCAGCGACGAGCAGCGCTGGCGCGCGGTAGCGGTCGAGCTCTTGGCGTAATTGGCCGATGGATTGGCGCAGGAGGTTGTTCTCCTCCTCCATCGCGGCGAGGTGCGTGGTGAGTTCCGGCGCAGGCGTCGTGACTTGCTCTTTCGCTGCCTGGCGGGGCCGTTTGGCGTCGGTAGGTGCCATGATATGCCTTCGAAGCCACGGGGGTTTTATAAGAGTTCGCGTGGATTGAAGCGTTCTGCGAAGTTCAGACAGACGACGAAACTCACCGCAACCTTTAAATACCGATTTTCCGGGTGTTCCTCCTGAAGAATCAAAACATCGGTGGTGCGCATATGCTGAACATGAAACGGATCTCAGAGACCTGGGAAATGAAGGTCTTTACGGACAATGGCGATTACTTCGGCGACGTCGACGAATCTATCCTACAGAACAACAAAGTCTCGGGATGGCGCGTCCGCGCGACCCGCAACAGCTTCCTCAACAAGGTCCTCGGTTCCGCCAAGGGTGTCATCGTGCCGCACGGGCTCGTCAAGAGCATCGGCGACATCATGATCATCAACAAGGCGGCCGTACCGAACTACGACCCGGACGAGGAGTAGTCCTGATCTTGTCCTTCTTTTCCTCAATTCTTCTTGTAGATGAGTAACGTATCGGCGTAGCCATTGTAATTACTGAAGATTCGTGCGTCGACCTCGTTCGTATCTTGTGCCGCGTGCCGTATGTGTGGGACGAGTCCGGGCACGAAACGTAAGACCCGTTCTTTGCTGTAGCTGATGAGTTCCGGGGAGAATCCCTTCTGAGACATCGCGTCGGTGAATGCTTCCGCGCCCGCAACGAAATCCTGTATCCGGTCGGGGTCACCAAAGAAGAACGGTGAACCGACTTGAGCGGAAAGAAAGAATTTCCCTCGTGGTTTGATGAGACGATCGAGTTCCGCAACGTAGGAGTCCATCTGCCGGCTCGGCCTGTACCCGACCACATTAGACACGATCATATGGCAGTGCGCCTCATCAAAGACGCAGTCATCGAACGGGTATTGCAGGTTCCGAGCGTCCCACACCATCTTCAATTGATCGATGGAATCCCTAGATGACGTTCGTGCCTTCCCTTTCGCGAAGAAATCCCGCACGTGATCGAGGCACACAGCACGACCCGACGCGCGGAGCACATCACGCTCTCCCCGGTCCAGATCGATGCCAACATACTTGATGGTCTTCGCCTGACGCGAACGCAAGCCATCGACAAGCGGACTGCCCCACGGGTGCGAGAAGCCAGCGCCAATGTCGAGGACGGATAATTCCGATACGGGCGAGTCATTCCCAAGAAGATGGTGTGAATAGCTATTCTCCCGTTGTCGCATATGCGCCCTACTCATTTCCCCTTTTTCCAATCCCTTCTATCTGCATATTCAACTCTATACCTTTGGGTGTTGGGTAGTACCGAACGTTTGAGAAGTCACCCGGCACCGGAGTATCTTGGCGCACAAGTTCAAGTTGCAAAAGGTATCCGATATTCACGTACTTTCGGCCCCGGGGAGTGTATCCTTCAGTACCGGCCTTTATCACATCAGCAAGGCATAGCAACGAACTGCTGAGCGCGTAGACATCTTCTTCGCGTCGTAGTCTACGGAATTCTTCCCCGAGCAATTCGAGAACTTTCATACCAAAGGGAGCGACACGTGATTTAAAGAGATTACGAAAAAAGAAAAAATCAATCCTTCATGCCAAACCCGATCACGAGCTGAATGACACCGAATCCCGCGTGAAGCCAGTGGTCGGCCATATTCATGTCGAGTAACGCACTCACCGCAGCGACACCGGCCAAGCCGAGGATCGCAAGCAGAGCATACACGCTACCGAAGATGCGATGGAACCAGCGGGAAGCAGCAATGCCACCCCAAACGGCGCACACGATCGCCACAGCACCCGCTAATAGATGCACGAGATTATGCAGGTTGTTGACGCTGAACATCCCGAGGATAGGATCGTTCACGAACCCGATGATGCCGATAACGACGAACACGGTGCCGAGTACAAGCGCTGAAACGGTCTGAATGCCTTTCTCCATTTTCGACCTCCGCCGATTCTTGGATTCACCATCCGCAGGCATGATGCTATAAAAGAATATCCATCACAAAGCCGTTTCAGAACCAGTCGCCCAGGCCCTTTTGCGTATTCGCCTGCGACTTGAGCAAGGTCGAGAGCTGCCGCTCGATGCGTTCTGTCGAGAATTCATGACGCTCAACAAGGATACGATGCACCGCTTCAGGATTCACCTTCCCGAACTCCACCTTGCCCGGATCCACCACCGGCATCGTCTCGAACACATCGAGCACATCACGCCACGGGACATCGCACTTCGCATCCCAATCGACGGCTGCAAAAAGTGCCGCGAAATCCTCGCCATGCTCCTGCACGAGCTTCAGGCCTTTCTTTGGACCGATCCCCTTGACGCCGCCGATGTTGTAATCGGTGCCGATCAAGAGCGCGAGCGCACGCAATTGCGCGCTTGAGAGCTTCAACTCATCCAATACCTTACGGTGCTCGATCAGTTCCGGCTCGATCGGCGTCCACGCTTGCCGACCAGGAAGTTTCCGTTTGCCCGAGACCGCGAGATGACGGATGATGCGCGGTGCTTCGTAGAGCAACGCATCCGCATCTTGGGAAACAATAGCCCACGCGTGGCCTTGCTTCACCAATGCCGTCGCCTGCGCCTCGCCTTCCGACGGCGCCTGCACCCACGGGACGCCGAGCGCATCAAGGAGTTCTTTCGCCTGCTCCACCATCTCTTTTGTCAGGCGAGCAGTGCGCGCAGCATACTTCTTCATCTCGTCCGCATCGCCTTCCGCTTTCGCTTCCTCGTACTTCACGGTCGCTTGTTCTTTTAGTGCACGGCGACGCTCGATCTCCTTGCGCTTGAGGTCGGGCATCTGCCCATCGAACACGAAGATGAGCTTAATACCCGCACCAAGCAAGTGCGTCGTGCGCGTGAAGAGGCCCGTTAAGTGACTCGTGACATTCCCGTTGCT
The DNA here is from genome assembly GCA_964540015.1 of uncultured Methanosarcinales archaeon. Lineage (GTDB taxonomy): Archaea > Nanobdellota > Nanobdellia > Woesearchaeales > UBA525 > UBA525. The sequence continues at coordinate 742 of CAZIKW010000087.1, read as the reverse complement.
GTCTGAGAGTGGAGCGCCGTCAGGGCCGCGAATGGTCGTGAGGAACTGGTAGAGGATGTTGTAGCCATCGACCGCAAGCGTCTTGCCCGCGAGATCCTTAATAGCGATCTCTTGCGTGGGGAGGAGTTCGGTGATGGCAACGCCCATACCGGAGGCGGTCGAGTCAGGGGTTCTTATGGGTTTCCCCCAAGCAAAGCTTATGAGTCTCGTCGCAACCCCGTCGCGCATATGCGTATGCGACAAGGTATCGCGGCGCTCGCCATCGCCACGAGTGTGACGATGGGATGCGCCAGGATAAGGCCTGTAGTCTCCGGGCAAGAAGTATTGCGCGAGCCCAAGCAATACGCGCTCGAACCGTCATCCGTCCTTCCGCTCTCAAAAACCAAGCTGATCGTCCAACGTATCGAGGATGCGCTCGCTACAGACGCCAATGTGCACCACATACTACGTTGTGATACGCCGGGAGCACGGCGGGTTCTCGTGCACGTGCGCCAAGCGCATTTTCGTGAACCAATCTACGTGGATAGAACCACGCCCGAAGGCCAGGCTCTAATTGAGCACCATCAGCGGAGATATACGCGCATCAATCACATACAGCACGCCATCTACAATGTTCTCCCACCCATCATGCAGGCGACCGGTACCCGCGTCATCATGAATGAAGGAGTTTCCCTTCCTCCAAAACAAAAGAGCATCATGAAAGAATATTATCGTATCCTTAGCACGCTTGAGGGTCACGGAT
>CAZIKW010000086.1:0-5649 GCA_964540015.1 uncultured Methanosarcinales archaeon | reverse complement strand
ATTGATGCAGTAGCGCAGCCCGCCCGCGTTTTTCGGCCCGTCCGGGAACACATGTCCTAAGTGCGAATCGGCCTTTTTGGAGCGCACTTCAGTACGTGTCGACCACAGCGCTTTATCCTCTTTCTCGACGATCTCTGTTCCCGCGAGTGGTTTCGTGAATGACGGCCAGCCCGTTCCGGAATCGAATTTATCGAGTGAACTAAACAGCGGCTCTCCAGAAACGACATCGACATACAATCCATGTTCGTGATTATCCCAGTACGCGTTTTGAAACGGCGGCTCGGTGCCGCACATCTGCGTCACTGCGTACTGCTCAGGCGTCAGCTTCTTTTTGAGCGCGTCCTTGTCTGGTTTCTCGTGAGATTTCATCTCGCCCACGTCTCCGCAAGGAATGCATCCCGGCCGCTGCCCATGCGGTACATCTTGTAGCGGATCGGATTCTTCTTGTGATAGTCCTGATGGTATTCTTCTGCTGGGAAGAAGGTCTTGAAGGGAAGGATCTTTGTCGCAATGGGTTTGTCGAACATGCCGGATGCGCCCAACTTCTTTTTGGACGCTTCAGCGAGCTTCTTCTCGTGCTCATCGCCGTAATAGATCGCGCTCTTGTACTGCTCGCCGCGGTCAGCGAATTGCCCTTCTGCATCCGTCGGATCGATGCCACGCCAGAACGCGTCGAGGAGTTCATCGTACGAGGTCTTCGTAGCATCGTACGTGACTTGCACCGCTTCGATATGCTCGGTGTCGCCGGTCGAGACCTGTTCGTACGTAGCGTCTTCCTTCGTACCCCCCGCGTAACCGCTCACGACAGCTTTCACGCCGGTCAGATTCTCAAATGGCGCGACCATGCACCAAAAGCAGCCGCCGGCGAACGTCGCGTGGGAGAGTTTCGGCGAGGTCATAGTGGTCGTTTGCTTGTGGCCTTCAAATAGGTTTTCCAGAATTACTCCTAAATCCGTTCGAAGAATCAAAAAAAGAATGGAGCCTCTAGAGAGATTTGAACTCTCGACCTGCGGTTTACGAAACCGCCGCTCTGCCGCTGAGCTATAGAGGCGGCTGACACGGAGAGTCCGTCGGCCGTTTTTAAAGGTTTCCCGCCTCACCCCTAGGAACTCAGGTCCACAAGGGTTAAAAACCGACCCCGGATAGTCCTGTTCCTATGCGCAGTTCCCTGATAGCTATTGTCCTCGCCGCATTGCTCTTGTCTGCCTGCTCGGCAGTAACTGTTTCACCAGGTGATACGGTAAGCGTCACGTACACGGGTACGTACCAAAACGGCACCGTGTTTGACAGTAACGATCCGCTGCACGCGGCGGATGTGCCACAGCGTCCGGTATCCTCGCTCGTCCCGATGACCGTGACGCTTGGGCAGGGTCGCCTTATCGCGGGCTTCGAGCAAGGCCTCATCGGCATGAAAGAAAAGGAAACGAAATCAGTCACCATCAAGGCGACCGACGCGTACGGCCCATATAAAGCGGAGCTTGTCAAGAGCATTCCGAAAACGATAACGAATGATCGTATGGTACGCATCCCGCGTGTCGTATCGGCTCCGCGTGCTGATCTCGAAGCGAAGCTCGCCAAACCGCTCGCAGTCAAGCAGGTATTCGAGACGGAGAATTTCATCTATAGCGTCACGAATCTCACGAACACGACTGCCGGGTTGTATATCGAAGCCATGCGTAACGAGACGGATGCAGTCCTTGACGGCGTGCCGTGGCCTAGTTCGCTTGCGGATGAGAATGCGACGATGCTGATCTTGCGCCAGAACCCGCTTGACAAAACGGTCGTGCAGACCGAGAACGGACCGTATGTCCTGCAGCTCAATGCGACGCATATCCGCCTGGAGACTGCATTGCAAGTGGGACAAGATGTGCGCACCGCGCAAGGCGATGGGCGCATCACGCGCGAGACACAGGATTCCGTCACGCTCGATTTGAACCACCCGCTTGCAGGGCAGGACTTGACGTTCACGTTGCGTGTCGATGCGATTGAGCCGCGGAAGTGATTCATCTTGTATTTTGTTATTTTCTCGACTCAGTAAACCCAAATATATTTAAATAGTAACTACTCTCTAGTGATTATATTGGGGGTTTATTATGAACTTAGAGAAGAAGCTTACCTGGCGAGAACGCCTGACTGGTCGCGTCGATTTACCGAATAACACTGTCATCGATATTACGCCGAAGTTCAACGTAACGATATCGAATGCTGATACTAAGAATCCGACGGTCGAAGTGACTGCGGAGTCTTCTGCCTCTCCTGTTGTCGATCCGCTTGAGCCCTACCGTATTGGCAAAGAACCGTTTTATTTACCCCAAGACGGCGAAGCGGATTTGTTTGACGTTGCTTTCAAGCGCAAGCTCCCCGTTATGCTCAAAGGTCCAACGGGAACTGGCAAGACGCGCTTCGTCGAGTACATGGCATGGAAGCTTGGCGTTCCCCTCATCACAGTCTCTTGCCAAGAGGATTTGAAAGCATCAGATTTAACTGGTCGCTATCTCCTCAATGAGAAGGGTACCTACTGGCAGGACGGGCCTCTTTCGCTTGGCGTTCGTCATGGCGGCATCGTCTATCTTGACGAAGTTGTCGAGGCACGTAGTGACGTGAAGGTAGCTATCCACGCAGTTACCGACCACCGTCGACAGCTCTCACTCGAGCGCACGGGCGAGGTCATCGATGCTGACGATAAATTCCTCCTTGTAGTGAGCTTTAACCCCCACTACCAGAACGCTCTCAAACAGATGAAGCCGAGCACCCGCCAGCGATTCGTCGCGCTTGATTTTGATTATCCGAAAGAAAGCATTGAACGCGATGTCGTTCGTCGAGAAAGTGGTGTTGATGCTAGCATTGCGGCGCGTCTGGTGCAGATCGGGCATGCGACGCGAGAGCTCAAGGGTACGATGTTGCGTGAGGGCGCGAGCACGCGTCTGCTGGTCTATGCGGGCAGTCTTATCGCTAACGGCATGAATGTAGCCCGTGCTGCGGAATACGCTATCTTGCAGCCACTGACTGATGAACCTGATGTGTATCAGCAACTGAAGAACTTGACAGACAAAATCCTATGAATCTCAACAAAGTAGCGTCGGAGATTGCCGGTCGACCCATTAGTGTCCTGTCGGGTCATCCTCATCTCCCGCCGCACATGGCAGACCTCGTAGAAGGCTCATCGTTCACAGATGGAAGCCGCATCTATGTGCCTGAAGGTGTGGACGTAAAAACTGCGCTCGAAATGGTGGAGGCGGCGGCTGCTTCCTTACGGGATATGGTGGGGATGGATGCAACCCAAGAAACTGTTCTTTCAGGAAAAGATGTCTGCGATGAACGCGCCGAAGCGTTGTATCAGACAATGGATGTGTTTGCTCGTCGCAGCGCTGTCGCTGATACTGTGAAGCGTGCTTCTCTCGATCGAGAATTTCTTGAACGCATCTCCAAGCACGCTGCTCAATTCGAACCCCAGAAGGCTCGGCAATGGCGCAAACGAGCGCGTCGAATAACGCAGCTAGCTCCGAACGGAAATGCGTTCCATGAAACGATTGCCCAGCACGCGCTACGTCTAACCTACGGCGCGTCAGAGGGTTCTTCTGGGGGGGCGGATTATGGAATGCCTTTCGCAGGAGTGCCTTCTCTTCAGGACGCTTCTTCGCGTAAACACCCGCGTCAGGCCGCGAGTGAAACTCCTCGACTGCGGATGCTAGATGCGGAAATTGAGGCGAGTGTCAAAAAACTAAACGCACTTAGGCCAGATGAAAAGCTACCTCTCTACAAACGCCTCAACCTTTCCGCACAGCACGAGGAGAACTTGGTCTATACTGCGGGTCTCGCACCTGACTGGGGTTCATACTCTTACGAGTCGTTAAAAGGGGAAGTCGATCCTATCATTCGTAAGTTGCAGCGGCGATTAGAGGAGCTTGTCCCTAACCAACACGCACAACGAACGAAGAGTTGTGATGGATCGGAGATCGACATAGAAGGCGTCATCGAGATGGCTGTCGATCGACGTCTGGGTGTATACCCGCGTGACGATGTGTTCATCGACGACTACGTCATCGCGAGAGATGTGCAGGTCGGTGTTCTGGTCGACCTATCGGGCTCTATGGCTGGTGGCAATATTGATTCCGCTCGTCTTGCGAGCATAGTTCTCGCAGAGTCCTTAGATTCTCTGGGCGATACTTGGAGTTTGGTGGGGTTCACAGGGAGTTATCCAATAGTCAAATTGCAAATTTATAAGGACGTCCACGAAGAGTTTGTACCGCAGGTGCGCAATCGATTGGCAGGTATGGAGGCATCCAATGAGAATAGAGACGGGGCCGCAATTCGTTGGATGACTGATTACCTCTCTGCAGCACCTCATAAGACCAACATTCTTCTTGTTGTGAGTGACGGGCAACCCTTGGATCAGATGTACCAGAACGGAATTGAAGATACGCGAAAAGCCATCTTGGAAACGGAAGCGAAAGGTATCATTCCGTACGCAGTAACACTTGATCGGCAAGGACCGGAATACTTGGATGGGCTCTACGGTCGTGGTCGTTATGTGGTTTGTCAGGATGTGCGAGAATTGCCGCAGCTCCTTGGGGACTTCTTTACACGTATTGCCTGCTAACGGAAGCTATATATGGCGGGTGGCTGCTTGCGCGCTGTATGCTGATCGCCGGTATTGACGAAGCGGGCCGTGGTCCGGTGTTCGGTCCGATGGTCATGGCGATCGCTGCGGTCGAGCCTGAACGCGAAGAGCAATTGAAGCGCGCTGGTGTGGCGGACAGCAAACTGCTCTCGCCGCAAAAGCGCGAATCTCTTGCGGTGATGCTCGAGGAATCGATCCCGTTCGAGGCGATCGAGCTCGCGCCAGCCGTGATCGACGCGTCAGTGGATATCGCCGGCGATTCTTTGAATAAATTGGAAGCGCGTACGACGGCGGTGCTCATCCATCGGTTGGCGCTGCGGGTAGAAATAGCGAAAGTGATCATCGATAGTCCGACTCGAAGCGAAGCGGCGTATGCCGCGGAAGTGCGTGCCTTGCTTGACAAGCTCGATAAGACTGGCGTGACGAAACATATTGTCTTGAGCGCGCAGATCAAGGCGGATGCGAACCATCCGATCGTCGGTGCTGCGTCCATCATCGCAAAGACACGTCGCGATGCCGCGATGCGCGCTTTGGAAGCGAAGCACGGCCCTTTGGGTTCGGGATATCCTGCCGATCCGTCGACGCAAGCGTTCCTAGGCGCGCACTGGCGCGAGAGCCACGATTTCTTTCGCAAGAGCTGGGAGAGCTACAAACGGCTTACCCGTGCGGATGCGCAATCATCGCTTGGTGATTTCGCTCAACAGGCAATCCCCGATCATGCGGCGACCGTCTCCGCGTTTGAAGCATTGAAAGAGCACGGCTTCTCCTTCCATCCGCCGACGAACCCGTACGAGGTCGTGCGCGCGAAGAACGGCGGCGTCACTGTGATTCGCTATACGACAGGAAAGACGGTCGTGCAGGGCGCGGATGCGGAGCGCATCGCTGTGGTACGGTTGCTTGACAAGTTAGGTTTGGCATCGGCAGTAAGTGAAGCGAAGCTGCGTGGACGGCCGAAGAAGGGTTAAGCGTGTTCAGAAATCAAATTTTTTCGATTATTTCTTCAGGGCTTTATCGATTAGATACTGTAC
>CAZIKW010000085.1:0-5729 GCA_964540015.1 uncultured Methanosarcinales archaeon | reverse complement strand
GACCGCCTTGAGCGCTTCATTCCAGTACGCCTCGTACTGGTGGCCAGTCACTTCCTTGATCTCTCGGTGCGTGATGGCCTTCTGCAGGTGATAGAGCTCACGCACAACCTTCGGGACGGACGCGGGCAAAAGGCCGCGCTGGACGAGCGCGCGCTCAAGGAGTTCCGGCACATGGTCGGGGCTCGCGGGCACCTGGCCGACGCTCATGAGTGCCGCGTGCGAACTGTCAATCGCAGCCCAGTACAAGTCGACGCATGCGGAGAGGATATGCTTGCGCGCGCTGCGGAGCGTATTCTCCGGTCGCGCGTAGTACGTCCAGATGGCTTCTTTGCTCGGGCGGATACGGCCTTGCTGCAGGAGCAACTGCGCCGGCAGGAAGAATCCCGTATCGTGGAGCACTTGGCCGTCACGGAGCATGCTGATGACGACCGGATCGCCTTCGCGGCAGTACTCGAAGAAATTCGAGAGTTTGAGCGTGTTGAGGTGCAGGCGCTTGCTGATGCGCATCGCCGTCTTCGCGACGAGCTGTTGGTAATGGAGTGTCAATTCATCCGTGATCGGGTGCGTCACATCATCGATGATGAGTAAGACATCGATATCCGACGCGTCATGCGCTGTGCCCGTTGCGCAGCTGCCGAAGAGAACGGATGCTTTGAGGAACGCGCCGAGCTCCTTTTTCACCTCGGCGGTGAAACGGGTCGCGACGTCGATATCGTCCTGTTTCGGGACGCGCATCTTGTGATGAGTCCGCTTCGCGGGCGAGAATCGATTGCCTGCTGCCTTCGTCGCGATAGCCCACTCACCTCTCTTTACGACGAGAACTGAGGAATGGGGTATTTAAAGTTTTAGGAAGAATCAAAAATGAATCCTCACACAGTCCTGTCATGGACCGCACTGCGCTTTGCGAACGTCTAGAGACCGAACTCCGGAATGTCACGTACTACCCGGCTTCTCAGATAGGCATCGCTGTGCGTTCGATGCGCATCAACGCTATCCTCGCCACCTTGTATCAGGAACGCAGCACGGGGGAGAGCCATATCAGTAGGCGCGTCGGACAACTGATGGAGCGAGAGATGCATCAGTCGGATTTCGATGAACGGACGTATCAAAGAAAGCTTGCTGGCGCAATTCGCGCTGGCCTTGAGGAGGAAGAGGCGAGTCCATCGGCGAAGTGGAAGATGACGACGCACGCGATCCTCGCGATCCTGAGCTCTCAATACCTCGTCTCGCAAGGGTTCGATGCCTCGCACCTCACGCACCAGAAGCCGTTGGCACAGCTTCCACGAGAGGAATTGCTGCCGAGTATCCGCTCTTATCTGCGTCCGTTTGCATACCAATGGAAACAGTGGCAGCGCGAAGCGATCGATACGCTATCCGACGCGTAGCTTCCCGCCCAACCACACGCATGGTATCGTCGTGACGGCGAGCATGATCGGGTACCAGTGCTGCGAAAGGTCCCATCCCACGAAGATGCCGATGACGCTCATGATCATGCCGATACCGGCGAGGATCCAGACGTGCTTCATCGGGTCCTCTGGCGCGAATCGCGCGGTGACATAGCCGCCCACGACCGCGTAGACGCTGCGGTAGACAAGCGCGAGGACGAGCATCCACGTGATGAACAGGCCGTCCGCGATGGGTGGGAAGATGCCGAGTTTCTCGAGAATCGTGTCGGTCGCGATGGAAAGGATGGCGACCGTGAAGAAACCGATGAAGATCGCAGCGATGCTTTTGAGAAGGGATTTCGCCATTTTTTCAGACCTCACTCGAATGGCGTCTCGCTCCAGAGCTGCCAATCATTGCTTGGCGCGTACGCGCCGACGATATAGTTCGGTCCGCCGGTTGCGCGGCCGAAGTAGGAGTTCTGCACGCCGCCCCACGTTCGCGGACCGCCGGGTCCCGGCGTGACGGTTTTTACTGGAGAACCGAACGCTTCCCACGTCGCGGTGAGCATACGACCGGGATTGATGGTATCCTCCTCATGCCCTTCTGAGACGATCGGCCCATCGAACCCGTCTTTGCGCATTTCCTTGACGAGGCCGACCATATCGAACACGCCTTGACCGACCGGTAAGTGCGCGTGGTTGCCGTTCATGCTGTCGACCACTTGGATGCCGCCGACGACGCCTTCTTTCACCATGAGCTTGACTTCTTGTTTCATCCATTCGTTGAACCGCTTGAGTCGTTTTTCTTCCGATTCTCCTTTCTCTGGCGCGAAGTGCTTGTACCACATGGACAAGTGGCTCGTATCGAGCATGCCCTTGATGTGCTTCTTCGCGGCGGTTTCCGCTACCTCTTTTTCCATACCCCGCGCTTTGAGTTGCTCTGCCATTCTTTTTCGAGATTCTTTCACAATCTCGATGAACTCTTCAGGGTGGCCGCCGTACATCAGGCCGGCATGGCCTAATTCAGGACCGACATAGATATCCTTCACCTTCTGCTTGGTTTTCTCTGCTTCCGCTTTCAAGCGCTTGGATTCCTCGTATGCTGCGATGCCTGCTTCGGCATACGTCCCCCATGTTCTTTCTTGGCCGTACTTCGTGGGATCTTCGATATAGTTCTTCGATTTGAGGAGCTCTTGTTCCTGTTCGTATGCGGAGGCTGCTTGTTCTTGACGAGCGTCGTACTGGGACTTGAGCAGCGGCATGCGATCCCGAATGTGCTGGAATTCGCGTATCATCTTTGTCTTTTTCGCTTGGTCCGTTTCATTCTCTATCTCTTGTGGCAGTACCTGAAGCAGGTTTGCGGATTCTTCGTATTGTTGAAACATCTGATTCGCTTCTGCTTGGAAGAGTTTTCGCTGTCCCCGCATCTGACGCAGTTGGGCTTCGACTTGTTGATCGTATGCGTATCGTTCCGGCGATATCTTTTTCTTTTCTGCCTCCTCAACAACCTTATTCCAATCCACGGTTTCTGTTTCGAATGTGCCACTCTTGTCATTTTTTTCCTTCGGCGCAATGGGGTCGTTGTCATCGAACGCCTTTCCTGTTTCTGGATTGATGCGGCCTGACAATCCGGCCTCTTTCGCTGTTACGTATTTCACGCGTTCGAACGACCTGTTTGTTGCGATGCCCGAGCCCCGGATAGGTTCGCCCGTCCGGGAATCAACGAGATACTTCGTGACTTTGGCGTTCCGAGGATCCTGAAGCTCGCTCGGGTCGGTTCCAAAAAACAACCTGTCCTTCTTGTTCCACTTCGCATCTAAGATATCTCTCTGGAACTCCTGACTGAAGATGTCGATGCCGCCGCCGCCGGCGACGTCGGCTGCGAATTTGATCGCGTCTTTCACGTGCTGGAGGTTCTCGCGGCGCGCCTCTTCGCTAAATCCGCCTTGCTGGCTCAATCCCGACATGTTGCTGATGCGCTGCGGCGCGAGCTCGACTCCCGTGATCTCGATGCCTGCGATCTTCGCGCGTTCGCGCAATTCCTGACGCACGATCTTGCCGTGCGATCCGGTGAGCGCGCTCATGCCTTGGGGGTTGCCGCCCACGACGAGCTGGATCTTCTTCGTTCCCATGCGGATGGAATTCTCCACCGCTTTCAAAATCCCGCCTTGCAAGCCGTCGAACGTGGTCGTCCCGAGTTCGCTGATCGGCACAATGGGCGCTTCGATATCGCGTTTCGGTTCGAGCGTATCGATAGGTCGTTCATCGAACGGCCGATCCATCGGCGGGCTGTAGCCGGTCATGAACTCTACCATGCGGGCATCCCGTGCGCTTTCTTGTAGTTCTTGAAGATCTGGAAACCGCAGAACGCGGCGCCGCCCGCTTCCTTCTTATCTCCAAAGCCGGTCTTGTCAGGCGCCTTCTCCTCTTTCCCTTTCTGGCCCCCGACAGGCAAAAAGACGATTTCTTTGAAGCCGTCGACGATCGCCATGAATGGCTCGAGCATGTTGACTGGTACGGGCTCGTTCTTTTTCACATCGGCCTTTTTTTTGATCCGCAAGGACTCCAGGAGCTTCTCGTCCTCTCCTGCTTCCTTCAAGTAATCAAGGAGTTCGTCGCCGAGCGCTTCCAGCGCGTCTTTGAGTGAGCTGTCCACCATGCCCAGGAGCTCGAGTGTTTCTTGCTCGCGGTATTTGACGTATTTTTTGACCTCTTCTTCCGTCCAACCATACGCGCGGATCGTGAACTCGACACGGCCGACATGGACAGCGCCGCGTTGGTATTCCGCTTGGAACTGCAATTGCGGCTTCACGCGGTAGCGAAACGTGATGAGCATCGTCGATGTGGGTTTGTTGCCGTCGACAGCTTTGCGTGCAAGGAACTCGATCTCCATGAGCGCTCCTTCGAAACTCGAGATGAGCTCAGGACTGCTCTCATCGACGGGGCTCGAGAGTTTCTGGACATTGCGCAAGTAGGGCTTGACCCAACTGATGTACATGCGGATGGATGCCCAGTGCTGCCTGAGGTATTTGATCGTAAAGCGCTCGCGTACGCGCATCTCCTTTTCCGTCTCGGTCTTCCACACGAGGTACGATGCGAGGGTACGCTTGAGGACTTCGCGCACTTTGTCGTTGAACTCGCCGTTCTTTTCGTCGACTACTTTCGCGACATCGTCACCTTCCTTCACGTAGGTCGCGAAGAAGAGGTCGGGCAACGTGCCGAAGCCCAGCTGTTGCGCCATCGTGTAGATGTTCGCCTGCTGTCGCGTGCCTCCCTGCACCATGTCGACCCACAATCCCTTGAGCGCGATGTCATCAGCTTGTTTTCCTGCAGCTGCGCCTTCGTAGAGCTTCAAACGTTCTTTGAGGATGCGGATCTCGCGCACGACTTGGAAAAGCTCTTTCGTCATGCGGCCTATGATGGCGAGGTATTGGCTTGCTTTATCCTGCTGCAATCCCTTACGTTGTTCCGTCAAGCCCCAAAAACTCGAATTCTCCGACGCTGAGAATGTGTCAAGCGTCTTGATCACATCACCGTGACCCCAATCCTGCGTCGTGTGATTGTAGACCCAGAAGTATGTGTGCTCAAGGGATGCTTGTTGGCTCTCGTACACCATGCGATAGCGCCGATATGGTTTGGGGAATCCGGTCTTTACGTACGCGCCGAACGCATCGAGGTTGTATTCCTCGCCGACTTCCTCAACAAAGCCCGCCTTCTCCACCGGGCTCTCCTCGACCGGTTTCTCCTCACCTTTTTTCGGCTTGCCCATCCTTGACGGAAACCCGACGACGAGGTTTATAAGTATTTCGTCGAGAGAAGTGCTGCCTTACGCAAAGCTCAAATATTGCCCTGCGAGATGTTCTCCCATCATGACGCGACCATTTCCCCCCGGACTCAAAGAGAAGGTGCTCGAACGGTTCATTCAAGAATTCGAGCGCACGGACCAACGGGATGCGCGGTATCGCCTCGAACCGTCGTTCTCTTACGACTTGAAGGCGAATGGCAGTTCGTTCACGGTCTCCATACACCTCCATCCGGTGCTCATGTGGGTGCATCTCCTGCGCAGAAGCGTGCAGCCATGCGAGCTCTACGCTCGGGACCGACAGACGGACGTGACGTTCTATTCACGGGATGCGGACGTGCTCAAGGCGTATTGGGCGTGTCAGGCGATCGAGGAACAGCGACGACGAGCAGAGAAGGACGCCGCACCCACACGAGCCGTAGAGAATCTCGAGAAGCTTATCTCTTAATATTCACGCCACAGCACGACGACGGAACCGACTTGGTCCACGACCGTCGCGCGCACCGCTTCGGCGATGCCTGCCGCCAATGCCTTGCGGTCCG
>CAZIKW010000084.1:0-5812 GCA_964540015.1 uncultured Methanosarcinales archaeon | reverse complement strand
CTCTTACGCGCGATGCTCGTCTTTGATGGGGTGAGTGAGGAACAGCTCGTGAGCGCGATGCTGACCCTTGACAAGCTTAAGAAAATCGGCGAGGACGGCGTCGTGAAGGAGCTGGAGACGAACGGCATCGACGGTGGTGTGGTGCGCGGCATTATCGCTATTGCGCAGCTTGCGACCACTGCTGAACGCTTGGCTGCCGTGCGTGAGCGGTATGGTGCCGAAATCGACGGCCTCGCGCGCTTAGAAGAAACGCTTTCGCTTGCGGCCGATGACCGTATTCTCTTTGACCCGTCGCTCTCGCGCGGGTTATCCTATTACACCGGTATCGTGTTTGAGACGTTCCTCACCGACAGCTCCATTACGTCCAGCATCTCAAGCGGCGGGCGCTATGACCGCATGATCGGTGACTTCTGCGGTAGACCCGACGCATATCCGGCTATCGGCGTCTCATTTGGCCTGGAGCCCATGCTCGATGCCCTCACGCTTGCGGGGGATACTGGTCGCTCAAGCGTGCTTGACGCGTATGTCATCCCCATTCAAACCGTTCGTGAATCGGCCGATATCGCTGAGCGCTTACGCGCGGCAGGCATCAAGACCGACATCGACTTGCTTGGTCGCGGCATCAGCAAGAACCTCGATTACGCGAATGCCCTCGGCGTTCCGTTCGTCGTCTTCGTCGGCCGTCGCGAGCTTGCGGAAGGGAAGGTCAAGCTCAAAGACATGCGTTCGGGTGAAGAGGAGTTGCTTGCTCCTGAAGAACTACCAGGGATTGTCGCATCGCGCCTGAGCGGTGGAGCATGACGTTCAGCTCATGGATTCAGGGTCTGTGGGTAGATTTCATCGCGGGCGTACGCGATTCCCAGATTCTCCACGGCGCGGCGACAGCAGGCATCATTCTCGCTGCTATCGGCGGAGCATTAGGTATCCTGGTCCTCACGACCTTTCTTCTGCGCCGTTACTTCAAGCGACGTCCCTTTATCGACCGTGCCCACCGTGCCGGTGTCTATCTCCTGACCATGCTCGGCGTCTTCGTGCTTCTCGTCGGTGCGTTCGTTGGAGCGCTTTTGCCAGTCATTCCCGGGGTCGTGTTCTTGCTGTTTGCGCTCTTGCTCTTGCGTCAATACCATAAGAACCGTTGGGTGGAGGCGAAAATCCGCTATCTCCAGTTCCGTTTACGCGTCAAGCGAGCGCTCAAGCGCCACTTGCATAAGCATCGGAAACCCGATACGAAGAAAGGTTTAAGTACGCGATTACGGCCCAAAAAGAAAAGGTGATTGCCATGCGTGAACTGACGGCGACGGATTTCGAGAGCTCGACAGCGAAAGGACGAACGGTAGTGGATTTCTGGGCGCCGTGGTGCGGCCCATGCAAGATCTTCGCACCCGTGTTCGAGGCGACCTCCAAAGAGCATGCGCAAGTCTTATTCGCGAAAGTGAACGTGGATGAGCACCCGGACTTAAGCCAACGCTTTGGCATCCGCGGCAGCCCGACAATGGTGTTTTTGCAAGATGGTAAAGAAGTAAGCCGTGTGTCGGGTGCGATGGGCAAGGCGCAGTTTGAGCAGCTTTTAGGCCAAGTATTCCGCTGAGTGCCTATGATCACCTGGGACCTTTCGCCCGCGATCGCCACGATAGGTCCGTTTGAACTACGCTGGTACGGGTTGGTCTATGCGCTCGGGTTTACCTTAGCGTGGTGGGCGCTACGGCAAGAAGCGCGCAAAGGCGCGATTCCCCATCTGACGGAGAAATTAGCCGAGGATTATACCCTCATCCTGATCATGGGGAGCATTCTCGGTGCGCGATTGACGTACGTCTTGTTGTATAATCCCGTGTACTACTGGCACCATATCCTCGAGATCCCTGCCGTGTGGCAAGGCGGGTTGTCCGTGCACGGCGCGATCATCGGTGGAACGATGGTCACCTGGTTTTGGGCACGCAAGCAGAAGATCAACCCGTATCAGGTCTTAGACACGCGGGCGCTTGGCGAATTACGCGAACGGTGAGTTATGGGGAACCGTGACGGCGGTGTCGTGGTGTGTCGTGTTCCCGCATGTGGACAACCTGTGCCGCCACCCGTCACAACTGTACGAGTCACTCTATAGCCTAGGAGTGTTCTTGGTCTTACTCGGTGTGTCGCAGTGGCGACGATTGGCGCCGGGCGTGTTGTTTTGGGCCTTCATCGGACTGTATGGTGTCGCGCGCTTCTTCGTGACCACGACGCGTGCGCTGGACCCGACCGACCCAGGGATCTTCGGGATCTCTATCGGGCAATGGCTGTGCTTATTCATGATCGGCGTATCACTGTGGTGGTTCAGAAAGATGATGCGTACAGGACATCCGTTGACGCAATAGAAGAAAAAAAACAGATACCCGAGTAGGCGATGAGTTAGCCAATGAGGTAATCTTCGTGCGTGCTGCGCTCGATGAGCCGTCGCACGCGCTCAGGCAAGAAGGTTTCCTTCACTTGCGCCTGTTGGGCGCGATAGAACTCAAGTAACGTAACGGCATCCACCGGGGTCTCAAGGACGTCGCCACGTACCCTGGGAGAAGGAAGGGTCTCTACGTTTGATGCGTGCACACCGGTTGCCGCCATCTGCTGGATGACCTCATCGATCGTCGCTCCTTCGCATCGTAAGGTATGCGCATCGGAGAACTCCGGAAATACGAAGTTCTTATCGAAGCGATATGTGATTGGACCATCCGCAGCGGTCGGTTGCGTCTGGTACAGGAGCTCTGTAATGGTATAGGTGACGCGTCTGAAGCATTCATTGATCATACGACAAGTGGAGCCTACAGGTACTTTAATGGCTTTCGCCAGCACGCAACTTATAAATACCCGATTCCTGGGAGAACAGCTATGAGCAAACCCGTCGTCATCATCAATACGAAGACGTACCCGCAAGGGACTGGCGGTAAGGCCGTGCGCTTAGCGCAACTGTGCGAGAATGCGGCAAAAGTGAGTGGGTACGATATCCGCCTCGCGGTGCAAGCGACCGATATCGCAACGGTCGCGAACGCGGTCGATTTGCCTGTGTACGCACAACACTGCGATGCGGCCATTCCTGGCAAGACCACGGGTTGGATCACCGCGAAAGCGCTGAAAGCCGCTGGCGCGAAGGGCGCGTTACTCAATCATGCGGAACGCCGCATTTCTACCCTTGAGATTATCGGCGCGGCGGTCGCGTTGCGCAAGGAGAAGCTCGATGTGATCGTCTGCGCTGAATCGGGCGCTCGTCTCCATGAGCTCGCGCGCGCGTTTGCGGGCGTACGTATTACCCCCACTGCGTTCGCCATTGAGCCACCGGAGCTCATCGGCGGGGATGTCGCAGTGAGCGTTGCGCAGCCAGAAATTGTTGTTTCCGCCGTTCAAGCGGTAAAGGGCGCCGTGCTTGTTGGTGCCGGCGTACGTACGCACGCGGACGTGCAGACAGCCTTGGAATTGGGTGCTGCTGGCGTCTTACTGTCCAAGGGCGTCGTTGCGGCGCCGCACCAGGAACAGGCGTTACGCAAGTTACTAGGATTGCGGCGATAAAGACCTTCTATCTCACACGTACCGTAAAGAAACGCGCGCTGTCGTAGAGGGTTTGGTCTGCGCGCACGATCTTGACGATGAAGGTGTATGTGCCTTGCGGTGCATTTTCAGGCGGCAGGATGGCAATCGCGGCTTCCGCGCGCTCGTCCGGACGGACTTCGAGGTCCTCGAAATAGCCAAGGCGCCAAGAACCTACTTGCGTTCCGATAGGAACCTCTAACCCATCAGGCCCCGTTCCTGTGACTTGGATCGTGAACGTTTCTGGGTCGTTGAGAATGCTGCGCACCCCGACCGCGACCGAACCCCTGTCGCCTGCACGCACTTCAATCGATTGCGGTGCGACAGCGACCAGCTGGCCGTCGCCGTACAGTTCCGCCAATCGCGCGTGTTGTGATGAGGTGACGTCGGCCGCAAGATCGCCACCACCGTCAACCAGCTTCCACACCATCGCGATGCCGCCGCCCACGATGATGATGCCGAGAATTAATACCACCACAGTATTGATTGCGAGCTCGACGCCTGCGCGCGAAGAGGGAAAGATGCGCAGTGGAGACCTGCGATTCATGCGTTCACCGCTTCGCGTAGTTGTATTCCTTGACTAGGATCCACACGAACAAGAGCAGCACGACCGCGCCACCGAGGATAATCGAGAAGCCATACCAGAAGCTTTCCGATAATGCGACGATGCGGTAGAACCCGAACGCTAAGAGGATAACCCCTAACCACAATACCTTGTCAAGTACGAGCTTGAGGATTTCAAATTCCTCTTGTCTGGTGATGATGCGTTTGACCATATCGTTCACTCCATCTCAAACGTAAGCTGAATAGGGCCTACGCCAGGGTTCGTATCGGTGATCGCTGCCTTGTCGCGGCTGACTTGGACACGGCAGACCCAGGTGCCAAGCTCATTCTCGGTGACTGCGGCAGTCGTCTCGAGTTTCAGCTGGTAGGGTTTCGACTCGCCACGCGGGAATTCTTCGCCAAGCGACGCGACCTTGAAGTACGTCTCCGGGGACGGGACTTCAGTCAAGTCAGGCTTGAGGCACGACAGGAAATGGACGCGCGCGTCCGTTACGGTCTTGCCGTAATTATTGTAGACACAGAGCTCGAGATCAGAACGGCCACCTTGGTTGACCGTGTACTGCTTGGGCAAGATGGGCGTTGCGTCATTGGGGATGATCGTCTTGCCGCAACCGCGCTCATTACCGATCTGCGCCTGCAGGTCGTCAGGGCTAATCAGGCTCTTGATGAAGTAGATCATACTCCCCAAAAGCACGATAGCAATGATCAGGATGACAACGGTCTCGATACCTAACTGCATCGAACCGCGACGAGAGTTCCGCATTCCACACCTCTCCATATGCGGGGAAACCGGAGATGAGGCTATTTAAATGTTACGAGGGAGAGAAAAAAAGAAGGATTACTTCTTGTTGAGCTTCTTGGACGCGCGGTCGAGTAAGCTCCCAAGCTTGCCCAAACCGACACCGACGCCCGTCTTGGCGACGCCGTACATCTGTTTCGCGTCCGACGCTACCACGTGCGCACCGAGCTTGACTGCCGCTGCGTAATCACGGGTATCTTCCTTCAAGTTCGCGACACGAGTCTCCCCGAGCATGGCTTCGAGCCCCTTCGTCGCCAAGCGCTTCCCTTCGAAGTACCTCGTCGAGAGTGCTTTCTTCCCGCCGCGGACGAGGATCTTGCCTTCGATCTCCGTGAGCTGCGCGTTGTATGCGAGGAGTCGTTCTTCTGGAACATCCCCCGCTCGCACGAGGCGACCGAGCTCAAGCAAGCCGCTGCCGAGCTGACGCCCTGCCGCCATGTACGTACCGCGTTCGAGCGCCTCGTTGGCGCTCGCGATGCGTTGCTCAATGGGTTGGTAGTTCTGTTCTGTCATGGAAACACACTCCTTTGCCACCAGCAGTCTGGACGGATTTAAGAGAATGCCGACCTCGACGTGCGGTTTTGCTGTAGAGAACATAAGAAGACGTCTGTCGCCGTATGAAGGGAGAAAAAGAAGGAGAGAATGCGCTATGTGCGCCTTGTGCGCCAGCGGCCATCAGGCGCCACAGGTGCGCTGCGTGGTTTGATAGTTTCACGGATCATTTAGTTCCCCTCGCGAATGTCATTTCGTTCATCCACACGATCTTCCCACGCGGGCGTCAAAGAACGGGTTCGCGCGAGATAGCGGCCGAGTTCACCGCTCTCAAACGCGGTGCGTAGGCGCGTGCGTTCAGTGCTCGTCGCAGTGCGGAAGTCGCCGTCCGACTCCATCACGATATAG
>CAZIKW010000083.1:0-5996 GCA_964540015.1 uncultured Methanosarcinales archaeon | reverse complement strand
CGATGGAAATCTCCGTCGACCGTCATATACAACCGACCCAAACCCTTTATAAACAAAGATGTGCTCCCCTCATTTATATGGATACGTACCAGCAGATGGTCAAGGTCCCAAAGGACCGCGTGGCTGTCATCATCGGCGAGAAGGGCGCGACGAAGCGTGAGCTCGAGGATGCGCTGGGTGTCAAGCTCCACGTGGACGGCGAGGAAGGGGAAGTCACCCTCTCCGGACCTGATTCGATCAAGCTCTATACGGCCCACGAGGTCATCCGGGCTATCGCACGCGGCTTTAATCCGGAAGTCGCCACCTTACTTCTGAAGACCGACTATATGCTCGAGGTCGTCAATATCACGGATTACGCAGACGGCAAGAAGCCACTCCTGCGCATGCGCGGCCGTGTGATTGGCGAAGGCGGCAAAGCACGCCGTACGGTTGAGGAATTGTCCGAAGCGTACCTGAGCATCTACGGCAAGACCGTGTGCATCATCGGTCAAGCGGAATCCGTCATGGCCGCGAAGCGAGGCGTCGACGCATTGCTCTCGGGCGCTCCGCACTCGACCGTGTACCGATTGCTTGAGAAGCTCCGCCGTGAGCGCAAGCGCAAGGACATCAACGAGTTCAACGTCCCGCGCAACCGCGAAGCGGAACTCGAAGACGAAGAAGAATAAGAGGAAAAGATGCGCATCCTTTTCTCCGCGGATCTCCACGGGAATCGGGAGCAATACCGCCGATTGTTCGGACGAGCGCTTGAACCCGATATCGATGCAGTCGTGATTGGTGGCGACATAGCGCCAAAAGATCAACCGTTTGAACGTTTCATCAGTACGCAACGTGCGTTCATCAGGGATACGCTGAAAAACCTCGTTTCTGAGGTGAAG
The DNA here is from genome assembly GCA_964540015.1 of uncultured Methanosarcinales archaeon. GTDB lineage: Archaea > Nanobdellota > Nanobdellia > Woesearchaeales > UBA525 > UBA525. The sequence continues at coordinate 5,121 of CAZIKW010000083.1, read as the reverse complement.
AACAAGAAACCCGACCTGGAGATATACCTTGTCATGGGCAACGATGATACGCGATCGACAGAGCGCGATCTCCAAGCAGTATGCGACCAGACAGGAATGCACTATCTCCAGGACCGACGGTACCAATTGGATGCAAACACAGAGATTATCGGGTATGCGCAGGTACCCATCACGCCATTTGTCATGAAGGATTGGGAAAAACACGATCTCTCCGTCATCAACGAGAGAGGTGCAGAAATACTGCACGGCATGATCCCGTACACACGCAACCGGCACGACGGCGTCATGAGCATCGGCGATTCCTGGCACAAGCACATCATCCCTGTTGATGGTGCCGCTGAGGACTCTATCCAACAAGACCTCGCACGCCCGTTGTTCACGAAAAATGCCACAAATACCATCTACGTCATGCACGGACCGCCGGCGCTCACCAGCCTCGATCGCATCTCTCCCGGTCACGTCGGCAGTATCGCGTTGCGCCAATTCATCGAGAACCATCAACCACTCCTGACCCTCCACGGCCACATCCACGAAACAGTCGATATCAGCGGAAAATTCTCCGAACGCATCGGCAACAGCATCAGCATCTCATGCGGCAACGATAATCAGACCGTAAAAGTGGCCGCAATGGTGGTGGATACGCTTCATCCACAAGATGCCCAGCGCCATTATTTCTAAAAACTACCAGTTGTTGCGACCTTGCCCGACGAGGAAGTTCGACACGCCTCGCTTGATCAGGAACACGCCGAGGACGATCAGGAAGAAGAGCAACGCGCCCGCGACCAGCGTCGGCATATCGAGCGGGATCTCATGCACCGTCCCCGCCGTGTACACGATGGCGATCGCGAAGTACGCGAGGAAATTCACGGGCGGATGTCCGGACATCTCAAACGCTAATTTTCTCGGCAGCAAGTGATAGTAATTGATGACCGTGATCGCGACGCCAGCGCAGCCCAAGAAGATGATCAAGATAAGATTTTGTGTAGGGATAGGAAGCGCCGCATCAGTGAAGATGGCCAAAACTATCTCCTTCAACACCACCCAGGGCGTCGCGTAATGGAAGCTGTGCTTGATCAGATCGATAGCGACAATCAAGAGGATCAGCGCGTTCGCAACGGCCGCAGCCCAGCCCAGCTCCTCATCGCCGTGGCGATCGAAATAGAACTCGAGCACGATGAACGTCAACGCGAGCGGGAAGATGATCCAGAGCATTTCCGTATGGCGAAACGGCGCAGCGATCAGATCCCATAAACGCGCGAACACCAATGGGAGGAAACTGCTCGCGGTAATCGCGATGTCGGATGCGTTGCCCAAAAGAGAGCTATTCGTCAAGGGCGCGGTCGCATTCGCGATGACATCCGTGCCGTTCGTCAGGTTTGTTACCAATGCGCCTTTTAGCGACGCAGGGGGTTAAGAAGGTTTCGCTAACCCAGTGCAGCGACCGCCCATCGCGCAGCTTCAACAAAGGGCGCGGGCCATAAGCCCATCAAGAGCGTCAACCCAACACAGATACCAATCGCCCACAGGACAGGCGTTCGCACCAATAGCGTACGACCGGCATTCTCACGACCGTAGATGGAACGGATGATACGGAAGTAGTAGTACAGCGCGATCGCGCTATTCACGATAGCCAGTGCCGTCAACCACAGCAGCCCACCTTGCGCCGCTGCCGTGAACAGGTACAGTTTCGACCAGAAGCCGCTCAAAAGAGGCATACCAGCAAGCCCAAGCAAGCAAATCGTCAACGAAGCCGCCAAAAACGGATTGCGTCGCCCTAAGCCAGATAATTCCTCGACGGTATTGAGCTTGTTCGCTGCCAATACCCCGATCACGAGTAATGCGCCAACAGCCAAGAATGCGTGTGCGATCGCATGGAACGTGAACGCCGCATACCCGGCCACCGACAGCGTAGCAACACCCATCAACAGGTACCCACTGTGCGTCATGATACTGTACGCGACAAGTCGCTTCGGGTTCTCCTGCACCAAAGCGATGAGATTCGGGATCGTCATCGTGAGCGCAGCCAACACAGAGATCGCGAACGTCCAATCCGCAACCAGCGGCGACAGCAGCAACGCGACACGTAAGAGCGCCGCGAACGCGGCCTTCTTGCTCGCGCCAGCCAAGAACGCAGCCGTTTCCGCAGGAGCGAGCGTGTATACGTCGGGGATCCACAGGTTAAACGGCCAAATGCCGATCTTGAACGCGAGGCCCGCCAAGAACATCGCGGCGCCAAGCAGCGCGAGCGGTCCGACACCTGACGCGACAGCAGCGATCAATCCAGGTACCGACGTCGTCCCCAAAGGAACCGCGATCAATACCACACCAAGCAACAGCAAAGCGCTCGACACGATACTCACGATGAAGTATTTCGTCGCAGCTTCCAAGTTCGCCGTCGTTCGACGACCAGCGATCAACGCATACAAGGGTGCGGATGACAATTCAATCGCCAGATACAAGAGCAAGATATCGCGCGCGCCAGAAGCGAGCACCATGCCGACCGTCGACAAGCAGACAGAGGCCAAGAGCGCAGGCGATGGCTCTTCAAGCGCAAGCACCACGATAATCGCGAGTGCGATGAAGAGCGCGGCGAACACCACGGTGAACCCATCAAGCGCGAGCATACCGCCAAACGCTGCCCCGCCGCTCGGGAACAGCGCCAAGCACGGCAATGCTAACGCGAACAACGCTATCACCAGCGGCCGTAATCCACGTCGAAGATCCAGAGCACCAAGCACGATGCTCAAGAACCCTGCGAACAGCACAAGTGCGAGCGCGACGAAGACAGCGGGAGTGGTGAGGATATCCATAGTATCAGCCTAAGGTTGAAAGTACGGTGAGTAGCAGTGAAGGGAGGATGCCGATCGCGAGCGTAGCGACGAACAGGATAATGAACGGCAGCGGGTGCGCGCCGTGCTCCGTGCCACCGGTACCGTGACCCGCATTCAATGTCGTGCGCGTGATCAAGAGCACCGTATACGCGCCCGTCAACAGCACACCGAGCACCGGCAACAAGCCAAGCAGCCCGAACGCGGCGAACGAAGCAGTGATGGATGACACTTCACCGATGAAACCACTCATGCCTGGCAAGCCCATCGAACCCAAAGCCGCAATCGCGAGCGCCCACGCAGTCACGGGCATCGTGCGCGCCAAACCGGCAAGCGCTTTGATATCGAACGTTCCGGTACGCTCGTGGATCAACCCGGCCAAAGCGAAGAGCAAAGGAGACAACAATCCATGGCTCACCATGACAAAGGCCGCGGGAACAATACCGACCGTGCCGGCGGAAATAGCGACGAGCACCAGTCCCATATGACCGACGCTCGAGTACGCGATCAAGCGTTTGAGATGCGTCTGCGCCAAACAGACGAACGCACCGTACACGATAGTCACTGTCCCTAACCAGAACAGCATCATCATCACCCACGCAGGGGTCGACGAGAACAACGGACCACCGATGCGCAACAACGCATACGCGCCCATCTTGAGCATCACACCGGCAAGCAAGATGCTGCCAGCAGTCGGCGCTTGCACGTGCGCATCGGGGAGCCACGTGTGCAATGGCACGATCGGCATCTTGATCAACGCCGCGAACAGCACCAAAAGCAAGATCGTCAAGCGCACAGCAGGGGACAAGCTCCCGACGCTCGCCAACGCATCGATCAACGAGAACGTCCCCGTGCCGACAGCAAGCAAAATGATTGCCGCCAACAGCGCTGCGCTACCGATGCCCGTATAGACGAGTAATTTCATCGCCGCATACCGGCGGTTCTCAAGTCCCCAGCGCAAGATGAGGAAGAACATCAAGACCAGGACCGCTTCCCATGCGAGGAAGAGGACGATCATATCCAATGCCGAGAACACGAGCGTGATCGCGCCTATGATAGCGAGCAATGTCGCATAATGCGCAGGTTCTCGCGAGTGGATCTCCCGTTGGCTAATGAGCACAGCAACGACACCGAGCAGAGCAGTGAGTACGATCAGCGGCAGCGATAATCCATCAAGGCCTATATGGAACGAGATATCGAAACCGGGAATGGAGAGCCATGAGGAGTTCTGCACGAATTGATAGCCGCCAAGCGCCGTATCATACAGCATCCAAAGCGTTCCCGCAAGCCAGAGCGTGACCAGAGACACTCCGAGTGCGACATGACGCGCAGCACGACCAGAGAAGAAGCAAAGAAGAGCGCCAAGGAGCGGCAACGCGATCAGGAGGGCGAGTACATTCACGGCGACCACCTCAAGAGCAGCACGAGGCCAAGCGCACCGAGCAACACCGCAAGCGTGTACGTCGTCGTGCGGCCCGTCACCATGCGGCGCAAGCGTTCGGAGAAAGCGACCGTGCCGTTGCCCACGCCACGTACAGAGCGGTTCACTCCGCGGTCATCGATCGACCATGCGAGCGCGCCAACACGGCCCACACCCGACGCGACAGCGAGACCCAGTTCATCAACGAGGAATCGCGCGCGGCATGCGCGAGCGAGCGCACTCGATGAGAGCCAATCGAAGAGTTTGCTATGCACTGCCGCCCATGCGAGTAATCCGCCCGTCAGTGCGAACACGAGGGACAACACGATGCCAAAACCCCAATGGAGCTCCGTGGTGATGCCCAGGCGATGCAACGTCGGGAAGGCGAGCGCACCGAACACCGTTCCGGTAAGCAGGATGGGGAGCGGAATGAGCATCCGCGCATCCGTCGGATGGTGCGCTGTATGCGAGGTACCTTCGTGCGTCGACGATGGTTTGATGATGAGCAAATACCAGCGTACCAGATAGGCCGCGCCAAGCACAAGCGATACCGCGAGCGCGATCATGAGCATCACGTCACCGGCAGCCATCGCAGCCTCAAGCACCGCATCTTTGCTGAGCGCTGCAGCGAGCGGCGGGATACCTGCGAGCGCGGCGGCACCGAGGAGTGCGCACACGACGGGCATCGACCACTTTTTCGCGTGCATCTGCGTGATATCCTGCGTTGCAGTGGTGTGAATGAGGATGCCTGCGGTGAAAAAGAGCATCGCCTTGACGACGCTATGCATCACGATGTGCGTCAGCGCCGCCGCGGTCGCACCTAGTCCGAGCGCGAGCAGGATAATCGCCAAGTGATTCATGGTGCTGTACGCG
>CAZIKW010000082.1:0-6008 GCA_964540015.1 uncultured Methanosarcinales archaeon | reverse complement strand
GACGGAGTATTGCAGTGATAGCGACAAGCGAGAGCACGAGGAGGAAGATAAGCGGATGGATGAAGGTGAGAACGAGCGTGAGCGCGACAATCGGATAGAGATATTTATCCGGGTCATGGAGCATCGCGAGAATGGTGAGAAACAGGAGAGCGGCGAGCGGCACCGGGCTCGGATCGTTCAGGTATGCGCCAAAGACGAAAGGCCCTGATCCCGCAAGCAAAGCGCCGACGAGCGCGGCGAACGGAGAGCCTGTCAGATGACGCACGAGCGCATAGATAGGGATAAGCAAGAGCACCATGCACAAGTTGGGCAATATCTTGTAGGCGAGCGGTGTGAACCACACGAGTACTGCGAGAAGATACGTGAAGACAGGACTGCCGAGACGCTCTCGTCCGGTGATGCTCAGCGGATCCTCGCGCAGCGGCCGGCCGGTCTCAAGAACATGATCCACTTCACGGACCGTCGAGTATGCGCTGTAGTCGAGCGTGGGGACGCTGGTCGCGAGTTCAAGGCGCAGCCAGAAAAGCCCGATCAGCAGCACGCCGAGCAGCACATACTCCCAGCGGACTCGTGAGGTGTCCATCGACGGTCAGACCGTGCAGGGGATATTTAAATGATTGGAAGGGGTTAAAAGGGAGATGCGGATTCCGAGCCGCATGGATAGAGCGACGGATATCGTCGGTCGTGCAACGGTGGCGATAGCCGCAGTATTGCCGTATGTCTGTGATGTCGCTCAGAGAAATGTAAGAATGCCTAAGGTATACGGAGGGTATGGTTCTGGCTCCGGATATGGCGTCGCCATGCGTTTTTTGCATGACGACGACAACGGGATTGTAAAAGTAAATATCGATATGAGATGGTCAAAAGCCAGCTTAGAATCCATCGGAGCTCATGAACTAGGTCATGCGGCAGTGTTTCAAGCAAATCCGGAACTCATTCGTACGCAATACAGCACGCAGCGCGTGACTCGCGAGCTTCACACGCTTGATGAGGGCATCGCCGAATGTGTGCAAGAACAAGTGAACTTAGTAAGAGGGCTTCAAGGCAAGATATTTCATTTGCAACGCGCTATGGCAAAGCGATTCATTCATTTCGTCACACCACAGAATTTAGGTTCGGTGTATACCGACGGGTATAAACACGTACGAAACCTTCGTAAAAAAGGCATTGCATTATCCGAGATTATTGAACATCCGATGAACTTCTTGCCGAAATTCTAACCACCCGTCGAGATAGCGACAGGAGCGGTATCTTCCTCATCGCCGTCGATGATCGTGCACGCGACGATCTTGTCCTTATCTTCTAAGCGCATGATGCGCACGCCTTGCGTGTTGCGACCGATGAGACTGATGCCTGTCGCCGGCGTGCGGATCGTGATACCACCCTTGGAGATGAGCATGACATCCTGGTTGTCGCGCACGCTGCGTACTGCCACGACCTTGCCGTTGCGCTCGCTCGTGATGATATTGATGACGCCCTTGCCGCCACGGCTGATGTGGCGATACTCGTCGGGCGCGGTGCGCTTGCCGTAGCCGTTCGCGGTAATCGCGAGGATGGTCTCGTTCTCTTTGGAGAGCACTGCGCTCACGACCGCGTCGCCCTTCTCCATGCGGATGCCGATGACGCCAGTGCTACCGCGGCCGACCGCACGCACTTCGTCCTCGCTGCAGCGAACGGCCATACCATCCGCGGTCGCGATGAAGATCGTGTCGGAGCCCGACGTGTGGAGCACATCGACGAGCTCATCTCCTTCTTCTAAGTTGAGCGCAATGATGCCGTTCTGGCGCACATTGCCGTACGCGGACAACGCCGTCTTCTTGAGCAAGCCGTTCTTCGTGACGAAGAGCAAGAAGCGATCGTCTGGGAACTCGCGCACCGGGATGATCGCGCGTACGCGCTCGTCAGGCGTGATGTTCACGATATTCACGATCGGCTTGCCCTTCGCTTGGCGCGCGCCTTCAGGCAGTTTGTACGCTTTCGTCCAGTACACCTTTCCCTTATCGGTGAAGACCAAGAGCCAGCTGTGCGTGTTCGCGACGATGAGATGGCGACTGAAATCCTCTTCTTTGGTCGTGCTCGCGATAATGCCCTTGCCGCCACGGCCCTGCGCGCGGTACGCGTCGACCGCGATACGCTTCGCGTAACCCCGATCGCTGACGGTGACGACGACTGTTTGTGGATCTGCGAACGCCTGCTTGCATCGGGTACACCGCTTTGATCGCTGACGGTGACGACGACATCTTCGGGTTCGATCAGGTCTTCGAGGTCGATCTCCGCATCGCCGCCGTCTTGGAGCTTCGTGCGTCGCGGCGACGGGTACGTCTCGATGATGTGCTTGAGCTCATCGACGATGATTTTCAGGATGCGCGGTTCGTGCGCGAGGATATCCTCGAGTTCCCTGATGAGCGCTTTCGTCACGCCGAGCTCATCGCGTACCTTCGCCTGTTCGAGGTTCGTGAGACGGGAGAGGCGCATCTCGAGGATCGCGTTCGCTTGGATTTCCGTGAGCTTAAACGAGCTGACGAGTCCGATACGCGCGGTCTCGACATCCTTCGCCTTGCGGATCAACGCCACGACCGCGTCGAGGTGGTCGAGCGCGATGACGAGGCCTTCGAGCAGGTGCTCCTTCTCTTTCGCTTTCTTCAGGTCGTACGCGGTGCGGCGGCGTACGACCGATTGGCGGTGGCGCACGTAGTGAGATAAGACATCTTTGAGGCCTAAGACGCGCGGCCGTCCTTCGACGATACTGAGCATGATGACGCCGAACGTGACTTGCAAATTCGTGTGGACGTACAACGCATTCTCGACGACTTCGGGCGTCGCGTCCTTCTTCAATTCGATAACGACGCGAATGCCTTCCCGATCGGATTCATCGACGATGTCCGAGACGCCGTCGATCTTCTTGTCCTTCACGAGGTCCGCGACCTGCGTGATGATATCGGCCTTGCTGACCATGTAGGGGATCTCGTGCACGATGAGGCGCGTGCGGTTCTTGACGACTTCTTTCGTCACAACAGAACGCACGATCAATTTTCCACGGCCGCTGCCATAGTATTGCATGATGCCTGTCTTGCCTAAGACGATGCCGCCCGTCGGGAAATCCGGTCCAGGAGCGATAGCGACAAGCTCGAGCGGATCGATGCCAGGATTCTCAATCAATGCGATAGCCGCTTTCGCTATCTCGTTGGGGTTGTGCGGCGGGATGTTCGTCGCCATACCGACCGCGATTCCCGTCGAGCCGTTGATCAGGAGATTCGGGAGGCGCGCGGGGAGAACCGTCGGTTCCTCAAGCGACCCGTCGAAGTTCTCCGCCATATCGACCGTTTCCTTATCGATATCCTGGAGCATCTCGTCCGCGACCTTCATCAGGCGCGCTTCTGTGTAACGCATGTGTGCTGCCGGGTCGGAATCGATGGAACCGAAATTACCCTGACCGTCAATCAACGGCACGCGCATGCTGAAATCCTGCGCCATACGAACGAGCGCATCGTACACGCTCTGATCGCCATGCGGGTGGTACTTACCGAGGACTTCACCGACGATACGCGCGCACTTCTTGTACGGCTGGTTGTAGCGCATGGACAACTCGCCCATCGCGTAGAGAATGCGGCGATGCACCGGTTTGAGACCGTCGCGAATGTCGGGCAGTGCACGACCGATAATAACGCTCATCGCGTAGTCGAGATAGGAGCGTTGGAGCTCTTCGCCAATGGGCTGGTCGATGATGCCTGCGACAGGAGCCTGTGGTCCAGCATCGGGGGAAGTCTCGTCAGTCATCGGGGAAGCCTTTTCTCGACGGAAAAATCGTTGATTTTCGGGTCGTCCAGTGCTTTATATGTGTTTGGTTTGTGGCGTCGGAACTACCCTTCTTCAACCATATAGAAAAGAAATCTTCAAAAGGACAGGCAGATCTCTCTCAGGCACATCGGAGACGAAAACATGAGTAACTACCGCAAACAGAGGAATATCGAGCTAAAAGTAGCGGAAGCGACATTGCAGGCCGCATCGCAAAGCTATGAATACCAAAATCTCCACGTTCTGCGCAGGTTGGAGGCGAACGGAGTCACACTCGAAAAAGAGGTAACGCCTCTCGAAGCGTCATTACTCTATAATCTGGTCCTTGATGATCAAGTTAATCTCGTGAAACAACCTTACCTGCTCCTCTTCAAACGAAACGCATACGCGATCGCGCCGCAAGGACAAGAGTATTTGCGCACAGAGCGAGAATCGGTGAAACAACGTATCGAAGCGCGAGAAGAGAAAACGCACGATCTCGGGATGCGACTGCTCATCTTGAGCGGGGATTTCGATAGCTTCGATCCTGAGCAATTCCAAAGGTATGCGCGATCGAAACACGATATAACGCCGCGCATCAAAAGGTATCGTGAAAGCCGACGAAAAGACAACGGTACTGATATCGTTGATGGCATCGACGATTTCTTCGATGTCTGGCTCTTCTCAACAACAGACACCTCCGCTTCAAGAGGATTCGGCGGAGAAAGAGGCGGTGGATCGTTTGGCGGTGGCGGAGCGAGCGCGCTGTATGATGATACGCCAAGCATACCGCATGTCGATCCTGTCATCCCAACCATGGGCTACGCTGTCAGCGAGAACATCGCAGAGACCGCTTCTGTAGCGGCTGAGACAGGAAGCGGTGTGCTCGACCATCTTGGCGATCTGGCGAGCGGTACCGGCGAGGTCATCGGCAACATCGCAAGCGGCACCGTGGAGGTCCTCGGCGACGTCGCGAGCGGCGCAGCGGAACTCATCGGAGACGTGCTCTCGAACATCGATGTCTAATGGTCATCCCGACAGGAACACCGGAAGAGGAGGCGCGATGGATGGAGATCGAGACGCGATCGCTCATCCGCCACATATGCGACAACGCCGGCGCCATAGAGAAAAAACCCTATGAGATACCAACACATACTCGCGCGTTGACAGAGTTGATGCAGAAGGCCAAACCGCATCAGATCGAGAGTATGCAAGAAATCCTTACGGAATACAGCGCGAGCATCAGTTTCGAACAGCCCACTGCGCCGCTCGACGTGCGAAATATGTTGTACGCGGCACTGACGTCCTATCAACCCATATCTGACCGGCCGAACTAGAACAACGCCGTGTTCGGATCCGCCCGCTTCCCCTCGCACACGATACGCGTCGCGACTTGATTCGAGTGCACACTAAACGTCATGCCGCAATAGACGCACCGCTTCTTGCTGCCGGCGACGACACCCGTCTTCATCGGCTGATAGAGCATGTCGTGACGGCAACGGGGGCAACGGACGGTGAAAACCATTATCGACGTGAGGGCTTCTTCTTTCTTAAGCGCTGCGCGCGCATGTCCAGTGGTTGTGCGAATACCCGCTTCACAGCCGGTAGCGTCAAGGCACGGATGACTGCGGCGCACACGACCGTCCCAAGGACAGTCCAACCCAGCGCACTGTTCGAGCGCCACGGTGACATCGCCACGCTCGCAGCCCCAAAACCCCACCAGAGCCCAAGCAAGATAGCGAGCCACAACGCGATACCTCTTCCTCGCTCTTCTCGTCGATACAATCCACGGGCGGCGATAAGCGCGAGCACACCCATCGCGAACATCAATCCGGCCGTGACCCGAAATACCGAGATGACGACATCGACATTCTCCTCAGGGCCGAGTTCCGTGCGTAAACGCAGCGCGTCGATCATCGCCTGATGCGCGTCTGGACGCAACAGCAACGCTCCACCGACGAATCCAGCGATCGCAGCGAGCAAACACAGGAGAGCGACCCACCGCACGAGGCGGATTTCGGGTGCGACGATGGATTGCCGTTTCACGTTCAGCGCTTTTTCTTTGACGCCGCGCGCTTCGTCACGACGGTAGTTGCCGGTCCTGGTTTGAAAAGTCCTACGACCGTCGGTTCGAACTGGAACAGCCAGATGAGGACTGCGCTGATGGCGACCATGAGGCCATTCACGAAGACACCGAACAGTACATCAGCCGTACTGCCACCGAAAGAACCGAG
>CAZIKW010000081.1:1676-6024 GCA_964540015.1 uncultured Methanosarcinales archaeon | reverse complement strand
CGACTTCATCGACCTGCGCTGGTGGCCGGTGTTCAACATCGCGGACGCGTGTATTGTCGCGGGCGTGTTGCTGTTCTTATTGGAAACATGGCGATTGGAGAGGGAGAAGAAGGAACTCAGGAAAATCCCGGTATCGTGAAATAGCCTTTCATCGCTAAATCACGTTTCCATTGTGGATACATGACGAATGAGATATTGAGAGTATCAAATACATCCGCTACTCGCGTATCAGCAAGCGCCGATTCCAGCGCTTCTTTTGTGCAACCCATGAAGTACGTACGCGGACCTCGCCTTGGCGGGGCTTGAAAGCCGAATGCAAAAGGGCTATGCGTACGCCCGGCGGAATCTACCTCGCTGTGCTCTTGACGGAATGTTGACTGATTTTCAAAAAGCGCATAGCGGGGAGCATCCAACGTACGAAAGAAAAAGTGCGTAATATCTGAACCCGCAGGTATGCTCGCGACGTACTGGCGAGCGGTTTCAAGACGTTGCTGTCGCTGCACTTCATCACGGGCCATAAGAGCGCCGAGGCGTTCTTGTCGTCCACGCATGTATGTGGGAAAGAACGTTTCCAGCAAGCCCATACCTGCACTCCGCAAAGCACACTAGAAAAAACTTCTGTCTAGAACTCGTCCATCGCGTCCATCTTGTCCAGAAAGCCGTTCTTCTTGAGCCAGCTGACTTGCACCGGACGGTACTTGAAGACGATGTCGCCCTTCTCGTCGCCCTCGAACTCCCACGGCTCAACGATCACGATATCATTCTCACGCACCCATAGGCGGCGCTTCAAACGACCCGGGATGCGGCAGATGCGCGTCTTGCCATCAAGGCAACGCACCGTACAGCGCGACGCACCATTGCGCTGCACCAGCACACCAAGAAGCTCATCCTCACGCGGGCCGCGCACGCGCGCGAGATCCTGCGCTTCCTGCTCCTGGGGAGTCAGTTGTGGTTTCTTGCTGCCGAATGCCATACGTGACATGGAGCTCTCCATGTTTTATAAATCCATCGGGTGGTGTGGCGACGGAAAGGTTAAAAGCAGCAATGGAGGAACGCAAGCGTATGAAAGGGTATGCGCATCTGCTCCGTCCGCGCACGGCATCGATAGAAACGCCAGCCGGCTTCGGCCGCCGCGCGATAGCGCTCATCTTCGATATCCTCTTACTGGATATCATCATCACGTCGCCGTTCACGCCACTCTTCACCGCTATGCTCGCGCGTATGGAAAATACCGCATGGACGGCGATGACGTACACGAACGCGGAGTTCGCGGCGATTATCGTCGTCTTCCTGCTCGCGTTCGCGTACTTCGCGCTGTTCGAGTACACGCTCGGGCAGACGCCGGGTATGATGCTCGCAGGCATCCGTGCGCGCACGCAGCTCACGCTGTGGCAATCGTTCGCGCGTAACGTGTTCCTGATCCCGTTTGGACCCGTGCTCGCGCTGTGGATCGTCGAACCCATCCTCGTCGCATTGAAGCGACCGAGCTTGCTTGAGCGATTCAGTAATACCCGCACCGTCACGGTCCGCACCGTCCTTATCTGAGGTCACACTTATGGCACGCACTCCTATCACGCAACAACCATCGAACCGCTCGCGCATCTGGACGAGCATCATCATCCTCTTCGTGCTCTTCATCATCGCCGCTATGATCGCTGCTCTGTTCGGCGCCGACAGCGAGGATCTGGACGCGAACACTGCGATCATCCGCGTGAACGGCCCCATCAGCACCGCTGACGCGGGCGGCCTCTTCGCTGAAGGCGGTGCTAGCAGCACCGAGATCGTCGAGCAGATCGAGCGCGCACGCGAGAACGATCGCATCACGGGCATCATCATCGAGATCGATTCACCGGGAGGTTCTGCTGTCGCAAGCGACGAGATCGCGCAAGCCATCAAGGACGCACGCGCAGACGGCATCGTGACGGTCGCGTGGATCCGCGAGATGGGTGCGAGCGGCGGTTACTGGGTCGCGTCATCGACCGATCACATCGTCGCGCACCGCATGAGCATCACGGGTTCTATCGGCGTGATCAGCAGCTACATGGAATTCGCTGAATTCCTCGACGACTGGAACGTGACGTACCGCCGCCTGGTCGCGGGCGAGCGCAAGGATATCGGCGATCCGTTCACGGAACTCACTCCGGGCGACCGCGCATTCCTGCAGGCGAAGCTCGATCGCATCCACGGGTATTTCATCAGCGAGATAGCGACGAACCGCAATATGACGTACGATGAGGTCGCGCGATTGGCGGACGGCCAGTTCTATCTGGGCGTGGAAGCGTACGATGCCGGTTTGGTTGATGAACTCGGCGGCTATGCGCAAGCGGTCGCGTATATCGAGAACCGCACGGGAACGGATGCAGTCACAACGTACTATGAGGATGATGCGACGTTCTTCGAGGAACTATTCGGTGTAGAAGCGAAAGCTGCACCAACGCTTGAAGAGATCGCCCGCGCCAAAGCGCTCAATGCTGAGTCGCGCGCAGTTATCCCGCAACTACGCTAGATATACGGCACATTTCTTTTTTCTTTTATCCCGCTGATGTAACGGTACTTCCAGAACAATCCTCGTCTGGTACGTACAGAGACGGCGAACCCTTCTTCTGCAAACAATGGTCGGATGCCTTCTTGATCGTTGAGCCATTTGGGATTCGGCAAGAACCAGAAGAAATCCACGTACTCGACAAAGCAGATACGGCCTCGTGGGGGAAGGAGATGATTGAGCGAACGTAACGTCTCGTGGATATCTTGCATGTAGCTTAGATTCCCGACACCGACGACGATATCGACGTCTTTCACGTCCGGGTGGATGCGGCTCATGAGGTGCGGGTCGTGGATGACGTGTACATTGGGAATATGGGCGAGACGTCGTTGCGCGATACGCACGTTGCCCGATGAGAGCTCAAGCGTGTAGACATACCCTTCAGTCCCCACATGCGCAGCGAGCTGTTTCGTTAACGTTCCGACGCCAGCGCCGAACTCTAACACTCGTTTGCCGTGCGCGTCAGGCAAGAGCTCAAGGATCTCGCGGCGCACACGTGTGGGCACGAGAATATCTTCCAGGAGCAAAGAAGCGCCCGCGAAACTGTCCATCGTACGGATAAGCACTTGCGGGTCATAGAAGTACGTCAAGAGCAAATAGATCGGGACGCTGAAGAGCAGGAAGCTTCCAAGCAATCGCAATTGACCCACCGCCGCCACGTCGGTGAATGCCCATGCGATAAATGCGGCAGCGAGCGCGCCCGCGACAAGCAACGGCAAGAACGACCCACCCGGTGCATGAAACGGCCGCGGGTGATCCTTCTTCTTCCAACGGAAGTACGGCACGAGAACAAGCACTGCGACATACAGCAGAATGCTCGGAGCCGCCACGAGCGCGAGCAATTGCGTATACGCACCCGTCGACACAAGAGCGACGAGCACCGTGACGATACATTGGAGCAAAATCGCCTTGTGCGGCGTTCCGCGCGTGGGATGGACGTCCGCGAATTGCTCGATAAAGAGCTTATCGCGCGAGAGCGCCATAAGCAAGCGCGGCGAACCGATAGTGCTGCCTGCCGCATTGCCCAGGAACGTGAGGATGATGCAGAGGTTCGCGGCTAAGAGCAGCCACGGAGCGGCGCCTGTATGCTCAAGCATCGCGAGGAGTGGCTTCTCAATCGAACCGTTCGCGAGCGCATCCGAACCGAGGACACCCATCGTCGCTATAGCGATTCCCAGCGCGAGCAGAGCGACGAGCACCGTCATCGCGATCAATGCGCGTGGGATCGTCTTCTCGGGCTCGATGATCTCTTCCGACATGAAACCGATGGATTCCCACCCATAGAACGTCTCAGAGAGCAAGAATGCCGCGAGCAATATCGCGCTCCACTGCAGCGAGAGCGCAGGGAAGCTCGTCATGTGAATCTCGCGCAATCCAGGGATGACCGCGATCAGGATCAGCGTGACCGTGCCGATGGCGAGCAACACAAGGAATCGACCGCTCGCATCGCCGCCACGGTACGCGACGAGATTGAGCAGCATGATGATGAGTATGGAGAGTGTGATGTGCGCCACGACGCTTGGGATGGTGAGCGCACCGATGGTCAATGCACCGGAAGGCAACAAGTAGGTAACCGCCGCCACCACTAAGAGCGCGGTCGCGATGCTGCTCATGACCCATGCGGTCCAACCGACGAGGAAGCTTGTGAAGCGCCCGTACGCCTGTTTCGCGAATTCGTAGATACCGCCCGCGCGGGGAAACATCGTCGTGAGCTCGGCGAAGCACAACGCGATATAGACGCTTAGGATAGCGAGACCTATCCACGCGATGAGCGATGAGGAGCCAGCAACTGTTGCGCCGATTGCG
>CAZIKW010000081.1:0-1666 GCA_964540015.1 uncultured Methanosarcinales archaeon | reverse complement strand
TGGAGATTATAAATTGTTTGATACTGCTTCTAATAAAGATGCCGGTATTGATGAGGTTCAGAAACAGGAAAGACGATGCGCTCCAAAAGCCGAGCGTACGCTTGAGCTCACCCATCTGCCGCTCACCAGGAGCGCGGCGGTGCGCGACCCGTATCGGTGCGTTGCTCGATCAGACGCAGGCGCTGGGTGATAGCATCAAGGTCGCTCTTGATAGCGTCGAGGCGTGCGAGAATAAGCTCTGTGTCCGGGTCGCGCGGGTGCGTGGGTTGCTGGAACGCCTGGGACTGCGCGCTACCGGGAAACGGTTGCGCTTGCGGATAGTTCGGCGTGCGCAACTGGCTGTACGGATCGGGCTGTTGCGATTCCGAAGAGAGAGGGTCCGTTTGCGTGAACGGTTCGAACCGTTGTATCGGATCGTGCGCAGGGGATTCCGGCATCGGCTGGAACTCCTCGCGCTTCCAGAACTTGAGATTCTCGAGCACCTGTCACCCACCTCTTGTGTGCGTATCGACCGTGGAGAGTATATAAGTATTGCGTCGGAGGATAGCGACGGAAGTGAAGGGAGCTCTCGACGACGCGCCCTCCGCAATATTTATAAACCGTCGGGACCAAGAATGGATATCTATCACCGTGGAATGGTGAGGTGACAATAATGAACAACAGAAAAGGCCAAGCGGCTATGGAATTCTTGATGACGTATGGTTGGGCAATCCTGGTCGTACTCGCAGCGATCGGCGCGCTCGCATACTTCGGCGTCCTGTCCCCGGACAGGTTCCTCCCGGACAAGTGCACCGCAAACCCTCCGTTCGCATGCACTGAATACAAGATCAACACCACGCACGTCTACTTCTCGCTGCAAAACAGCGCAGGCGTTGATATGACGGTGAGCCAGGTGCTCCTGAGCTGCGATGGCGGTGCGGACACTGCGAACGCGACGACGGGCGGCGCTGCTCTCATCCAAAACGGCAACGCAAATGCTCTCTCCTGGGATGCAGCCACGGTTGGCGGCCTCACGGGTTGCGCGGCGCTCAGCGATGGCAACAAGTTCAAGGCGACGTACGACATCACGTACATCAAGGCCGGCGAGACCATCGACCACACGGGTTCTGGTAGCGTTCAGGTCCGCGTCGAGGGCTAAGCCTTTTCTCCTTTCTCCTTCTTTTCATTTCTTCTCACACGCGTTTTGAAGACTGACGTGAAGATGCGCTTTCTGCTCAGGTATCCGTTCATGGAATACGAAGAGCTTCGTACGAGAACGATTGATCGAGAACTCATGTACTTGTGGGGAAAGAACGGCACGGCTTTAGGAGCACTGGGCGGTCAGCGTCATCGCATCCGCGTCGCCCGTGAAAGAACAGAGGAGATTCCTTTCGACGTCGGACGATGGCAGCACGTCTGCGGCAGTGAGTCCGTACGTATCGCAATCGCACGTGGCGCACAAGATGCGAGAATCCTTCCTGAGGCAAAGGCCGTCAGGATCAGTCACGAGGAACCAATGAGCGGGGATCGTCACGTTCGCTGTGCGCATCCCCATGCAGGAATTCTCGCACGCGATTTTCAGCTTCTCGATAGCGACACCGGGGTCCGCCGGTCGCACTTGTGCACACGAAGCCAAGAGCAGCAGCGCGAAAACAACCGGGACCCACCTCATAGCGACTATCTCAGG
>CAZIKW010000080.1:0-6164 GCA_964540015.1 uncultured Methanosarcinales archaeon | reverse complement strand
AAGGAGCAACACCACATACCGGGGAGGCCCTGCAGTGGTAGTAGGTTGTGCAATCCCAGCGCTGTTCATTCTATTCGGCGCATATGCGGTGTGGGCAAAATGGAATGAATTGCATGGCGTTGCAGTACAATCCAGATTTTTTCTCATAGCCGTATTGGTGTTCGCAGTTGTTCTCTTGCCAATCGTCGGCTGGGCGTGGCACAAGCTCGCGAATCGTGGAAAAGAACCCATTTATTCCATGTCCGTGCAGACCGAAGATTTCGATAACGAACCGAGCGAACCCGTCACTGCAAGTGCAGCGCTACGAGCATTCGACGCATTCCCTTGGCAAAAGAAGTTACAAGACAAACGTGCCCGTGATCGCCGCAAGAAAGAAACATCACCACCAGGTCTTTTGTTCAACGGTGAAGGGACGCATCTCAATATCGGGATAACGGGAGAGGATGAATTCTGGTTGCACGCCAAAATCCCTGTCCCGCGTGGGCTGCGCCAGAAATGGTATCGAGGAGATACCGTGGAGATCAAGAATATCACTCTAACGCAAGCACGCGAGTACACACAAGCATTTTTTCGAAAGGACTATCTCTTCATAGCGAAAGGGGGCAAAAAGATATAAGCTCCCGTCGTCACTCGTCACCTTATGACCTCAGACATCGCAGATATCGTCCAGGATTGGAATCGATATTATGAAACGTCTCGTGTGCGACTCTCATCGGATCCGAACGCGGGAAACCGCTGCGCGGCGTACGAACACTTGCTTGCGCGCGGCGCGCAAGTGCTGCCGTATCTGCGCGAGCATTGGGATGATCCGGAACTCAGCGAGTCGATGCGCTTGTTCGGATTCACGAATCTTCTCTCCCATATCACGCACGACGATATCGCCGTCCCGCCAGAGCTCCTTGGTCGTGTAGAAGACGTGCACCGCTACCTCGGCGATCGATTGAAAGAACAGGAATAGATGCATGGTCAACGAATCATTTCTTACCGGCTTCACTCCCGCACACCTCACGCTTCTGCGCTCACTGAACACCCCAACAAAGATCCAAGACTATCTCGACCATCTTCCAACAAACCACGAACCCAACGGCGACATGTGCAAAAGCCCACTCCAAGTGCTCCACACCGGCAACGCGCACTGCATCGAAGCGGCGATGCTCGCAGCATTATGCTTGCGCCTCCAAGGAAAGCCAGCGCTCCTCGTCGACCTCACCGCCGATAACAGCGACCAGGATCACGTCCTCGCAGTCTACAAGGAACAAGGCCACTGGGGCGCCATCGCAAAAAGCAATCATCACGCATTAGGGTTCCGTGACCCGATCTACAAGACCTTGCGTGAACTCATTATGAGCTACGCGCACGAGTACGTCAACTATGACGGGAAAAAAACGCTCCGTTCCTACGCTGGGCCGCTTGATTTGAAGAAATTCGACAAGCAAGGGTGGACCAACAGCGAAAAGGACGTCTGGTTCGTTCCCGAAGCGCTCGTGAAACTCCCGCACAAACCCGTCGTCACAAAACTCCAAGCGAAAAACTCACGCCCCGCCGATCCGTTCCAGCGCGCGATGAGCAACGTCAAGCGCGATAAGGAAGAAACGATCAAGAACGTTCCCTTTACCAGAAACGCACGGTAACGGAACGCGATTTCGCCACATTCACGCGTTTCGTCAATGTCTTTCCACGTACGACTTCGACACGGTACTCGCCCGGAGCAAGTCCGCCAAAGCGCGCTTCGCCGCGGGTGTCCGTTGTCTGGCGGCCTTTGAGCGCATCTCCGAGATACAATGCGACGTCTTGGTTCGGCAACCCGCTAAACCACGAGCGTACATGGACAGAAAGTATGAACGCATCTGGCAACGATGGAGGCAACGCACCTGTGTGCGCGTGCTCATTCGCGATCGTGACGTGCTGATGCGCCATTTCGACTGTGAGCGGTTCTTCTTTGCCCGGTGACGGAGCAGAAGCGCCAGCTGCGGCTTCAGGCAAATGCGTGACTTCGACAACGGGAATCGCGCCACGGACCTTCACCGGCGCATGTCGCGCTACCGCTTTCGTCTTCTTGACCGGCACCTTCGCCTTTTTCACGACGCGTTTCACGGCCGCTTTGGCCTTTTTCTTTACGGTTTTCGGAGCGGTGCGTTTCGCGGATTTCGCTTTGCGCTTAGGTGCCATCAGATGCAGCCACGCCCAGAACGGGTTATAAACTTGCGGCACCACGCTCGAGTGAGGAAGACCATCTGCAGAACGGAAGGTTTTTGAGGGGCACTCCTGAGAGTGTCACGTATGGCTATAGAGCACCGCATCGAAGCGTTCGATAAACGGCTCGCGCGCATGATGCGACAAGCAGGCATCCCGTTCCTGCGCTTCTCGCTCGCGATCGTGTTCATCTGGTTTGGCATGCTCAAGATCGTGGGGTACAGCCCTGCGGTGGATCTCGTGACGCGCACCGTCTACGTGGTCGACCCGTCGTGGTTCGTGCCCTTCCTCGGGGGGTGGGAGGTCATTATCGGTCTTTGTTTCTTGCATCGCGCGTTCCTGCGTATCGGCATTGCGCTCTTGGCGCCGCAGATGGTCGGAACGTTCTTGCCGCTGCTCTTGCTTCCCGATGTGACGTTCCAGGCGGGTAATTTCTTCCTTCCAACACTCGAAGGACAGTACATCATCAAGAACCTCGTCATCATTGGTGCGGCGCTCGCAGTCGGAGCGACCGTACGCGACCATCATGAGCACGGACGGAAGGCGCACGCATGAGTCGCTGGGTGACGATCGGCGTTCCGGTGCTGGCGTTCCTTGGGTTGCTCTTTTCTGCCCATGCGCTATGGATCAATGCGCACTACCGCCGCCGTATGCGCTATCAACCCTGGTGTGATTTTTCCGAGCACGCATCGTGTTCTCGTGCGTTCACGAGCAACTATAGTCGTGTGTTCGGCATCCATAACGCCTGGTTCGGTATTCTTGCATACCCGTCCGTTGCGTGGCTTGCGGTGACTGGTCGCATGTTGGAACTCCTTGGCGCGGGAACCTTGCTCGTGCTTGCCGCGGCCTCCTTAGCGTACGTTTCGTACGTGCGAATGCGCAATTATTGTGCGGTATGCACAGCCATCTACGCAGTCAACATTGGCATCTTCCTTATCGCGCTGTACGCGTATTAGACATTCCGTTCTTGCAAGGCGTTTCCCGGAAACCTTCCGGTGCGTGTCGGATATCTTCCGGAACTACTGTCGAAATCCATCTAAAAGGCACTGCCCACCTATTTCGTATACGGAGCGTGAAGCATGGAATGGCGCGGCCAGCAAGTGGTGTACGGCATTATCGAGGTCATCGCGACCCATCATCTGATGCATTACGTCAAAGGCCATACGCCAGAAGACCGCACGCGCATGGCGGCCGGTGCGACGATGGCGGGCTTGGGGTTCGTGTTCGGACCGGAGCTTGAAGAGAGGGTACGCGGGTTGCCGCAAGCGACGCAAGGGAGGCACAAGGAATTGATCTATACGGCGGGCGGGGCTGCGTTGGGCGCGGTCACGGCGTATCTGATGCGTACGCAAAAAGAGAAGAGTTCTCCTGTACCTCCGTTTCCTCCCATCGGTGCTGCTTCCACGCCGTTCATTTACACTAATTCGACACCGCCCACAACATCACAGCGGTATCACGACCCTTCCACCGCAGGCCCAGTTCCGGGTAGTCTGGGATGGCGTCTTGATCAAGCGCTTGCAGGCGCCGATCCTGCGCGCGAAGGGTTTGATCACAAGCATCCGGGCGGTCTGTTGACCTTGGCGAGCGCTGGGTGGCTCGGGTACTCGCTCTTTTTTGATGGCAAGACGAAAGAGGAGCAGCATCGTCATCTATGGGGACTTGGCGCGGGTGCGATCGGATACCTGTACGGTCCGGAAAGCTTGCAGTGGGTGAAGAATCTCACTTTGTCAAAATCCGATGGTGAACGTGCGGTCGGGATGTTCCGCGATGGGAGCATCCTGCTTGGTGCGACCATTGGCGGGTTTGCGGGGTATACGCTCGGCAAGAGGGATACGCATGCGTGATTTGCTCGACACGTGGCGACAGATGAAAGGCCTGATGGAAGAGGCAGAAACCGTGCATAGCGCGATTGCGCAACGGGTGGAGCCGTCTGTTTTTGATGTGGTGTTGCCGCTGGCGTACAAGCACTTCGTGAGCGGGAAGCTTGCTGACGCGCCTGAGGGCAATGCGCTGGTGGGGATTGCAGGACACTATCTTGGTCAGCGCTATCCTGAGTTACGGGAGTATGTGCTCACGGGTGCGCAGCGCGACCGGTTGACGGAATTGCGCACACAGATCGATCAGCTCTTACGCGGAGAGGAGGGTTCATGACGTTCACCCCAAAGAAGGTGTTCGGGTATGGTGCGCTTGCGGTGATGACTGCGCCACTATGGATACCTGCGGCGTTCGTTGGGTATGTGGGGTTGAAAGCCACACGGTTTGCGTTTCGGCACGCGACGCCGGTCGCTTTTGCACTTGGCATTGGCGGGGTGCTTGGGTATATGGGATGCCATCATCGCGAAAAGGTGGCATCAGTGCTTGAGCGGGTAAGTGCGGATGCTGCGCCTAGCCAGGTTGCTGCGCCGCTTGAGGAGCGCGTTTCTGGCCCAACACTCGCTCCCACCCGCATGGTCGATGAGCCGGGGTACGCGTACCGGTATGTGCGTGATGGGGAAACCTTGGGTCGGATTGCGGCTGAGGTGACAGGGAATGGTTCCTTGTATCGTGAGATCGCGCGCGAGAACCAACTGTGGAACCCTGATGATGTGGCGGTCGGGACGCTGCTACGTATTCCGGATCGCTTGTGTCGCCGTGATGCGCCGAACTTGTATGATCGGGTTCCGAGCTTGAATTCGATGACGCTGCCTGGGAGCGCGAAGATTAGTGAGATGTTCGGGGAGAAGACGGCGGAGGTGCTCGCGATTAACCGCGCTTTGGGGCTTTCGTACTCGGACGCGTACCCGTACTCTTCTGGGGAACGGGTGGTGTGGTTTTCGAGCGGGCCGCGGTGAGTGCGGTCGCGAGGAACCGACCCGTATGGCTTTTGGGATTCTTCGCTATCTGCTCAGGCGTACCCACAGCGATGATCTGTCCGCCAGCGTCGCCGCCTTCAGGGCCTAAATCAACGACCCAGTCCGCACTCTTCACGACATCCAGGTTGTGCTCGATCACCAGCACGGTATCGCCGCGTTCCACTAACCGATTGAGCACCTCAAGCAAACGCTTGATATCAGCGAAATGGAGGCCTGTCGTAGGCTCATCGAGCACGTAGAGGGTTCCGCCAGCCGATCGTTTCGCGAGTTCCCGCGTGAGCTTGATACGCTGCGCTTCTCCCCCTGAAAGCGTCGTAGAAGACTGTCCGAGCTTCAGATATCCTAAACCGACATCCTGCAACGTCGTGATGATGCGCGATAAAGATGGGACGCCCGCGAAGAACTCCGCCGCTTCATCCACCGTCATCGCGAGGACTTCGCTGATATTCTTGCCCTTGAACGTGACTTGGAGCGTCTCAGCATTGTATCGGCGGCCCTTGCAGACCTCGCACTCCACATACACGTCTGCGAGGAAATTCATCTCAATCTTGATGACTCCATCCCCTTCGCACTTCTCGCAGCGACCGCCTGGGAGGTTAAAGCTGAAGCGACCCGGGCCGTATCCGCGCACCTGCGCGTCTTTCGTGCGTGAGTACAGGTCACGGATCTCATCGAACGCCTTGGTATAGGTCGTCGGGTTGCTTCTGGGTGTACGACCGATAGGGCTTTGGTCCACAACAATGAGACGCGCAACCACACCGTTCGTATGGATCTTATCGTGCTTCCCGACCGGCAGGTGCGATTCGTTGATGCGGTTCAGAAGCGCCGGCACGAGCGTGTGCGTGATGAGCGTGCTCTTGCCGCTGCCGGAAACACCAGTCACCGCCGTTAAAGTACGGAGTGGAATCGTGAGATCGACACCCTTGAGATTGTTCGCCCGAGCATTCAGAACACTCAGCGTCTTCTCACTTGTACGGCGCACCGCAGGAACAGGAATGGAGTCCTTCCCACTCAAGTAACGTCCCGTAACGCTCTTGGGGTTCTTCTCAAGCTGTGCCGGGGTCCCTTCAGCGATGATACGACCGCCCTGAACCCCAGCGCCCGGCCCCATATCGATGA
>CAZIKW010000079.1:4302-6786 GCA_964540015.1 uncultured Methanosarcinales archaeon | reverse complement strand
CGCAGCTCTCAGGGTTATCGGATCTAATTATCGGTTTGACCATTGGTGCTCTCGGTCCGACAATCCCAAATATCGCTGCATCGTGGAGCGCGAGCACGCGTAAGATGGATGGCGTCGTTATCGGCGAGACCTTGGGTTCGAACATCTTTACGCTCCTCGTCACGCTTGGCGTACTCTCCATCATCTCTCCGCTCGTCATTGACCGCTCCTGGATTGAATTCGATATCCCTGCGATGGTCTTCATGAGCTTCGTCTTCTTGTTTGTGATGATTCGTCGACGGGAAATCACGCGCGTCGAAGGAGCGATATTGCTTGGGCTATATGCTTTGATCTTAGGGATGCAGATCGTCAAGTACGCGTAGTTGAGCGCAATCAAGAGAAGAATGATAAAAAGCGCCCAGAGTCGGATTTGAACCGACAATTCCTTGCGGAAGTAGTTTTCGAGACTACCGCGATACCGGGTTACGCGATCTGGGCTTTTTATGACGGAAGACGTAATGCGCTTTTTAAGGGTTTCAGTTCTTATTTGAGGAGATCCGAAAGCACTGTCTCTCGATCGAGAATATAGATGCTATCGATGAGCTCGTTGAGTTTTTTCGCTTCCTGTTCCTGTGCGAGGAGATAGTCCTCGTGGCTGTAACACTCGTCGCCCTCTTCGCAATAAGAACATTCTCCGAGCGCTAACTCGAGCGAATGGTAGACGGAGCCATCAGGAGCGTAGATGGTGTATCCACGGGTACTGTGTTCTGTCGGCCTATCGATACCCCATCCTCGCACGAGAAAATCGGAAATCTCCTGCTTCGTACGATCAAGACCCATACACTCGAAGAAAGAGCAGAGGCTCTTATAGATTTCTACAACATCTCGATTTCGATGTTGAGGCCTTCAGGGATCGGCACGCGCATCACCAAACGGAGTGCGCGCTCGTCGAGACCGAGGTCAATCAATCGCTTGTGGATGCGCATCTCGTAGCGCTCCCACGACGCTTTCCCTTCACCAGACGGCGAACGGCGCGTCGTGATCTTCAAGGTCTTACGCGGCAACGGAACCGGTCCGCGCATCGCTACACCCGTCTTGTCCGAGATATCCTTGATGTACGCGCAGACCTGGTTGATCTTCTCGATATCCGTCGAGGCCAACTTGATTCGTGCGCGTTGCATTGTGGGTGTCCCTCACACGATGAGGCGATTCCTCATCATGGTTGAGTAATGTCGTGGATTCGGCACTCCTTTAAAAAGGTTACTGTCGGGGTTCAGGAGTCAAAAGAGGCAGTTGTGCGCCCGTTTGGAGGGCGGTATCTTGCCTTTTTTGCACAGGCAGATCCGACGATGCGGTCTCGCAATGGAAGGAAAACCCCGTTGCATCATCTATTGTAGCGCAGATATCAAGGATACTCACAGGACGTCCTTGACCTACGAGTTCATGCGCCTCTTGCACGCCAGCGATGTATGTTTCGAGCATCGGTCCGAGCGATTCAATGGCTTGTTTTGGTGCATTCATCCCGAATGCTGCGGCAAAGCCGGGTAACGCTGCTCGTAATTCATTATCAGGTTCCCAACGCACGATACGTCGCTTGATATTGCGCTCAACGTTACGGTCGAGTATCGGTTCTCCTATTCCCGTTACGACACCGAAGCGAATGCTGCCGTCGGGGAACTTTGCATAATGTTCGATGATTAATACGGTGCTTGTGCGCAGATCGATGGGGCTGGGTATGCCTCGTGATGTGCGATCTTTCGACCAATGCACCATGCGCCGCTCGATAGGTTCTCTTGCAAACTGCTCAATATGCCCTTTGACGGTGTGCGTGTGATAGATCTCGAGCTGCGGGCAGGTACGTATGAGATAGTCCAAAATCCAAGGCGCTGCGACTGATGCTTGGCCGGTGGCGTATAAGGTAAGATCAGTCCATGTTTTTGTCGTCGAGCAATAGGCACTCGTGCGCTCGACGCGTTCATGCGCTGCCGAGCGCGCCAGTTGCGCCAATCCCTGCTCGTACGTGGTGCGCGCATTCATGCTGGCGCAACCGAGCGCCGCTGAGACTGCCAATGCTAATAGCCCCTATCGCATGCGTGATGGAGTCGCTTTGCCGTTCAAAAGCGCATCGGCAGGAACTGCGGGGAATTTTCGTTCACGAGACCGAAATCCGTCTCCGATTCAGGCATCGTCTTGTTCATACAACGGCAAATCGAGCGTTCCTTCTCCCGTCGGTACGGTGTATTCAAGCTCGAGTTTTGGTCCTGCGGGCGGGTGGTATTCGTAGGGCAGATCGAGCCGTGGTCCGGGCAGCGGAGAGATATCGTATGGGAGATCGAGCATCTATGCACCGCGTATCTTTTTGGCAAGCGCTGCAAGCTTCACATCGTCCGCACGCTTGTGGTCGTGCGACGAGATGTAGCCTTCGTAGCGCTCGAAATACTTGTCGACGTTCGACTTCACCGGCTGCCATCCCAGGTTCCGGGAACGTGCTGCCGTCCCGTGCGT
>CAZIKW010000079.1:0-4292 GCA_964540015.1 uncultured Methanosarcinales archaeon | reverse complement strand
CCGAAGCCTTCAAACACCATGCCGGTACGACCGACACCGAGTTTCTCGTCGAGTAATTGTCCGACCTTCTTCGTCGCGATCACGAGTGCGCTCAACACCTCATCAGGCAGCTCAAACGCATAACTCGGGTAGTGTTTCTTCGGGATGACGACCGAGAACCCTTCCGTGTTCGGGAAGATGCTCAAGAACGCGAGATGGTGCTCATCTTCCCAAATCTTATGCGAGGGTGCCGTGCCATTGACAATATTGCAAAAGATGCAGCTCATAGAGAAGGAGGTCCGGATGCGGCTTCAAAAAGCTTTCCTGAGAATGACCGGAACTCGGGTTGGTCTTTTGGGGTTATGGCTCTACCCAGAAGATGAGTGATGTTTTGCTGCTCGCGTCTTCGAGGATTCTTGCGCGATGATCCTTCGAGAGCACACCGTCGATGATGATTTGTTCATATATATCCGCGTCCGCTTGCGCGCGAAGATATAGTTCATCCACTGTCGTGGTCGATACGCCGGCCGCGTCGATAGGCCACGAGAATTTTCCCGTATCATGTGTCCAACGGATGACGCTAAACGACGGGGTTTGCTGAGTTTGCGTCTTTGGTTGCAACAGACTCACGACGCCAAAGGAAATCTGTTTGCCAGGGCATATCGTGTACGCTTGCATAATGCTTGTCACAATGTCCTCGCGAGAGCTCGGATACCCGTGGATCTCCCAATCGAGCGCCCGAGCCTTCTGACGATCCCAGATGCCGTACTGCGGGCCGCCTTGTGTGCTGAATATTCCTTCTCGATACGTGTGGTAATGATAGACTTCTACCTTGTCGTATTGTCTGCAGAGCTGCGCGAGCACCGCGTCAAGCGGGTATACGCGATCAGCCAGTCCATACGCGCCGATATCATGCCAAACCCCTTGCGCTGGCACGTATGCAAAGAGATCCTCAACATCCTCACTCGCTGCCAACTGCGCGAGATGCTCCAGTCCTGCATGTCGTGATAGGGATGCAGTGCCTTGCACGAATGGAGTTCCCGCTTGCATGCTCGCGCAACTGAGGGAACATGCCAGCGTCGCCGCCGCGAGGAATCGTCGCATGATACGATACGTGCTACCTTCCTTGAAAAACGCGTCGACGAGAATTGGTTAAAGAAAGGGAAAAGAAGGAAAAAAGAAAACAGCCTTACACGTCCTTCTTGACGAGGTCGATGCACATGCCTGCAGCGACAGTCGCGCCCGAATCGCGGATCGCGAACTGGCACAACTGCGGGATGTCCGCCTTCTTCTCGATGCACAGCGGCTGCATCGGCTTGATGCGCACGATTGCTGCGTCGCCGTTCTTGATGAAGTCCGGGTGCTCCTGCAAGGTCTCGCCCGTCGCCGGGTTGAGCTTGCGCACGATCTCCTCAATGCGGCATGCGACCTGTGCGGTGTGGATGTGGAACACAGGCGTGTAGCCAATCGTGATCACCGACGGGTGGTTCAAGACCACGATCTGGCCCGTGAACTCGGTCGCGACAGTCGGAACATTGCTCGGGTGGCCCAAAACGTCACCGCGCGCGACGGCCTTCTTGTCGAAGCCACGTACGCTGATGCCGATGTTGTCTCCAGGCTCTGCGGTCTGGATCTGTTCGTGGTGCATCTCGATGGTCTTGCACTCGCCGTGGACTGCCTTACCTTCACGGCCAGGCACTGCCACGATCTTGTCGTTGACCTTCAAGAGGCCAGTCTCGACACGACCGACGGGAACGACACCGATACCCGTGATGTTGTAGACGTCTTGGAGCGGCATGCGCAACGGGAGCTGCGTCGGCTTCTCAGGCTCCTTGAGGTTGTTGATCGCCTCAAGCAGCGTGGGACCCGTGTACCACGGCATCTTGTCCGTCTTCTTGACGATGTTGTCGCCCGGGTAGGACGCCATCGCGAGGAACTGGATGTTGTCGAGCTTGAAACCGACACTCTGCAAGAGCTTGCCGACTTCCTCCTTGACCGCCTTCCAGCGCGCTTCGCTGTAGTCGACACCGCTGATGTCCATCTTGTTGATGCCGATGATCATCTGGTTGACACCAAGCACCTTGCTGAGGAACACGTGCTCACGCGTCTGCGCGTTGATACCGTCGTTCGCTGCAACCACGAGCACTGCCGCATCCGCTTGGGACGCGCCCGTGATCATGTTCTTGATGAAGTCCTTGTGGCCAGGAGCATCGATGATGGTCAAGTCGAACTTATCCGTCTTGAACTGCTTGTGCGCGAGGTCAATCGTGACGCCGCGCTCCTGCTCCTCCTTGAGGGAGTCCATGGTGTACGCGAACTCGAAACCGGCCTTACCGAGCTCGGCGGCCTTCTCCTTGAGCTTGCGCAGCTGCTGATCGTTGATTGCGCCGCCGTCAAAGAGCAGACGACCGACCGTCGTGCTCTTCCCGTGGTCGACGTGACCGATGAACACGAGGTTCAAGTGGGGCTTTTCCTTTGCCATAGTTCATTCCTCCAAGTATCCTCAGGTAGTGTGATGAGGTTCTGTGACGAGGAATCCGGGTTTCCTTTTTAAAGGTTTCTCCGGAGGTTGTGAGAAGGGAAAAAAGAAAGGATATAGCGTGTACTCAATTGCGATCCCGTATCTCATCTCTGATGTCATCATACAATTGGTCGTAGAGCCGATCTGCGACTCTCCTGAGCATCAGGTTGCCGCCGGTCCGTTCGTAGTTCGCGAGCGCCGCGTCGCGGTTCGGGCCGCTCGTCCAGATCGCGTTCTCGAGATCGCCGTCCGCGCCCGTATCACGCAAGACCGCAAGTTCGATACCGCCCATGGGCGACTCGCGCTCAAGCTCTACGCGGATTGTGTCATCATTCGCACCGCGGAAGTACGCGACGACCGCGCGCTCATAGCCGAGCGGCGGCATGACTTCGAACGTGTCGACTGTGCCTGAGCGTTCGTATGCGCGGTACGCATGGCGGTCTTCCCAGCCCCAGATGCTCCAGTACGGCCATCCTATGCTGATAGAGAATCGTGGCGTATCCCAATGGTTCCAGCGGTGCTGCCACCACGGGTCGTAACGGGAAGAATGCCGATGGTTACGGCTGTCCCAGCGCGAGTCGCCGCGGTGGTTCCTGTCGTAATCCGGTCGATGGCGTCCATCGTGCTGCGGCGTCGCGAGGGCTGGAGTTCGTGGTTTTACAGGCACACGCGGGTCATACCCTCGCTGCGATGGTGCATCAGGTCGTTTGTCATGCTCGCGGTCTACCGAGCGAGCGTCTTTGGGTGCGTGCTGCGTGCCGCGCGCTTTCGGCACCGCTTTGTTCGGTACAGGTTGCGTCTTCGGCTTCGCTGGTTGCGACTGCACGACAGGATCAGATGTTTTTTGTTTCTCTGCGCTCACTCCTGCAGAACCGAGAAGCGCCCCAGCGAGGAGCGTACCTATTACTTTGTGACGTAATGACATGCTCTCACCTCTCCAAACACCGTCGTGGAAAATCGACTATTTAGACGTTTCGCATATACGATGTGGAGAAATGAAAAAGAAGGAGATGCATGTTTATTTCTTCTTGCCGCCCATGTAAAAGAAGTTCTGGAAGAGCTTCTCCGCTTCGGCCGGAGCGACCCCATTACGGTCGATCGGCTCAGTGCTGGCTGGCTTCTCCGGCGGCGGCGCCCACTTGTTGCGTGCGGCTGCAGGCGGAGCTTGTTGCGGTGGCGCTTGAGATGCAGGAGCATCAAACTGGCCCGCATACCGATTCGTCGGCGCTTGCTGTTGCGCATACTGCTGTGGCGGATAGCCCTGTTGCTGCGGGGGGTATCCTTGTTGCGGCGCTTGAGGCTGCCACTGCTGTTGCGGTGCTGGTTCTTGCCATTGCGCCTGCGGGCTCGGGCGCTCGTTCACCGCGTTTTGGACCTTGCGCACATCATCGCGCGCTGCGGCCAATTCATCCTTGAGGGATTTGATCTCCTCGCTGAGTTTCTTGAAGCGGATATCGAGAAGCATCTCGATGCGCTGGAATGTCATCTCATCTTGTAATGGCATGCTGTTCACCTACCCTGCAATTCTATGAGCCCGTGCTGGACTGCTGTCCACCTATCCCCTAAGCGTATTGATCCCGACGGCGATTGTTGAAATTCTTCCGTGCATTTCATTGAGCTTCTTTTCCATCTCGGTAATCGTGGAACGAAGCCCTTTCAATACGGAGTCTTTTTGGCGTTGCTGATCTTCGACGGTTCCGTGATATCCACCAAATCCTGACGCTACAACCACTGGTGTCGAGCTCACCGTCACGCCCGCTCTCATCATCTCGACAAGGTACAAGTACTCCTT
>CAZIKW010000078.1:0-6885 GCA_964540015.1 uncultured Methanosarcinales archaeon | reverse complement strand
AGGTCGAAACCTTAGCTCATCGGCGAGATGCTGATGGAGTTCAGGTCAGCAACGACGACTTCAACTTCAGCACCGCTGAGGCTGTAGTCTTCGTAGCTCGCGAGAACCTTGCTCGCGCCCTGCGTTTCCATCGCTTCGTAACCCGCAACGAGGACCGCGACCGTGTCGCCCTTGTCCCACGCCTGGATTACTGCCTTGCCGGGCTCGAAGCCTTCAGCGCAGACCTCGGGGTTGCCGAGGAGCTCAGCTGCAACCGTGTTCGCACACGGGCCGCCGACTACGATGAGGTTCTCGCTCCCGACTGCCGGAGCGTCCTTGTCGAGCACTGCAAGACCAACCGCGATCGGGTTGAGCTGTACAGAGGTTCCGTCCGAACCTTCCGTGAGGGTCGCGCTTCCGAGGGTCACGTAGACCTTCGCAAACACTTGCTCCTCAGGTACTTCGAGGTGGAGCTCGTTCGGCTCGTCGCTGCCCGACGGGTCGTACTCCTTGACGAGGATTCCAAAGTCAGTCATACCGACCGTGTAGTCATCGTCGTCTTCCAGCTCATTGAACTGGAACTCGGTGTACTCGCTGCCTGCAGTCTCGAGCGGACCCGTGTAGCCGCTGCTCGTGACGTCGAGGTCGACTTCCGAAGTGCCGTCCGAAACCGTCCACTTGAGGAGACCATCGCCTGCGTTGGACGTATCGAAGTTCTTCGCGAGCTCGGTCAACGTCATGTTGACACGGTTGCCCGTGAGGCCGCCATCAATCAAGTCCTGGTACAGCAAGGTAACCTGGCTCGTCGAGTTCATCGTGCTGTTGACCTGGTACGCGAGGTCTACAACCACGCCGCCCCATGCCGACAACTTGATGACATCGCTACCGAAGTCGCCGTCGCCGTTGAGGTCGACAGTGATGTTCGGCTCGTCCGCAGAGTAACCCGACACGTTGACCGCGTAGGTGTGGCCGCCGATGACGAGGTTACCGCTGCCCGAAGGAGAGATAGCAACCGTCACTGCGTTACCCGACGCAACATCCTCGAGTTCGAGGGAGTGGTCATCGTTGTCGTAGTCTTCGTAGCGGAGCACGTTCGTGACAGACTTGTCGCTGTCAGCGCCGCGGTCGTTGGACACGATGAAGTAGTCCTCACGCTCGATGCCCGCTGCGGTGATGGCTGCGCTCTCAACGAAGATGAGGTCGTCATCTTCGCTTCCGAACTTCCATCCTGCCGCAGTCGAAACCAACGGGAAGGTGTATTCCTGGCCGTTGATGTTCGTGAAGGTCATCTCGTACTCATCATCCGAGTTACCCACGATCTTGATCGGGGTTCGCTCAGGCTGCGTGAGTCCAGCGTACTTCACATCGAGAGAGTCGCTAATGAGGCTCTCCGGCTTCTTCATGAACTCCTTGACGCCCTTGCCCGCGGGGATGTACGCGGTCGTGCCGTCTTCAGCATCCATGGTCAAGCGGTACTTGATCGAGGTAATCTCGAAACCAGTCGCGCCGCTGACGTTCGCACCCAAGACGGTGACCGTACCGTCGTTGATGTTCTCGTTGTTGATCTCAACGTCACCGCTGAAATCATCAGCGACCGTCGCCGAGGTGTCCGTGAAGACGACCTTGTCTGCACCGAGGAAGAAGCTTGCGACTCCTTCACGGCTGTTGACGAGTACGTCGCGCACGCCGATCTGGAGGCCGCCGGACAGGGTGTCCGTGTCTCCTTCTTCAAGCGCCTGCGTGAGCTCGCCGTTCACGCTGAACTTCGCTTCAGACGAACCCGTGTTCGGGTCTGCAACGAAAACGAGCGTGACTTCGTAGTCAACGCCGCCGATGCTGTACGTGCGGGTTTCACCCTCACGGAGCGTATCAGCAACCGAACCACCCATGAGGGTAAGCTCGATGTCGTCACCATTCGTGAGGTCTGCCTTCACGATGCTGAAGTCGGTGCCCATGATGTTGAACGCACGGTCCTCGAGGTCCGGGAGCTCACCAGCGTCAACCTCGCTCTCGAGGCCTTCGGGGAACTCAATGGACCACTCGATGAACGGATTGTCCGTGTCGACCACGAAGTAGTCGCTCATGACATTATCGTCGTTCTCGACGTAGTTCACCGCCATATCCTGGAGGTTGCTGCCGACCTTGAAGCGGAGGTACTGGTTGTACGCAGTATCGCCTTCAGAGGTCGTGATGCGGCCGCTCTTGAGGCCCGGGAGGTCACTCTCAGTGACCGTGTCGACGACATCGCCGATTGCTTCACGCAGCTCAGCCGCGTCAGCAGTCGTAGAGAGGTCGAAGACGTTCTCGCCAACAAACGCGCTTACGCCGCTCTGACCCGGGATGGGTACAGCCGATACGCTTGCTGCCTGGAGGCTTGCTGCAATGTCAATGGATCCCAGAACGTCCGCCGTCGCTGCCTTCTCGCCGACAACAATCTTGCCGTCGAACTGGCCGTTAACGATGAACTTTGCCGGGTAAGTGCCCAAATCGTAAGCGAGCGCGCCCATGAGCGTCGTGCCCACGAGTGCTGCGCTGCTACCGAGCACCGCTGCCTTACGTACGATGTTTCGTACCTTCATCAATAACACCTCCTTGGTGTTAGGTATCCTCCGTGCCCGCCGGGATGACGAGGGGGGAGGGTTGTTCATTTCTGAACGGGTTGGGTCCCAGTGGCGCTGCTGGCCCTATCCCTGCGGCCTCTCGCATCCAGGGGCGGATACGAGGCGCGCAGTCTTCGGAGCGAACCACCAAGGTAGGATAATTCAGTGGCCAGGAATTTATATAGGTTTCGGGGGGTCTTTTAAGCAAGTGTTATGGGCGCCTATAGACGGGGTTAAGGGCCTTTCTGGCGGTTTCGAGGGTGCGCATTTTGGAGGTTCTTTTCCGACGGGTCGGTTTTGGAAAAAACGTCAAAAATGAAGGAGGCGCCTTATAAGTAGCGAATACCCTATTTTGGAGAGTTCGTCACAGTAAGGAGGTGAAAATGGTCAATTTACGTTTTGACGACGGTAGTGATGAATGCGGGGTACAGGATTTGCACCTGCGCAGGCACGAGGCCACCAGGGCCTAAACCTGGTCCGTTTGACGACTCCGGCAACCCCGCGGAGTATGCTTTGGGGCATCTCAAGAGTATATAGAAGTAGTGTTTGAGAACGAATGCTATTCCTGCGTTTGAAACACGAACCCCGCCACATACGGAACCAACCCCGCATACTTCGGGTCCGGGGGGAGGGTTGCGATGCGCAAAGGAGCAACCGCAGGCACACCCGGGGCATACCCTAAGATCTGGGAATACAGTTCAGGCGATCCGCTCACCGTTACAGCATATCGGCCCGGATACAACACCGCAAACCCCGCTTCACGTAAGGCAAGCACTGCATCACGCAATCGCTCCCGCCCGATAGGCAACCGCGGTTCTCGCTCAATATGATCGAAGATAGAGTTGCCTTCGTCATCCAACAGAGCAGCCGTACTCACGATGCCATCAAGGGAAGTCATACTATCCTAGAGAGTTAAGGGAAGAAAAAGCTTCCGTCACCACTAGATATAAGGGTAAAAGGAATTCAGCGGCTCGCCTGCTTGATGCCTTTGGCGACCTTGCGGCGCGCGCGGAGCGATGGCGTGTTCCACACATACGTGCGCATAACGGTAGACTTACCGTAGCCGCAGCCCGAACAGCGCTTCTTGCGCACGTGGTAACTGTGACCGCCGCAGCGGCGGCAGGTGATGTGGGACGTCTTGCCCGACTTCTTGCCCATGCTTGCGGTTCCTTTCGTCATGTAGAGTCACCTTATTGTGGAGAGATAAGCGTAATCGTGTCGCCGCGGATGAAGACCATGCCCATCTTGCGCTTGAGGGCTCCGTCCGCGTGCTCTTCCGCCTCTTCGAGAACGGTATTGATGTGGATATCGAAGGCGCGCAGCATCCCGATGAAGGAGCGGCCGCCTTTGAGCTCGACGATCACGCGCTTGCCGCGAGACATGTTGAGCGCGTCGAGGGGTCGGGTGCCGTCCATGGGAAAACCTTAGATGAGGGTGGCGTTGATGAAGCCATCCTGGCCAGGGCGGTTCGTGATACGCGCCTTGCCCTTGTCGGTGTCGATGATTGTGCCCTTCGTGAGGATATTTCGGCGCACGTAGTTGCGGTTCGCCGGGTTCTCCGCCACGAGTTTGATCGTCGCCTTCACGTGCTTGCCGGATTTCTCCATGACATTCGCGACGTTGGATTCGAGGAGGCGCTGCTTCGCGTTGCCGCCCTTCGTGCTCACACGCTTCTTGCGGACGTTCACGCCGACCTTCGTGAGGGCGGGCGTGCGTCCAATCATGTGCGTGCGCTTGGAGAGCGTGCTGCGGTAGAGGCCTCCGGTTGCCTTGCGGCGCGGGCGGGCTTGGATGACGACCATAGATGCCGGCGAACCGGGCTTGTTTTATAAAGGTTGCGGAGAGGAGGGTGTTGTGCAAGAAATGCGCTTTGTACACAACTCCTAGATTTTGTACAAAAAATTCGGTCGATTCTCTTCTCAGTAACCCGGCGCTACGGTGGCGTGCTGGTCGAGATAGTGTTTTACCTGAGTATAATGGGGACTCCCTGTGAGAAGCGCATACGTCGACATACCGTCAGCGCGCGTCATGATGGCGAGATCCGGCATCGCGCAGCGAGTGCCATAGAATCTGATGGTGCCAGGTTGTTCTTCCTGAGTGCCTTGGTTAAACATGCCTTGTTGTGTGAGGACAAGTTCTCCAAACACCCTCATATCGAGATCGTCTTTGGGAGTGTACATGCGATCGAACGCGGTGTTGTAGGTTTGTTCCGTGCACGTTGTCGGCGTTTCGCTCGGGAGTGCCACGGTCTTTTTGATGCTCTTATGACGAGCAGAATGTGGTGTTGGTGACGTTCGCGTCTCACCGACACATCCAACGAGCGTAGTCGCAAGCGCTAATACCCACAACGGTTTACTTGTTCGATGCATAGTGCGGCTCCTCTTTTGGGAGGCGTCATACGCCCTCATTCTTAAAACTTTTTATTTGTAACCACTCATAAGTGAGAAATATAGGAAACCTTTAAATAGTTCAAGAACCCTATAGAGAGGAAAGGGGGATTTCCTATGAACTACTGCACGAAATTCTTGGCGTACGCGTTGCCCGTTGCGGCATTGGCGATGGGCGGTTGCCATAAAAACGGCATTGCGACGATCGCGCCTGCTGATCACTCCACACAGTGCACCCCGTATGAGACAGGTATGCGATGCAACCGTACGCGCGATGTGCTGTTTCGACCCATACCCACAATGGTACGCGTGCGAGATACCGCAACGATTACCGGTGAACGCGTGACGCTTGAGACCCATTGCTTCGTGCTCGGCGAGTCACTCGGCAAGACCGACAAAGGCGAAATCGCGTTTCGTCCGTACGACGCAGAAACCCTCGAGAACCAAAAAGACATAATCCGAGATAGCCACCTCTGCGACACGATCGAGTGAGCGACCCTATGAATACACAATATATCTTACCGTTTGAAACACCCCGACGCCCGAAGTGGACCGATCTTGCGCGATCCCCGCTGATGGCGCTTGAGCAGCGCAAGGATTTCCTCACCGATCTCAAAAGAGACCGGACGACTATCGTAAGCACCCTCCACCGCATCGGCAAAGAGAAGGAACGCATCATCACACAAGGACAATCCCGCTACGAAGCGCTTGTGTGGGATGCAGTCGAAAAAGGCGAGAAACCACCGCAAAAGCCATACCTCACCGCGTATGTAGCAGAACATCTTGAGATAGAAAACGATCATGATCGTGCACGCCTCAGATCGTTCTTGCGAACCGCATACCGCAACTCCCGTGGTGAGCGTTGGGAGAAGATCAGCGACGCGGAACTCTTTAACACCGCACGTCGCGTGTACCGCAAGCTCGACGGGGTCGCGTGCCTCAAACTCGACACGCTTATGCAACGTGTTGTGAAAGACCGCGAACAGTACGAACGCCTCGGCCACGTCATACCGCTCGTGACCGGCATCGGCTTTGACCAGCACGTTGCAACGGATGAAGCGACGGGAAAGACAGGACTCGTGCACACCCCCATGTTCATGGTCGGCTATTCGACGGCACAGCAATTCTGGGTCGCGTACAATTCCATGCTCCCAGAACGTGTTGATGAGATTGGCGCAGTGCGTGGCAAGGCCCAAGTCGAGGTCGCGAAACGACATTTGGCAGAGTGCTCGACAGTCCTCGCCGAGCACTACCAGTCCCGCGTGAACGGTCTCGAGATCCGTATCGAGCCGATGGACCCGAAGAAACGATTCGAGATCTGAAGGACCACGACATGTACTCACACACACAAAACCCACAAGTCGTACGCATCCCCCAATGGGACGCTGTCGAAGCAGGCCTCCGCCAATTGCTTTCTGAAAAAGAGTATGCGCAACCGACCGTTGTCGTGCGGCATTTCAAGGGCGAGCGAACCGACCGCGTCTTACGCACCGGCACAGACAGGAAACTCGAATCCCGCATCTGGAATCATGCGTATGATGACGTGCATGCGGGAAGCGAACGCCCGAAAGACCCGCGGGATATCACGTACGCGTGGACCGTTGATTTGGAAAGCAACCCTTTGGAAATCGTGCGATGGATGACCGACGGCCCGAACAGGTTCTATCCTGTGCAGTTCTGGACGGAAGGGCTTGCCGTATACGATCCAAAACATCTCGTGCGCAAATCCGAATGTGCGTATTATTTCCAAGGAGATAGGCGAGCGGCGCTCATCGGCGTCGTCCTCGCATCGACGACGGCCGCTCCGGAGAATCGCGTGCAGGAGTTCTGTCGCGAAACAGTATCAAGGACGATGATGCCATATCGCCAGTTCAAAGAAGCGCAACGGCAACGAGCGCTACGACGCATAACGGCGTATG
>CAZIKW010000077.1:0-6934 GCA_964540015.1 uncultured Methanosarcinales archaeon | reverse complement strand
CTACCCACCCGTCAGTATCCCACCGAACATGCCGTGGAGCATGGCGAGGCTGAGGTAATAGATGACGACAGCGGCGATCGCGTAGAGCGGAATGCTCTTGATGCCTTCAAACACATTGCCGCGCTTGATGACGCTCACGAGCGCAGCGGAGAAGGCGGTCGACACCGCGAGCATCACGATGCTGAAATTGGTGAAGCGTTCGACCACGTGCGGGTCTGCCGCGTTGATGGTGAAGAAGCTGCCTGACGACGCCAAATCGAGCGAGCCCGTGATGCCGATGATGATCTCCAAGAGTTGCGTCGCGAGCGCGAAGAGGAACGGCGCGACCATGACGGACGCGAACGTGATGAAGATCGCGTAGGTGGTGACGTTCGCCGCCATCTCCTGGCGCATGATTTTCAGTTCTTCGATGTTGAGCGCGATCTTATTGAGCAGGTCCGCCATTTCACCGCCTGCTCGTAATCCTTCGATCAAGATAGCGACGCTGCGTTTGAGGATGGGGCTTTCGTACGCGTCCGCGAAACGCAGCAGGCTGTCTTCAAGACTCTCTCCGGCCATCGTGGATTTCGCGACAATCTCCATCTCTTTCGCCAAGACGCCAAATGACGGGCGGATAGAGAGCCATAATGCACGGTCGATACGCATGCCCGCGGCGACGTTCGAGCTCGCGAGTTGCAGGAAATCAGGAAGCACCGCTTCGATCTCTCGCGTGCGCGTGAAGATGCGGTAATCGAGGAAGAAATAGATAGCCCCTTGCGCGGCGAGGAACGCGCCGAAGAACCCTGCCGTCCACAGGGCCGCCATGAAGATGAGGACGTCGAGCACCCCCGTCCCCCATTTTCCCGCTTCGATGAGCACATAGCCACTCAGGAGAAGGAAGATGACCAGGAGGATTTGGAACGTGCGTTTGCGCACCAGCGCGGCGTCGACATCGAACCCTGCCTTGTGGAGGTACTCTTGGAGCGATTTGCGCTGCAGGCGCTTGCGTGGCGCCTTCTCTTTTTTCACCCGATGGATCTGGAATGATTTTGATGTGGGTTTGACGAGCGGCAGTACTTTTGCCGCAGGCGGTGCTGAGGAGACGGGCGCGTGTGGTTTGGTATCGACGGGTTTCTTTGCAGGTTCGCTCTTGGGCGTCTCACTCTTCAGCGGCACGTGTTTCGCCGGATGCGTAGGAAGGGGTTTTGGTTCTTCAGGTACAACAGTCTTCGCCGGTTCCTTCACCGCGTCGTGCGGGTGTGGGCGCAAGAAGAATCCCTTCAGGCGAGCGCCGACCGTCGGTCCTTCCGTCTTGCGCATAACAGGTTGCTCTTTCGCCAATACAGGTGCTGGTTCTTTCGCGTGCTTGCGTGCGAGGAATTTCTCTTGGAGCGTTGGCGATTCGTGCTTGCGCTCAACAGGTAACGTCTCATGCGCATGCACTTTCTCTTCAGCGCGCGGTTTTTGCACCGGATCAGGCCGCAACAGGAACTCCTTGACGTGATCACCTAATTCTTTGGGCGGTGGAAGCGGAGCGGGCGGGAGCGGCTTCTCAAACGTGATACGCGGTGCGCCGTGCGGATGGAGCAGATCAGCATCGAACAGGTTCCGGTGGTGCTCGGGGGCGGCCTGTTTCTTGCGCACAACGCGCTTGATGCGGCTCTTTTTTTTGGCACTCATAAGTCCACCGGCGGGCGCTGCGCTTTGATGACGGCCAAGAACATGAGCTGCACGATCACATTCACCCCGATGATGATGCTAAAGAACAAGAGGTTCAAATCGAGTCCGAGGAACGTCGACAAGACAATCAGCATAATAGTGCCAAGTGATGGTACGATGACCGCGATCATCATGTAGAACATCGCCATCGGGTTGAGCTTACGACCGTATTCCTTCACCGCGATCTGCTGCTCGCGCACAATCTGATCGAACACATTCGTGAGCGCGGATGAGATCTCGCTACCAGTCTTCAATGAATTGAGGATCTGCCAGAACATACGGCGCAAGTCGTTCGTCGGCGCTAACTGCACCGCTTCGTTGAGCGCCTCATCCATCGGTGTGCCAAGATCCACACGGCGCAAGACTTCGCTGAAATATTTTCCGATGGTCGGGTATTGCTTCGCGATATTCGCGAACGCATCGTACATCGGCACACCGGATTCCAGTTCGATAATCAGGAATCGACCAGCGAACACGATCTCCTTACTCACTTCACGACGGATACCAGCAAGGCTCGCTTGCGCGTAATTGAGGAAATAGAAGAACGCGACCGCCCATGCAATGGGGAAGAGGAGGAGCGCGCTTGGGCTCTTCGTGAAGCCGAACGCGATGATGCACAGCGCAATCGCGACGAACAAGCCGATCATGACCGCGCGACGCAGGTAATTCTCCGGATCCTCATCCATGCGCGCTTGGCGCAATTGGAACGGCAAGTCAGGGAAATGACGCGCGAGGATCTTGTACGCGCTCACCATTGCGGCTTCACGCTCCTGGTGCGCCGTCTTGCGTCATGTCGGCAACGACCGCCTGCTCGAACTGGTACGGTTTCCCTGATCGCACGGTGCGCATCAGGTTCTCTTGGTCCGTGTAATATTTTCCGATGATGATACCGACCTTGTCCACTTCAGTCACGTTCTGCTTGACGAGATATTCGAGCACGAGCTTCTTGTCCGCGATTTCTTTGCGGATCTCCGCATCGCTGTAGCCCGTGTAGAGCTTGAGCAACTCGAAGAAATGCTTCGCTTTCCCCGTCGAGACGAGATGATCCTTCTTCGCGTCATACTGCAAGAGGACGTTCTGCTTCGAATCCGGCGTGATCTCCGCGATCTGGAATGTACGGCGCTTTCCTGTGCGGCGGTTACGGAATTGCACGATGATGAGCGAGATGGCGGGGAGCATGATCGGCGGCACATCGATGGGCGGGTTCGTGAGACGCTCAATCGCTTCCTGCGCGTTATTGGCGTGGAACGTCGCGTACACGGAGTGGCCCGTGTGGATGGCTTCGAACAAGGTTTCCGCTTCTTTCTTTCGACGCACTTCACCGACCAAGATGCGGTCGGGACGCATACGCAGCGCGTTCACGAGCAAGTCTTCCATCGAGATCTGTCCCTTGCCTTCCGCGTTCTGCAGGCGCGTGTTCATGGGCACCCAGTGGAGGAAGGAGGGAAGCTGGAGTTCGCGCGTATCCTCGATGCTGATGATGCGCTGATTCGGCGGGAAGAAATTCGCGAAGCAATTCATCGCAGATGTCTTACCGGATGCGGTACCGCCGGCGATGATGCAGCTCATCTCGTAATGGATGGCCATCCAGATCCATGCGGCCGCTTCAGCAGTGATAGTCTCTCCTTGCAAGAGTCGCGTGATCGTCCACGGGTCGCGGCTGAACTTACGAATCGTGATCGTGTTCCCGAAGGTGCTGATGGGGAAGAGCGTGGCGTTGACACGGTCGCCTTTGCTTAACGATGCGTCAAGGAGTGGTTCTAAGACGGTGATCTGTCGTCCTACTTTTCGCCCGATAAGGCTCGCGTAGTGCGCGGTCTGCTCTTCGTCACGCAGATGGATGGTGGTGCGCAACCAGCCGTGTTTCTTGTGGTAGACCCAGACGGGTTCGTGGCTTTGGTTGATGACGATCTCTTCGAGTTGCGCGTCATCCATGAGGAGTTCGATTTGCCCGAGTCCCAACGCTTTCGCGGTGAGATAACTAGTGAGGAATCCTCGCTCCTCATCCGGCTGATCGGGGAAGTATTTGTCGACGAGCGTTCGGATGGTGTCGCGGAACTTCGCTTCCACGAGATCAGCGCGCTTGAGGTCGGTGATCTCAAGCAATCCTAAATTGACTTGTCGGATAAGCTCAATTCTGATGCGCTCGAGAAGGAACTCTGTTGTTTTGGAGATAGACGCGATAGAGAGTTCGTAGATGGGGACGAACGCGCCCGCTTCCTTCTTGATATTGACCGTGATAGGGATATCCTTAGAGCGGTAATCGTACGTATCGATCAGGCTCTCATCCTTGTGAGCAGCCTTTTCGTGGGTCGCAGTATGCTTCAACGCGCGGGACTTTCCTCCCTTCTTCTTACCAGAATGCTTTGAAGCCAATCGCCACCCACCTCTCGTCTCAACCCCGAGAGAGGACTATTTAAACGTTCCGGAGCTGATGTCGACGGGGAGAAGGCATGGGCGCAGAAGAATAGGATTTAAGAACAGCAGATACCGGTGCGTAACGATGATGGAATTCCTCGGCTCATTATACGATCCGTCGGAGATCCAACTCCTCGTCCCCATCCTCATCTCGACGCTCGCGGGCAGCCTCATCGGTCTCGAGCGCGAATTGCGCCACAAGGTAGCGGGGATAGGAACCAACATCCTCATCTGCGCGGCCGCGTGCGTCTTCACGATCATCAGCGCACGCGTGGATCCGCTCTCAAGCACACGTATCTCCGCGAACATCCTCACGGGTGTCGGTTTCATCGGTGCAGGGCTCATCCTGCGCGGCGAGAACGACGGGAATGTCCATGGATTAACAACCGCGGCAGGCATCTGGATGGCAGCGGCTATCGGCATGGCGTTCGGATACGGCTACTACATCATCGGCGCGCTCGCGACCATCATCGCGGTCTGGGCGCCGCGCGTGCCGCACTGGGCATACCGCCAGAAGGCGAAAGCGGTCGTCGCATCGACGGGTATCGAGCAGGCGAAGGCGTCTCCCACGATGAGCGAGAAAGCGGCTGAGCAGAAGGCTGACGAGAAAGCGAAGAAGTGAGCGTTATCGTTTCTTCTTTTTCACGGCTTTTTTTGCCGACGGTTTCTTTGGAGATTTCGATGCGCTCTTTGACTTCACAACAGGAGCAGCGGTCGTAGCGGGAATGGCCTTCGTCGCTTTCGCTTCCTCTTTGCCGAGGATAAAGGAGCGCAGCGTCTCGACTTTCTGCCCGAACGCAGTGCGCTTCTTGTCGTACTCCTTGAAATCCCCTTCAAGCTTGCGGATGTGCTCGGACGCGTCCGCTCCCTTCGCGGCCAGATCGTACGCTTTCGCCTTATGGACGAGCTCCGTCAACCCTTCTCGCACATCATCACGGGCCTTCTCGATATCCTTGAGCAATTTCTCGGTCTCGATGCGTCGCTCGAAGAAACGCTGGAAACGCTCCGCGATCGCTTTGGATTGCGTCTCCACATCCTGGATGGTATCGCGGTTCTTCTTCACTTTCTCGACGATCTCGTTTTGGATACGCATGATGCGTTCGCCCTGGTCGTTTGATACTTTCAGCATCGGATCGAGCTCTTTCTTGCGCTTATCGATCAGATCCTCGCGTAGTTTCTCCGCGAGCGTACGCAATGTCGTGAGACGATCCTCATGCGACGTGATGGATTTGGATTGCGAATCGAGTCGTGAAGATATGTTCTTGATGATGTCCTGCAATGCATCGATGCGCTTGAGGAGATCCTGCTCCTCCTTCTTGATGTCGGAGAATTCCGCGTGCTCCTGCTCCAACTGCGTCGTCTCCGCCGTGATATCGCCGATGATCTTCGCGTAGCGTTTCTCTTCAGCGGTGAGACGCGTGTGGATATTATCAATATTCTTTTGGTACTCGACGCGCTGCTTGAGCACGTCTTGATCGATTGAGCGTTTCAATTCCTCGTAGTGGCGCAGCTGTTCGATCTCTTCTTTGACCGCGTCGATACGGTCGCCGATATGGTCCTTGACGCCGTCGTACTCCTTCTTGATGCTCTCGAAACCAGCGCTCTCATCCGACAATCGCTTGAGCGCGGAATCGACCTTGCGCACGAACGCTTCGCGGCGATTCTCGTATTCCTTATCCTTATGCTCGACATCGCCTTTGGAGAGGCGTTTCTCGACGATAAACGTCTTGGAGAGTGAATATTGCAGACCGACGATACCTTCCTCTTCAAGGAATTCCGCCCACTCCTGCACGACCGCGTTATCGACACCCAATTGCTTGGCCGCTTCAGAGAGTTCGATCTTTTTCTCCTTCGCCACCAAGCGCACGAGCTTATCAACACCAGTCTCAATGCTTGCCATCGACGGGAAATGCGTACGGACCGTATTTAAGATTGCCGTATCTATCGTAAAATGGTCACAAGAAAGCACATTATAAAAACGTCGTGAAACACCGACACGAGATGTCACAACTCTATATCGTTGGCACAGCGCATAACCCTGCCGATGACTTGGAATCGGTCGTGCGAAGCATCAGGCCGCAGCAACTACTGCTGGAGATAGTGGATGAGGAACTCAGGCGCGGGGAACTGGAAGACCAACTACCCGAGATGATGGCGATGTACCATTTCGCGAAGGGACAGGGGATACTCGTCCGTGGATTCGATGCGCGCGTAGATATCATCATTCCGATAGTCACACAGGAGGATCTGCTCTACGCCGATGGTGTCGCGCGGAAATATGGCACACTGGGATTTCAAGAATTGAACAAGCGCCAGTATGATGAGGTGTGGGAAAAGATCGCGAGAATGGCGATCAACCCAGAAGCCCACGCGCAACGACAGGGCGCGATGGTGGAGAACATACGCGAGATGAGGATGCCGGGAGATAATTTGTTGTTCTGCGGCATCGGACATCTCCAATATCTCGAGAGAACCATTCCTGATGCGGTGTTCCCCTTCCGGTGATGCCAGCCACGCGACTGAAGATTATTTCCGCATCATGGTGCTACGACGATCCAAAGGCGATGGGAGAATAATCCGATCGCCCACGC
The DNA here is from genome assembly GCA_964540015.1 of uncultured Methanosarcinales archaeon. Lineage (GTDB taxonomy): Archaea > Nanobdellota > Nanobdellia > Woesearchaeales > UBA525 > UBA525. The sequence continues at coordinate 227 of CAZIKW010000077.1, read as the reverse complement.
GCGTCCCCGTCGAACCAATCGTCCCTACCGGCAACTCTATGACGCACGACACCGGCACTTTACTCGACCAAAACGCCCACGGACGAAAGCGAACTTTCAGCGCAACGACGACCCCACGCCCATCGAGCGCCACAACATCGATAGCCCCGAACACGAACCACATATGCATGCGCGCCACGCGTGCGGGGAGGAGAGGGAAGACGAGGCAATCCCGAGGTCCCGGTCGC
>CAZIKW010000076.1:0-7109 GCA_964540015.1 uncultured Methanosarcinales archaeon | reverse complement strand
GCGAGAAATACAACTCGCCCAAATCCGAGAACAGCGCTGCATCTTCGGTATTGAGTATACCTGCGATACGGGGGAGTCCTGCTTCGAAGGCAGTGTGTGCGAGCGGCTGATGAGTCGTGATAAGGACGAGCGCGAGCGCAAGACCCGCAAGTAAGACAGAGATAGCCTCTTTCATGGGCACTAGTATACGGTATAGATACCCGACGTTGAACGTTTTGCGCTAGTTGCTATAGTTGGTTCAGAACGTCTCCGCCGGAGACGAACCACATGGAGGAAAGAAGATGAAACGATTCTTTTCGACAGCCTTAGCAGTGGCGGCACTTTTAGCAATCTCGACACTCAGTTCGTCGGCAACCGAGCCAAAAACACTTCTGGCATCATTTGTCCCGAAGGCGCAAATCAGCGTCCCCGGCCAGGTGACCAGGGTATGCATGGGCGGTACGCAGAGCGCTTGCGAGAGCCAGTGTCGCGACCAAGATATGCGTGCCGGGAGACGGCCTGGTGTCTGTGCACGGATAAAGTGCACCGATTGCAAGAGATAGTCGTACCAATCTCCCGTACGAATCGAAAACCCCATCGAAGGATGGGGTTTTCTTTATTGCTTAAGATTGACCACAAGACCCGAGGCGTTGTCGCAAGCGGGTGCATTTGCAGAACCTGTATAGAGGCAGACTTGGTGTGCCGCATCCGTTTGTTCGTAAAAACGATACTGCATTGCGGCGCGAACGAGGCATGCCGACTGATCCACCGCGTTCGATGTTGCTTGATCGCAGTGTAAACGAGTGTCCTCCGGCTTGCCGAGTAAGAGTCCGATATTCCGACCGATGCCGCGGACACACCACGTATGAAGCTCTCGGTCCGTTATCGAGTCGCACAAAGTACCGGCAGCCTCGTAGGGGTCCGATGGGTACCCAGGTACTGGAGCAATAGAGATAAGCCAGGGAGGGAGCCAATATACGCAGAGCTTTTTGTAGAAAGGGTCGGTAAGTGTGTCGCAAGGTGCAAGTGGCGTTTCGGAGGCGAACGTGCGTGGCCTCCCTTCGAGGCTTTCCATGAAATGCATGTTGTATTCCATGAAAATGCCGGTATAACAGCTCTGTCCTGGGCTGATCTCGGCGTCGTTCTTGTGGATTACTGCACACTGATCGAGGTCGCGTACCAGATGCGAAGGATCGTATTTGCTCGCATAGGTCAGACCGTGTCCTATGCCGTGCGTGCACGCACCAATTGTCTTCTCGTAGCCCTCGTCGCATGCCGCAGTGAGTCGATCGAAGTCGGTAGGACCGCTGGCTGCGATGTCCCGTCCTAGTACCTGGTGCACGCATCCTGCGTGGTACTCGTTACCGCAGATGGCGAGCGCATCCATGCCGAGTCTGTCGTAGAGCACGTCGCCGACCTGGTGCATGACGCGGTGGCCGTCGAACGCTGCATTGTGCGCAACCGATGCTGCATAAAAGTCGTACATCGCCCGGTCTCCGTGGATCGTTGCATAGACGTTCATCGCTCCCGAATCGAGTTCCTCGAGCCCACGAGGATCGAAGAAGGTGAGTGCCGCGTTGGCGTTGGTAACGCCGAGCACTATTGCCGAGAGCATGATTGCTCCTACACCTACCCATACAGCTTTAGCCATCAGCTAACAATATCACGCGCCCGATTCTTCGGGAGTAAGGCAGATAATGTCGTTGGCGTTGGTCGGCAGATAGATGCGTTTAGTTGCGCTGTCGCGGGCGATGGGGTTGACTATTTTTTCCGTCGACTGAAACTGCGAGAGAAGCATGCCGGTAGCTTTGTCGAGTTCGTATAGGCATCCGTCATTCGATCCGACGAAGAGCGACGTCGGGGTGAGTACCGGTGTCGCAAATATCCTTCCGTGGGTCTGGTATGACCAGATCTTTTTCCCAGTCGCGCAATCGATGGCATATATCTGCTTATCGAGAGATGCGACGTAGGTCACGCCATGCTCGACGACCGGGCTTGCATAGATTCCAGCCCCGGTCTTGAAGGCCCACACTGGGCTTCCGTCGGCCACCGAGATCGCGTAAACATTGCCGTCGTAGGACGTCACGATAACGAGGTTTCGTTCTGGATCGTACGCGCAGCGCATCTTTATCGCTCCTTGAGTCGCGTATTCCCAAAGGATTTTTCCCGATCGCGCATCGTAGGCGCGCACGATGTTGTCGTTACTTCCACAGACTACGAGTCCGTGTTTTTGGATGTAGAGTGGTGAGGCATGTGTGAGCTCTGGGGATCGTGCCGACCATATTGTTTGTCCGGTCGTAAGAGAAAGCGCTGATACACCGCCGCGCTTGCGAAACAAGCCGTACTCGAGACCGATGTATACCAATCCCAGATCGGGTGCCACAGACGGCGATGAACCGACCCAGTCTGCATCCTCGTTCTTCCAGATCATCCGTCCATTGGACGCTGAGAGCGCATATACGGCACCATCATAGGAACCGAAGTAGAGCACACCCCGATCGAGCGCCGGCGAAGACAGGATTCCTTTGCCAGACCGCTCGTGGCCGACGGAAAACTCCCAGAGAAGCGTCCCGTCGTCCGTGGCGATCGCGCGCATCTTTTCGTCGTGAAATCCCATATAGAGCGCATGTCCGTCGAGTACCGGTTGCGACTTGTGCACGACGATGTGATGGCTGGGATTCCCGGCGTCGAAACGCCATCGTATTGCAAATGAACGTGGAGTCCGTGTTGGGTCCGTCCGCTTTAGTGGAAGGCCGAAGTCGGTGAGTGTATAGACAGAAGTCAGCGGGATGTTTCTTTCGATGAGGAAGGGGTATGCTTCGCGATCTCTGAACCGCAGCAAGACGAACGCGCCCGCGATATGCGCGCGTATCTCCTCGAGCACCTTGATCTGCTTGAGGAAGGTCGTGCCAGAGTTGACGAGGTCGTCCACGAGGATGATGGGCTCCGCAGTTACCGTCCCTTCAATCTGCTTCATGAGTCCCATCCTTTTGCGCGATTTCCTCACGAAGAGTCCGTTGACGGGCGTCCCGCGGCTTGCTCCTTTCATTACGATCGCGGATACGAGCGGAACTCCTGCAGACTCCATGCCACATACCTGAAACGGGTATTGGTCTGCGTACGTGTCCCAGAAAATCTCGGCGTAGAGGTCGAGCCATCTCGATTGCAAGAGGATGGCGCGAAAATCAAAAAGCCATGCACCGCGGTCGCCGGTGTTCTCGGCGGTGATGATGATGTGATCCTTGCCGTTCTTGAAAACATCGTTAAGGATGGCGGAGTGTAGTGCGGGGTAGGGGTGGCGCGTCTCGTTCATACAGATGTACTAGCCGGCAATCTGCCCGAGAGGATGGCAGTGTAGACCGGCTGCTCGTTTTCGGGATCGAGATCGAGGAGGCGTATCAACGATGCATCATCGAACCCTGCCATCGGCCGGGCTGAGAGCGAGAGCGCTGTCGATACGAGGAGGAGGTTTTGACACATATGACCTGCTTCGATGAGTGCGTGGATATAGGCAAGTTCGCCGTACTTCATCGACGAGCGATCCCAGACTGACGTAAATACGATGAGTGTCGAAAACGGTATCGACGGGCGTTGCGATACGAGCTCGTTCATGTCGAATCCGTAGGGAAGTTCCCAAAGCTTTTCAAGCGCATTCGTGCTTGGGTTGTAGTGGAACACCGACGGAGCATGCCCCTCGACGGCTCTTGATACCACGTACGTCTCTATTGGAAAGAGAGCGCCGCCGGATGGGTAGTTGCGGTGCATCGTACTTGCTCGACGCGCGAGCGAGAGTCCGAGTAGCGTCCCCCAATCTTGCAAAGAAATGGGACTCAGCTCGTCTCCTAATCGCGACGATGATCGCTCGTGTAATGCTGCTTCAAGCGTAGTTTCTACGCCTGCAGGGGGTGGCAGGAGTATCTGTTCCATACGTTCGTATGACTTGTGCGTGCCACACGGAACGTCTTCGGGTCTGTGGGTCGCTCCGCGCCTCGTGAGTCGCGAAAGGCGGAGTCTCTCGTGTAAGTGGGTCAAGAAACGCATACTATATGAAGGGATGTGGTGCGGCGGTATAAGGACTCTTTCGCGGGGAATAGCCAAATAGCTTCGGAACAGAAGCGAGCCGCAGTCCCGATGCTTGACGTAGTTTCTCGTGCACGTACGTAGGCTGCAGTTCGGGAATGACAGTCATCTCGACATGCCACGAGGTGGGATTCGATCGCGACGTCCCGAGGGGGACAGAAAGGAGTTCGTACCCGACGTCTCGACACCACGCGACGATCCGATCAAGGTGCCCAGCCTCGGTATCTGCATCCCATATAGAAGCTTCGGGCTCGACTTCGGGGCCGGTGATGAGCGATGCGAGATGTGACGCATGTTCGGGTACCGACCAATAATAGAGCCGGTCGCGGTGACCAATCTCGGCGATCTTTGTGTCGGGATTCCAACTGTTTCCCTGTGCTCGATATTGTCGGAATGTGTTGCGTGCACGCAGTGCTTCGAGTATTCCGGATTTGACGGCGTACGGCAATTGGCGGCTCGCCTTGAGTCCGTAGGTAAAACGGGGGCCGACCGGGCTTGTATCTTCGAGCACGACGCAGACGGCGTGCGTCGGTGCGTCGGTGACGAGCCGAAGTACGTGGACCTGAATACGATATCGGGCGCACGTAGCGACGAGGTCCGCGAGTTCGGAATCGCGCGCACAGAGCGCTTGGATTGACATTCTCGGGACGATTAGCTGGTTTAGCCACCAGATCATATAGGCATCGCGCTCTATGCATTCGAGCGCGCCTCGCAGTCGCGCTCCGGTTCGGTCTGTCCACGTGGCGAGCCCTGTCGTTATGCCTATTCGCACGAGTGGTTCGCGGACGCCGTCATGTGACCTGTTTGCATCCTGTGCGCTGACTATCTGTGCTGGCAGAAACGTTTTCTTGCCAGATACAAGCGAATCACCCTTGATCCAGAGAAACTGCGATCCAGGAAGGATCGCGAGCTCTGTGGTGTGCTCACGTTGCTCGGCAGAGAGCCCGGCAAACCGATTAAGAGCGACGCGCGGGCCGCGTTTCGCAATCTCGGCCTCGGTGGCTACCATCGGCACCAAGAAATAGTCGGACGTTTCGGCCCAGAGATATCGTTCTAATCCTTCCGCGATTGCTGCGTACAGAGCGGCAGCATCGTCGTACGCAGATATGCCGCCGGTCAAGTGGTTGTGCTTTCCGGCTGTGACGGTGTGCCACATGCGTATCGGCGGTTCGTCGCAGAAGGTGGTGGTCATCCGCGGGAGTTCCGCAAGGATCCCGGCCTGAATGAGGTCCTGCGCTACTATCAAGGGGTCGTAGGTCTTGGGACCATAGGGGGAGAGGAATTCGGGCGAGCGCAGTATCAAAGCGCCGAGCCTCCGCTCTATAAACGTTACGAATGCGCGGATTGATTTCTTATGAAGTTCCGACGTCTTTTGCGAGAGGGATTCGAGGAATGGAACCGTATCGACGATCATGGAGTGATACTACCACAGCGAGGAATTGAGAGAGTTTTCGTGGCTGCTATCCACATTCATCCTTTGTGTAACCGGCTCGGTGAGTGATACTTAGCGGTATCTATGGCAGTCATCGAAAAAACAGTCTCGGGTGCAAAATACTTCCTACAAGCCATCACGACCATAGGGTTGGTGATTATCGGATTCTTCCTGATATTTTTTGCCTCAGCGAAAGCGACACGCTTTAACCAGGCATTTGGTGGAGGCGTGAGCCAGGCAGACGTACCGGCAGGTTCGGGAACGTCTAGTTCTGGAGTCACGAGCTCGACGGTAACCAGCAGTACAGTCACAAGCTCGATTCCAATTACGTCTTCCGCTGTGAGCTCAGGGTATGGCGGTGTGGGTGATGGTTCAGGCGACGGTGCCTCGTGTAGTGACTCGTAACAGTAATCATCCAAGCATGGAACATTCAACTAGCCGTCTTCTTATCAAGGTCGTTGCCGTCGCTACGATTGCACTCGGAATCTTTTGGCTATACCTGCAGTACGTTTCGCCATTATCACAGACTGCGGTGCGCCAGAGCGACCCAACTGCAGGCATATCGGATCTCGTTTTGAACGGAAATATCGACGAGGTGATTGCACGAGCGCAGGCCATCCGTAATGCCAGCTCAGATCCTGTGGTTCTCAATAACGCTCGTAACCTTGAGGCTGCAGGACGCTATCTCACCGGTGACCTCGAAGAACGTCTCGCTGCGATCGATCTCCTCAAGCAAAATTATCTCGACCCAAACGTGGCACCGCAGGGCAAAGCAGGGGTCATTAACAAGCTTCTCGGCTATATCTCGAACAGTCGCGAACAGGCGGTGTTCGAAAAGATCTTCGAAGGACAGCCGTTTGCAGGATTTAGGGAAGAAGACGATTATACCGGTTCAATTCATAACCTCGCGGAGCAGTCTGTACGGCTGTACCCGACGAGCTACGCAGTGTTCCAATCGTCGCTTCACGATATCGCTCCGATTATCAATTACGACAAGACCTATAACATCACTGCTCCCGAGAAACAGAAGCATGTCGATGCACTGATCCGATCGCTCGATCGCGCGGAGCGCCTCTTTGCCGATGAGGCCGGACAGGGAACTGCGGGACTGTCGGTGCGAAGCCCTGCCTCCTACTACTATTGGCGCGGATTTCTCTATGCAGTCATATCATCGGTCCGACCCGAGTACCTCCCTAAGTCTAAAGAGGCTTACGATTCGCTCGTTCGGTACTACCAGGCGACCAAGAACCAGGACGGTCAGAACATTGCGTATGTCCAGATCCTCGTCCCGTACGCGTACAGCGGTTATGCCAACGCGCTTGCCTGGGCGGATCCTGTCAAATACAAGAAAGAGATCATCGAACAGCTCGATCTGTACATGGCCGAAGTAAAAGGAAATGAGAAGATACACGAAGGCGGAGTCATAGCCCACTACAAGAGTGTCGGCAAGAGTACTACTGCTACGCAAGCGTATTCGATGGCGAACTATAAGAGACTTGCGAAGATATATCCAAAATTCGAGACCTTCCTCGCCGGCTACGGACTTGAGCTTAAATAGCCAACGATGACCAAAACACAAACCCGACTCAGGCTCGGGTTAGTTGTTCAAGCATGTCTG
>CAZIKW010000075.1:4040-7245 GCA_964540015.1 uncultured Methanosarcinales archaeon | reverse complement strand
GATGCTAACATCATCACTGCTGAGACTACCCTCGGTGATAGTGAGGATACGGGGGTCGGTCGTGTCAGCTATAGAGAACCCGATAGCGAGCAGAGAGGACTGTCCGAGTTCATCCGTGCAGTTCCACGTGATATTGTAGAGGCCGTCCGTCTGGCCCGTGACATTCGCGCTGTAATTGGAGATGTCGCCCGCGACAACAAAAGAGCTAGATGGAACGGTGTTCGCGGCCACAATGGTGTGACCGCCACTCACATTCTTCGTGAGATTGTAAAAGCAGCTGTCGAGCGCCGCCGGCGTTGAATTCACGGCGACCTGAAGCCTGATGACACTCTGCGTCAACGTTCCACCCATGAGGCTCGTCATGTTCGGCGGAGTATTATCGACGGAAACGTCTATCGTTGCGGTGTCGGTATCTGCTTCATTCGATGCGTTGAGCGCGAAGACTTCGATCTCGTATGCGCCATTCGGGAAGCTCGTGTTCGCGGTCGGCCAAACAATCTGGATATCGCCAACGGTGTCGTTTGTCACGTTGATAATCCATCCACCGCCGGGTCCGTTCAGAGTAACGGTGAGATTCACCGCGTACGCGAGAGAAAGATCTATCGTCACATTGCCATTAATTACATCGCCATCGTCAGGAGCAGTGATGGAAACCGAACCGTCAATCAACGCTGTCGCAGGGATAGCGCACAGCGTCATCGCGAGGATAAACACCACCCAACGTCCGACGACCACCGAGAACGAGTCCGACGATGACGTTCTTAAATGTTCCGTCCTGAGAATCGAAAGGTCTCCCGCCAGACACTGCTCGTTTGCGACTCGGGATCTGTTGGTCGACTAGACGTCTCCCGCCAGATTTGAACTGGCGACCTCGTGGTTAACAGCCACGCGCTCTAACCGCTGAGCTAGGGAGACAACGGATAAACGTCGAGGGCTCCCGGTCGCTTTAAATAGTTTTCCGGGGCTTCTCGACGGGAAGTCTCAGGGCGTCCAGCGCAGCATCGTGCGGGGGAACGGTATCGCATCCTTGATCGATTCGAGCCCACAGACCCATGCCACGACGCGCTCTACGCCCATGCCGAAACCGCCGTGGGGAACAGATCCGTAGCGGCGCGTGTCGAGATAGAACTCGTAGTGCGCCGGGTCTTCGCATTGTTCCTTCAAACGCTTCTCGATCTCTTTGAGATCCGGTTCGCGTTCAGACCCACCGATGATCTCGCCGTAGCCTTCAGGTGCAATAAAGTCCACACCTAAGACAACCTTCTCATCGTATGGGTCCTCTTTCATGTAGAACGCTTTGACTTTCTTCGGATAGCGCGTGACGCAGATTGGCGTGTCGTAGAGTTTGGATAATTCGTCTTCTTCGATCGTGCGTAAGTCCTTGCCCCACTCGACCTCCATGCCGCATTTCTCTTTCAAAATATCGAGCGCTTCCGTGTAGCTCATGCGCGGGAACGGTTTCTCAAGTGCTGGTCGTAATTTCTCCGGATCTCGCTCCAAAATCTTCAAATCGCCCATGTGCTCAGCAAGTACACGAGAAACAACGTGCTTCAAGACGCCTTCGCCGTGGTCGATGATGTCATCGAACGACGCCCATGCCTCTTCCATTTCGGCATGCCAGTACTCCGTCAAGTGACGAGAGGTCTTCGATTTCTCAGCACGGAACGAGGGCGCGATGGTATAGATTTTCTCAAGCGCGAAGATCGCCGGCTCCGCGTACAACTGCCACGTCTGCGCGAGGAAGACACCCTTCTGTCCGAAGTACGGGACTTCAAACAGGGTCGAGCCGCCTTCGCACTGCACCGACTGGAAAATCGGGGATTGGTACTCGTGGAACTTCTTCGTGCGGAAATACTCATGAATCGCGCCGAACACGGTCGAGCGGATCTTCAGGATCGCCGTCATCTTGCGGCTCCGTAACCACAGGTGTCGCTTATCCGCGAGGAACTCGACCGATTGGTCCTTCGTGATCGGGAACGTATCGGACGCGCCGATCGTCTCCAGGTGCTCGACGACCAATTCCACGCCCGTCGGCGCGCGCGGGTCCTTGTGCAAAGTGCCAGTAATGACGAGCGACGTCTCCACTTGCACCAAATGCGCTTGTTCCCACAAGACCGCAGGTACCTTCTCCTTCTTCACGACGCACTGGATGACTTCTGTCGAGTCGCGCAGCACGATGAACTTCAATTCTTTCGATTCGCGCTCTCGCCATGCCCAACCGCGAACGGTTGCGCTACCCTCTCCTTGTGCGATAGCGTCGGCGATGGTTAGGATCTTATGCTTGGGTGCGTGAGTCATCGTATCATTCCTCGGTTGCGTCAGGGTCTCTTAAAGCTTATGCTGTGCGAAACAGTCGAGCGTACTCAGACTGCCAGGCGGGCGTTGCGATGCTATCGGTGCGTGTGCGAATGCGGCCATCGAACACCGTCGAGAGTGCGCGCTCAAGGGCTGCGAGCGTGACGAGCATGCCGTGACCGGCTTTCGTCGGGTGCGCGAAATCAAGCGGTACATCGCGAGGCAGATCCGCATCGTAATGGATGCTCCCGAATCGCTCGACATCGCACAGCGCCGGAAACGGCCCTAATCGCCCAGGCAGCTGTCCCGTCGGGAACGAGCGCGCTGTGCGAATCCCATGCGGCAAGTCGTGCTCTGTGCGGACGATGGCGAGCAGTTTCTTCTCGTCGATATCGCGGTCTGCGGCGACGACGACGCACAAGAGCGGTTCTGTTGCGCGCCGAGGCGCCCAATAGACGCTTTTCGCAATGCGGTCTGGAGCCAGGCCCAAAAGCGCCGCTTTCTCTGAGAGCGTCTTGTAGTCTGCCTTCAGGCGGTAGTGGATGGCACCCGGGATCTGCCGGAGCCACGCGTATGAATCGTGAGGTTCTTGCATCGTGTTCACCTTCTCGTGTTTGTGCATTCGGCGGGAGAAGAGAGAACGGTCAGGTCCTGAAATGATCCGAAAACTGACCAAGACTAGGGGGGAGAAAGGTCGCTAATTATTAGCTGACGACGCGTCAATAGTTCCATCGACGAGGATGAATGCCATTAGGGTCCAGTAGGTGAGTGCTTCCTTATATCGGTTGCGGTTGAAAAGAGAGAAAAGAATAAAACCCCTCTATCATAAAAAAATATTCTTGATCGATTGGGCAACCATCGATGGATGTGTTTGATGAACTTCACAAAGAACGCGATATTCGCGATTGCA
>CAZIKW010000075.1:0-4006 GCA_964540015.1 uncultured Methanosarcinales archaeon | reverse complement strand
CTCGGACTCCTTGTCCTCTCGGCGTGCGCAACGACCGATGAGAATGTGGCGGGCGACGCTCTGAAGCCCATTCGCCACTCCGCGCAGATCGCGGTCAACGGCAATTACCTCACGCTCGCGGAAGGCGAGACGGGAGTGGCACCCGTCGTGCAATGCATCAATTCTCCAAAGAAGGACTATGAAGTGAGATTGTTGTATGTCGACGGCACACCTGGCGCGAAAGCGTCTGTCAACGGCGAATTGACGCGCACATTACCGATCGGCGAAACACAAGTGCTCATGAACGGCATCTCCATCACTCCGGTGTGGATTGACCCGGCGAAGAACAGCACGACTGTGAAATTCAGCGTCGACGGATATCTGACCAGGGCTATTGCGCTTGGCCAAACGGAGAGCTGGAGCGAGGGCGGCGAAGTCGTGCCTTGCGAAGTGACGCTCGTTTCCGTACGATAAAGGACGAACGTACATTCTTCTTTTATCCTTCTTTCCCGATTTCTCGTAATTCCGCGCCCGTCAATCGTACCCAGTCCTCGCTCTTCATACGAATCGTGTGATGGTGCGTCGCGACGGAGAAGACGACATGTTCCCGATTGAGCACGTGCGTGTCAGCGATGATGCGCATCGGCGGCGCAAACAGATTTCCAAACGGCGGGACGGATCCGACCGTGCAACCTGTACGCGCGAGCACGACATCAGGAGATGCGAGCGACACATTCTTTTCGCCGAGCAGAATTTTTATCGCTTTGAGGTCGAGCTTCCGATGACCATTCACCACGCATTGGATCACGTCATTCCCGGCTTGCAAGATGAGCGCTTTCGCCGCTTCCTCAAGAATCGTTCCGCGCACCGCAGCCGCTTCTGCACTCGTATGGATGTGTTCGTGCTCGTAATGCTCGAACTCGGCGCCGGATTCCTTCACCAGAGCGATGATACGATGGTAAAGATCAGTTGTGGGGCGCGAGGTCATTTTCGCAGCGACAATCCCAGATCGTGCAACTGCTTCTCGTCGACCGGTGTTGGCGAACCGTCCATCGGGCATTCCGCGGATTTGTTCTTCGGGAACGCGATGTACTCGCGGATGTCGGATTCGCCGTGCAGCATCGCGCAGAAACGATCCAGGCCGATAGCGAACCCGCCGTGGGGCGGCGCGCCGTACGTGAACGCCTCGAGCATGAAACCGAATTTCAGTTTCGCGTCCTCTTCGCTGATATGCATCGCACGCATGATGTCGCGCTGGATATCCTGGCGGTGCACGCGGATGCTGCCGGACGCCATCTCGACACCGTTGAGCACAATATCGTAGCACTGCGCGACGACCTTACCCGGGTCAGTATGCAAGTACTCGAGGCATTCGGGTTTCGGCATCGTGAACATGTGGTGCGCCGCGGTCCAGTCGTTGGATTCCTCGTCCCACTCGAAGAGCGGGAAGTCCGTGACCCACAAGAACGCGAGCTCAGTAGGATCGTAGAGCGCAAGCTCTTTCCCGACGTGGTTACGCAGGCGCGCGAGCGCTTCGTTCGTGATTTTCGGCTTGTCCGCGACGAACACGACCGTCTCGCCGTCCTTCGCGCCCATCAGGTCGATGAGTTGCGACTGGATGTCGGCATCGAGGAACTTGCTGATGCCGCCGTCAAGCGCGTTGCCTTTCACGTGCGCGAACGCGAGCCCCTTCGCACCATGATCCTTCGCCACGGCCGTGTACGCATCGACTTCTTTTCGGCCGAGCTCTTTCGGGATGCACATGCCCTTGACCATCGGCGCTTCCTTGAAGACATTGAAGCCGCTGTGTTTCGCGACCATCGTCACGTCCGTCAGTTCGAGGCCAAAGCGCGTGTCGGGTTTGTCCGTGCCATAACGTCGCATCGATTCCGCGTACGGCAGTCGCGGGAACGCGTGAAGCGTCTTGCCCGTGGTGTCCTTGACGACTTCACGAACAATTTTTTCGCCCATCGCATAGACGTCCTCGGCCTCGACGAAACTCATCTCAAGATCGACTTGTGTGAATTCCGGTTGGCGGTCCGCGCGCAAGTCCTCATCGCGCAGGCATTTCGCGAGCTGGAAGTACCGGTCGCAACCGGAGACCATCAATAATTGCTTGTAGATCTGCGGCGATTGCGGTAGCGCGTAGAAACGGCCGTGGTGCACGCGACTGGGCACGACGTAATCGCGTGCGCCTTCCGGCGTGCTCTTCAAAAGCAACGGCGTTTCGATCTCAAGGAATCCCTGTGCGCGTAAGTGCAGACGGAAGGCGGCTGCGACCTTGTCGCGGAACGCAATTTTCTCCTGCATCGCCGGACGGCGCAAGTCGAGATAGCGATACTTCAAGCGCATCTCATCAGAGTTCTCCGCATCCGGTTCGATCGGGAGCGGGACGCTGGGATTGAGCACTTCGAACGCGGTCGCGTGCACTTCTATCTCACCAGTCGCGAGCTTCGGGTTCGGGGTCGGTTTTTTGCGCACTTCGCCCGTGACCTTCACGACCGATTCGCGCAAGAGTCCTTTGGTCTGATCAGCGAATAGCTCGCCGACCGTCGCCTGCGTGATGCCGAAGCGATCGCGGATATCGAGGAACGTGACCGTGCCGTGGTTGCGGATGGAGTGGACCCAACCCGCGATGGTGACGGTCTTGCCTTCGTGCGATGCGCGCAGCTCTCCTGCCGTGTGGGTGCGGTGCATATCTGAATCGGTGACGGCCAGGCCCTTTAAAATCTTCGGTTCGCGACCCGTCTATCGGCGGCTATCGAGGTACTCCCGCAGCTTCGTCCAGCGATCGGTCTGGTTCGCACGACGGTCCTCTTCCGTCCACTCCGCGTTCGTCTTGGTCAAACCTTCCTTGATGAAGATGAGACCGAGCGCTGATTTGAGGTGCGGGGCGTTGGGGTCTCCGCGACGTTGCGTGATAATCCGTCCTGGAACACGGCTTTCGAACAGCACCGGGTTCGTTTGCGTCGCATCGTGGTACGCGACGACTTCAATCCAGTATGCATCAAGCGTTCGACCTTGCGCTTCCTCTTTTTTGGCGAGGTCGATGAAATAATCGAGACCAGTCTCGTATCCTTCGCGCTCACGCTCCAGTTCGCGCTTCACATGATGATCCGGCCAATTGTTCAATGACGGGATGCGGAATCCGGAATCGTCGACAATCACCGGGCGGCACAGCGAGCTATACGCGACTTTCGCCTTATGCTTCGCGATGGCGGCCACATCATCAAGATCTTCGTCAATACTGAGTTCAACCGGGAGTATGCGGCGATCGTGCAACACGTTTTGGGCACTCTTCACTTTTCCTTTGTTGCTCGTTGCGAAATACAAATCGGCGGAGAGGTCGATCTTCGGATCCTTCACTTCCAAGTACTTCGCGCTTTGCCAATAGCTCTCGAGTGACCCGGGCTTGCCGATCGCTCCTGCGTTCCACCAACCAGGAAGCTCCGGTCGTGGGATCAGTTCTGGGCGATGAAAGGGGATTTTTCCAGGCCCCCATTTCGCGCCTGCACCGGTCGTGCGGATTTCGAGTAATCCAGAACCTTTCCATGTGAAACCCAGCGCATCTGCCGCGCGTCGGATAGCGATATCTTGGTAGTGGTTGCCGCCGAATTCCTGTTTCGCATAATCGAGCCCTGATGCGACGTTCGACGGATTGTTGTCGTACACGTTCGCGTAATTCGTCGTTATCCAATCGAGTTCGCTCAGATTGCTCTCGAAATATATACGATACGCATCATCATAGAGTTTCAATGCGCCCTTGAGGTCGAGTGTCCTGTCACCCGCACTCCACACGATGCGATGCTCACCGTAGAGCTGCTGATAGTTGCGTTCTATCTCGTGCTTGCGCACGCTGAACGCACCTGGCCTACCGACACGCACCCATTCACCCATACCACGCAGGATTCGCATGTGCTATTTGAGGATTGCGGCGCAACGCATATGAAGGAGGAGAAGCTACGGCGAAGAGAATGGGAACCGACGAGGAAACCACCAAAGTGCAGACTCTCGTGCAACGGGCGAA
>CAZIKW010000074.1:4266-7305 GCA_964540015.1 uncultured Methanosarcinales archaeon | reverse complement strand
TGAGCGGTGATCGCCTCGTTGAGCTTCTCAGCGATTTTTGGGTCCTGCGGTGTGATGCCCGTAATGTCGATATCGAAGATCTCAAGGGAGTTCTCTTCGAATATGCGAGACGGCTTCCCTTTAAAGGCACCTTCTTTCACGTACTCGAGCGAACGGGCATGGAAATCCTCAAAGTCGTGCAACGCCGTAATCGATCTAATCTCCGACGACAGAGACTCGGCAGCGTACCCGACGAAGTCGTCAATGCTGAACGCTTTGCGGAGGTCTTGGTCGGCGTTGAAGCGCCATTTGTAGGTCACATCAAGTCGCAGCTGCGCATTATCGCTCGTCCGTACCATGACCTGATCGTAGATGAAGTCCGGTCCGAGCTTCAATAGCGCGACTTTGAGCGCTCCAGGCTCGATTGGCTTCCCGCCCGACAGCGTCAGCACTTTTGGCCGTTCGTACGGTCCGAGGAACGCCGTCTTCGGCCCCTGTTCAAGCCGCGTCTCGATACCGTCATAGAGCAGCACGATCTCATTCTCCTCCAGCTCCAGTACAAGCGCGCGTGCACGATCCTCGAGATGCGATGTGTTCGCGGCCTGCCGGGTGAGGACGCGAACGCCTTTCGCCGATGTCTGCTCGATTAGGCCAAGCGCTGCAAGCTCGTCTTTCGTGCTCTCCTTTTTGTACAGCTGCTCGTTTGGCTGCAGGAAATAATCCACAGGGCCGCGCACGAGCGTAACTTCGCCGGTGTCTTGATTCTGCACGTAGATGCCATCGGTGTCAGAGAGCGTAATCGCCTTGCGGGTCGTAATGACTGCCTCATCCTTCGATGGAACATAGGTTTTCGGCCCCGTCACGAGGAATTTCTCTCCCGCGACGCGCGATTCCGAATCTGCGCTAGCCTGCACAAGCAGCGCGTCGTACGCGGTAAGCACGTACTGCTCGCGCACGGGTTGCTCAATGAATTCACCTGGATGTAGCGCGAACGTTGCTGGCCCGATGCGCACTTCGCGTTTCCCGCGTTGAATTCCTGCATCGTACGGATTGCCGACGACACAGAAATGGCGTTCCGGCACGGTAATGCGGTCGGCGATCTCTCCCGGCGTCTCGTCGTAAGATAGCGATTTACTGATTGGTCCTTCGACAAGCTGTGCAATCCCTGTGCGGCGGTCCACGATGTGGCAATATTCTTCGTCATCCAGAGTTATTCGTGCGGGTCGAAGCGCGTATGCGAGTCGTTTGAACGGGCGTGCGAGGACGCTCTCATTGGACAGGTTATCTATATCTACATGTGTCACAGTTCACCCCCAGGTAGCATTGTAATGGTCTATCAGTTGTTCAACGACTTTGGCGTACTTCTTCGAGGACTTCTCAAGGAATTTGTTGAATTGTCCAGAAGCATCACCTGCCGTTGTGTCGCTCACAACACGTACTGCAAGGTAAGGGATACTACACCGTTCAGCCGCCTGGAATATCGCCGACGTTTCCATATCATAGAGATTCGGCAATCGGACGCTTCCGCCAGCATCCTCGAGCTCCGAGAGGTGCACTCGGAACTTCGCCTTGCCTTCATCGTCCAAAAATGCAGATCCCGATGCGACGTACGCGTCAAATGAGTTAGGAGCGAATTGACGCGCATCCTCAACCAAAAATTTGCTTGATCGGTAGAAACGATGTTTCGTGAACGGCAGTTGCCCCCTGCGGTATTTCGCATCCCAGGCGCGAACATCGACATCGGCATCGATCGCCGCAGTCACAATACCGACATCACCGACCTGGAGCCGGTCATCTAGCGCACCTGCTGTACCGACCGAAATAATCAGTTGAGGGTAGAACGCGCTAATCACTTTTTGCGTGCAGACCGCAGCTGCCACTTTCCCAACACCCGTCGCTTCCACAACGATCCGATCATCGGGCAAGTGCTGTAACGCTTCGAGCTCCTGCGACAGCGCAGCGAGTATTGCGATCCGCGGTCTCCTTTTATGTTGGTTGTATCTCAGGAGAGTCTCAAAGCGGTCTTCATGTTGATGTTGTTCATTTTTTGTGTTTGCCATACTACGAGGGTTCGCCGTACGGAGTATAAACTCTGCACAACGATTTTTTGTAAAAGAGAAATTTATTTAACTAAAAGAGTACTATTTACGTAAAATGGACCGTTTAGATAGGAAAATCCTTGCCGCATTAGATGTCGAGCCACGAATCAGCACGACGAGACTTGGGAAGAAAACGCTCGTATCACAGCAGGTCGCGGATTACCGCATGAAACGGCTCATTCGGGAAGGTACTATCGCAAAATTCGGCACTATCATAAATCTTAAGGCGCTACGTCAAGAACATTACCGGGTATTTTTCCGTTTCAACGCGAAACAATCGTACGAACGGCTCTTCTCGTACCTCCGGGACCGTGAGGGAGTCTATTGGACCGCGCGCATCGGCGGCAAAAACGATCTACTCATCGTGCTGTTCGTCAAAGATTTCGAGGAGTTCGATGCGTTCATCGAAAGTCTCAACAAGGCGTTTCCAGGACTCATTAAAGAGTACACCGCATGCTACGGCATCGAGCATCGGCTGTACCGCCACAAGTACTTGCATGCGAACCGCAAAACGGTTGCCTACGGCTATAACGACCCTCTTGTCGATATCGACGAGCTCGATCGCGGCATCCTCGGGATCCTCAAAGATGATTGCCGCGCATCCTCAGTTGTCATCGCGCAACGGCTCGGCACGTCGTATAAGACCGTCATTCATCGTATCAAGGCACTTGAGCGCGATAACGTTATCCTCGGATATCGACTCTTTCTGCGCTCGCAAGAGGACCGCCCCTATATGATCCTCCTTTCGTTCAAGGGGTACTCCAAAGCGGGCGAAAAGACGCTTCTCGCGCATTTCTCGCTCGAGAAGCAAGTCACGCAAATAGTACGACTGTTCGGGGTATGGAATCTCTGTGTGCACGTGCGAATTAAGGATGATAAGACATTGCAGGAGATGATGGTCGATCTGCGCGACCGGTTCGATATTATCGACAACTACGAATTCGTTCCCGTCTTCGAGGAT
>CAZIKW010000074.1:0-4256 GCA_964540015.1 uncultured Methanosarcinales archaeon | reverse complement strand
ATCGCAATCAATCTCATGCCGATCGGAAAAATATGAAAGAAAAAAGGAGAAAAACTAGTAGCTCACTCCACGATCTTCAATCGCTGACCGTTCGCGAGGATGTGGACCATTTCCGGCTTATAGCCGAGGTCGTTCACCGCGAGCTCCTTTAATGCACCGAGCTGGCGCATACCGCCGTGCGTCGGAATCAAGTGCTCAGGCTTGAGCAACGTGAGCAACTCACGGTGGTCTTCGCGTGCGCCGTGGCCGGACACATGGATGTCGTTGAAGATGCGCACATGCTGCTGGCGCAATCGCTCATCCAATCGGTGGCGGTTCTCGATATTCACTTCTACCGGGATGATCTTGCAGCTGTACACGACGAGGTCGCCCTGGCCGAGCTTCAAGAGCCCTTGGTCAATCGTGCGCGCGAGCACCGCCTTCGGCTCTCCCTGGTGTCCCGTCATGACGAGCAAGACATTCGAGAGGTTCGGGTTGCGCTTGAGCCACGTATCGACTTGCGAGCGGCCGGCGACGATCTTCACTTTCTTCTTGAAGTCGACGAGGCCTGCGTTCTCGGCTGCAGTCAAGTACTTGTCCATGCTGCGTCCGAGGAATACCACGCGGCGCCGCATCTTGTGGCCGAGCTCGACGATCGCTTTCAGGCGTGCGATGTGACTCGAGAACGTCGTGATGACGACCGCTTTGCCCTTCGTGTCCGTGTTGAGGACTTGATCGAACAGCATCTCCTGCGCGAAGCGTTCGCTTGGCGCCTTCTCAGGGAGGTGCGCGTAGAGCGAATCGATGATGAGGCACTTGGCGCCCTCGAGCTCCTTCAAGCGCTTGAGGTTCGACTTCTGCCCGAGCATCGGGTGGTTGTCGATCTTGAAGTCGTTCATGTAGATCACGGTGCCGTACGGCGTGTGCAGGGTTACTGCGACCGTGTGCGGGATACTGTGCGTGATGTGGATGAACTCGACTTCGATGTTCTTCGTGAGCTTGAACTTGCTGTTGATCGGGTGCTGCACGATGCGGTTCTTGATCGGGCGGCGGTCACGGACCGTGAGGTTCTTGATGACTTCACACGTCATGGGCGTCGCGTGGATATCGGCGTCGAAGCGGTTCGCTAAGTACGGGACTGCACCGACGTGGTCGAGGTGACCGTGGCTGATGCAGATACCGACCACGTTCTTGCGTAAGTCGCCGAGGATATCGACATCCGGCGCTGCGCCGACCTCGATCAGCTTCTTGCCGCTGATCTCGATGGGCTCGTCCGTGTCGGTGTACTCGATGTACTTATCGAGCATGAGGCCGAGGTCGCAGATAACGACTTCATCGTCTACTTTGATGGCGACCGCGTTGCGGCCGACCTCGGAAAACCCTCCGAGGGGGATTATTTCTATTGACATAGTTTCACCTATTACGAAACTGCGAAAAGCTCTATGAGATCGCGTGCTGAAGAAGGCTCAACGGCAAACGTTGTTGCCGGAGCCAGACTCCAGTGCGCCCACTGGTAATCGCTCGTAGCAGTTAGGGGAGTCGTCCATCCTTATAAAGGTTCGGTTGGGGTCTCGTCGAGAAGGGGAAAAGGAGAAAAAGAGGGGGAGAACCCCGAAATGCATGATAAAACTCCTCGTACCGGATGATGCCACTACATCACTGACTGAGCCAGTACCTCGATCTGGTAAGCCATTCAACGACTTCACCCCCACCATCACGCGAGGAACGCTGGAAGATCTGATGCTCGACCCGAAAGGCTATCATCCCCTGGGAGCTGTGGAGATCTTCCGCGGCGATGAAAAATTGGAACCCGTCAGCACCGGCAGCACCACTATACAGCTGACGCGTGTCGTGTACGATATCTACGGCGGATTCGGAACAGAGGAAATCAGCACGCTACCGCGCTTTGAAGAAACACAACTTTTTGATTCACTGCAGGCACTCAACGAAGCGCTGAAGTTCAGATCATACGTACTCACTAAATTCGACGAGAAAAACCGATACTACAACGGCACATCCAGCACCCACTATGTCGGCGACCTCTACGTCAAGAGATCCTAAACCCATCCCTTCCGCTTGAAGTAGATGTATGGCAGGACGCTCGAGAGGAGCATGATGCCGATCGCGATCGGGTAGCCGTATGGCCATGACAATTCAGGCATCACATCGAAGTTCATGCCGTAGATCGTGCCCACCAATGTCGGCGGTAAGAAGATCGTCGTCGCGACAGATAATATCTTGATGATCTGGCTCTGTTCGGCGTTGATGAAGCCGAGCGTCGCATCTAACAAAAACCCTGCCTTGCCAGAAAGGAATTCCGCGTTCTCCAAAAGCGACGCGGTATCGCGAGACATGGATTCGATACGCGAGCTCAACGGTGAACCGCGGGTGGGCTTTGCGTACTCACCGTGGAACACGAGCAACCGATCCACACTCAGTAGGCTCTGCTGGATACGTGAAGAGCGCTCTCCCGCGTGCCCGATGCCAGAAATCGCGGTGCGCAGACCGATGCCTTCACGAACACGCTTATCCTCCTGTGACGGGTCCCAGAAGATGATCTGCGATACGCGCTCGAGGTCACTCGAAAGCTCGCGCAAGAGCACTCCGCCGTGCGCGATGATCGCCTCGAGCAAACCGATCAACGCGACTTCGCTTGATACCAGGATCTCGGGCGTCTGCAACGCGCGTGCTTGGAACTGCTGGAACGGCACGAGCTCGCGGAATCGAAGCGTGACCAGATGGCGGTCAGTGAGGATGAACGTCACGGAGTGCGTCTCTGCGCGCTGACCGTTCGATGCGACGACATCGGCGATCATGTACGACGCGCCATTGCCCAAATACAAGCGGCTGGATAACTCTATCTCGTGCGTCTCATCGCGTGTCGGCAATTCGATGCGTAAGAGCTGCGCGATCGATGCGCTCTCCTGGGGCGTCGGGTCGGAGATATCGAGCCAGACGGTGCCAGGCGGCAGAAGGGTGCCGGGCGCGAGCGTGGCCTGATGGACACCGCTCGGAGTCATGCAGTACGCCGTGATCAGACTATCCTCACCTCTGTTGACGGTGACCGGCGGAGTCGATTTATAAATCCTCGCCGGGGGCGGATGCGGCAAGTTTATAATCGCCTAGACGGGAAGAACCCCTATGACAAAGATGGTCGTCACGCCCTGGGAAGTCACGGGCAAGATCGATTACGGGAAACTCATCAAGGATTTCGGCGTCAAGCCTATCGATGAGAAGCTCCATGCCCGTATCGTGGATCTCGCGGGCGAAGACCACCATCTCCTGCGCCGGACACACGAACCTGGACAGGATCCTCGATGCGCTTGAGAAAGATGAGAAGGTGTGGCTCTACACCGGTCGCGCACCCAGTGGACCGGTGCACCTCGGCCATGTCGTGCCATGGATGTTCGCGAAATGGTTGCAGGACCGTCTTGGTTTGCACCTCTTGTTCCAGATCCCCGACGAGGAGAAGTTCCTCTTCAAAGACGGTATGACCTTCGAGCAAGGCCAGCAATGGGTAGAAGATAACCTCAAAGACATCATCGCTATCGGTTTCGATCCGAAGAAAACGAAGATCATCATCGACACGAAGCACGCGGACCTGATGTACAAGACGGCAGTAGAAGTCGCGAAGCGCACGACCGCAAGTCAAGCGAAAGCGTTGTTCGGTTTGAAACCGGAAGACAACGTCGGGAAGTACTTCTACAGCTGCATGCAGAGCGTTCCCGCATTCCTCCCGACGATCATGGAAGGGAAGCCGACGCAAGTGCTCATCCCGTGCGCAATCGATCAGGACGTGCACTTTCGTTTGACGCGTGATGTGGCAGCGAAATTAGGATATCCCAAACCGTCAACAATTCTCTGTCGCTTCCTTCCCGCACTGACGAGCGACGGTAAGATGAGTAGTTCAGGCGAGAACGTCATCGCGATGGGTGACGATGCGAAGACCGTGCGCAAGAAAGTGATGCGCTATGCGTTCTCGGGCGGAAAAGACACAGTTGAAGAGCATCGCATCCATGGCGGCGATCCGGATGTCGATATCGCATTCCAGTGGCTCACCTTCTTCGACCCCGACGACGAACGTGTAGCAGAAGCCGAACGTGAGTATCGCAAGGGCAAGATTCTCTCCGGTGAGATGAAGCAATTGCTCGTCGACGCAATCGTCCCCCTCATCGAAGCGCACCAGAAGCGCAAGGCAGCCGTGAGCGCGAAAGATATCGAGAAGTTCCTCATCCGCTGACCTCGGCGTCGAAATGCATTTGAACGATGCGGGAATC
>CAZIKW010000073.1:1727-7387 GCA_964540015.1 uncultured Methanosarcinales archaeon | reverse complement strand
ATTGGGACATTGAGATTGTGGAAATGCACCACCGGATGAAGGTGGACGCGCCATCGGGTACGGCTGTGTTGATAGGCGAGGCTGCAACGACCGGCCGTGGCGGTGATGGGAATACGCATCAACCAGGTGGACCGATTTATATCGCAGCAGGTGCTGGTGGAGACGCCACGCTCGGAGTAGGTGGTACGGTCACTATCAGCGGCGGCATGGGCGGTACGGGTGGCGGCAACGGCGGCAGTATCAATCTCACGCCAGGCGGCGGAGCAACTTCAGGAAACGTCTATGTTTCCGCCGGTAACCTGCTCATCAATAATACCGTCGGTATCGGCACGACAACTCCTGGTGCGGCACTGGAAGTGAACGCGCAGTCAGAGAACGCGTATGTGCTCTACACCGCTGGCTCCGTCAGGTACACGGGCACTGGTACACCCCAGCAAGCGGTCTACAACCTCCATACCATGACGACGAATGTCACTGCCGCACGAGGGTACGCTGGTTATTATGCCCTCGGTCTCTACAACAGCTCTCCCACGTTGACGATTGCCGACGTGCAAGGCTATTCGTTTGGAGCCCAATTGGGAAGCTCTATCACTACACGTAATACAACTGGCATGACGGTCAGTCGCTACAGCCATATCTTTGTCCGACCCGATGTCGGAAACACCTTCAACGCCACCGTGACGAGTTTCCGTACCCTTGATCTCGCACCTGTGAACTGGGCCGGCGGAGGAGCGAACGGGACGATTGCCTCTTCCATCGCATTGTACATCCGCGATCAGACGGCGGTGAATGGCTCGAGCTATGCCATTTACAGCATCGGTACGGACGACCTGAATGTGTTCGCCGGCAACACGACGATAGGAAGCACCACCGCATACAATCAGCAACTCACCGTGGTGGGCAACACGAACGTTTCCCAGAATCTCTACCTCGGCACCAGCGGCATCTCCCTTGAGACGCGCTGGACGAATAGGACGGTGAATAACCAGACCGTGACGGGTACGACGCTCGCGAATATCAACGAACTCGCGTGGTTGGCAGAAGCGAACAAGAACTACACCTTCGATTGTTCTATCTATTATCGTAGCAACACGACAACAAACGGTATTAGTTTCGCGATTGAGGATACGGGGGGTACCGTGACGCGCGTGAAGATGGGTGCGACCATGGAGACCGTCACTGCAACAACCGTCAACAGCGGTGTCGTCTTGGCGGTGGCGACCAAAGTGACGAGCACGGGTGTGACCGCAGTCAACGTGGCATACCAAGCGTTCCTCACAGGAACGGTGATCAATGGCGCTACGGCGCTCACTATCAACCCACAGTTCAGCGCGGAAGTGGCGAACCACAACAGCACCGTCATCCAGGATAGCTGGTGCCAAGTCACGGAGTTACGCATATGATACCTTTCCCTACCCATGATAC
The DNA here is from genome assembly GCA_964540015.1 of uncultured Methanosarcinales archaeon. Lineage (GTDB taxonomy): Archaea > Nanobdellota > Nanobdellia > Woesearchaeales > UBA525 > UBA525. Next base: position 5,962 of record CAZIKW010000073.1, on the reverse strand, counting down.
CCGATGTCGCCGAGGCCAAGCGGCCATGGAATATCTTATCATCACCGCGATAGCGTTCATGCTGCTCATCCCCATTGTCCTCATTGCCTACACGCAATCCGCGACGTTCGCGGACGATGTCGCAGCGGCGCAAGCGCAGAAAGTCGGGCAAGAGATCGTCGACGCTGCGCACGAGGTCTGGTACGCGGGACCGCCGGCAAAAACGACGCGGACGCTCTATTTCCCCGACCACATACAATCCATTTCCATCGCGGGCCAGTCGATCGTGTTCACGATGGGAGGGAGCGGCGGCACGTATGAGTACGCGGCGTTCGCGGAAACGAATCTTACCGGCTCCATCATGCCTTTTAATGGCCTACACACCATCGTCGTCGAGGCTACTGATGAAGGATCCGTCAATATCACGGAGGGATAGCATGCGCCGCGCACAACTCTCCATCGAATTCATCATCATCCTCTCGATGGCGATCATTATCGGCGCGCTCTTTCTGGCGAGTGCTGCCGACCTCTTTGGGCGCGAGAGCGAGAAGCAACGCATCGCTGCGCTCAACGATGTCGGGTATCGTATCCAAGATGAGGTCATTCTCGCCTCCGACGTGACTGATGGGTACGAACGAACCTTCATCGTACCTGACCGCGCAGACCGTTTCACGTATACGCTCTCGGGAGACGCGACTTCCGTCACCCTGCGCAGCGGTCCGGTCACCATCACGTATCCTCTGCCCACGATCTCCGGTGCGGTGACGAAAGGCAGTAATGTTATTACCAAACGAAACGGCGAGGTGGCGATCGCGTGATGATGCGTTCTCGTCGAGGACAGACCTGGGCGGTCGACCTTGGGATCTCACTTGTGGTCTTCACTCTCGCAGTCATCGTTACCTACGCGATGCTTGAAAATACCCTCGAAGAGACTGCGTACGCGGATGTACGCGAGCAAGCGCTCGACGCGTCCGACCTGCTTCTCTCCGAAGGGTCCCCTCGTGCGTGGACGAATGAAACCGTTTTGCGCGTTGGTGTCCTCTCTGATGGGGTCTTGAGCTTGCGCAAAGCGCGAGAGCTGGCGCTTTTGAGTGATTCGACACGCGATCGCGCGATCCGATCGACGGATCGTATATCTATCGTGTTCGAGAACGCAAGCGGTGCGATCGAACCGTTCGCCGGGGTATGTGGTATCGGGGATCTCACGATATCCGGCGCAACAGGGAATCGGACCCTGCCCGCTATTGCGATCGCGAGAACGCCCCATCCGATCGCTGACGCGGTGAGCGCCACGATTTTTGAAGACGACACCGTATACGCGCTTTTGGATAACGCAGACGTCCTTCTCATCGAAGGAAATCTCTCCGATGATACATCGCTGACACCCGTGCAAGTGAGCAGGATCATGGATGATGCGACGCGCCGTGGCATCACCGTCATTATCATCGGCGATCCCGGCATCCCGATGCTCGGCATGAATCTGATCTATGATGGTACCATGGGTTTCTCGGTAAGCGGCAATGCGTCGGCGTTCGCATTACCCTTTGGGGCCGCAATCGACCTGCCTGGTGCTGCTCCCATCCTTCTTCCTACGCTTGAAGAACCGAATTCCTCATCGGTGACTGAGTATCAGGTGCTCGCGACAACGGACGGCGCGAGTACGGCGATCGCGACGTGGATCTACGGAGACGCGCGCGTCTGGTACCTCTCCACGTCAGACGGTACGCTCGCGAACGGAACGGCGCTTTCGGATATCGCGCAAGGCGGCATCGAGCATCTCATCACCGTCGATTGGCCCGCGTGTGGGACGCCCATCATCCCTGATGATGCGACGCAGATAGCCCGCTATGACCGTGCGATCGCACATCACGACCAGTTGCTCACGCTGCGCGTCATCGCATGGAGGGACCGATGAACCGCACCCGTCCCTCTACGCGTACAGGCTTCCTCTTCTCCCTTGATGCGCTGCTTGCAGCGATGCTCCTCATCGGCGGTGTCATACTCGTCGCGAGCATCGCGGATCGTGAATACGACAATGCCCAACTCGACGCTGCAAGCCAAGATGTCTCGCGCGCTCTCGCGAGTATCCGTGTTCGCGAAGTGCCTGATCCTTGGGTGGCGCAGCAAGTCGCCAACGGCAGCGCCGACGGAAATGTTTCCGTCCTACAACAGATTGGTTATTATTGGGCGACTGGCCGAACAGCCGAAGCGCAGGATCTCGCAGAGCGATTCCTCAACGAGACCTACCCGGGCTACGGCGTACGCTTGACGATGGACGGCGACGTCGTGTACGAACGCGCAAGCACGTGGGGCAGCGATGACACGGTCGTCACGACGCAGATGATCAGCGGTATCGCGCAAGGACGCGCGATCACCGGTTCTTCCGCAAGCGCGCATCTCAAGTACATCCGCAGCAAACGCAATAGCGCATTCATCACGTTTGGCGGTTTCGTCGGAGAAGGGAATATCAGCGTCACGTCATCTGATATCCCGGTTGGGGCGAACGTCACCGATGTGCGCATCGAACTCGACGCGTCCGTGCCGTTCGCTTTCCTTATCAACGGCGCCTCATGCGATGTGCTTGTCCCGAATCCCGCGCCCCTGGTCCCTACAGGTTGGAATCGGACGAACTGCACCGGCTTCGTCGCACCGGGCAGCGCGAATACGTTTACGTTGCGCAGCGCATTCCTCAACGGCTCTTCCGTCAGCGGCGGGCTTATCGAAATCGTCTATCTCACGGATGAGATTGCTGAAGCGGAGCCCGACGCTACGGAAGTCTACCGTTTCCCGCGCATCGATGGATTGATCAATCTCTATGACGGTTTCTTCGTTGACGGAAATGTGACGGGGATGAATATCACGCTCCACTTCACGAGTAATTACACGTCGTACCTGACGATCGGCAACGCGAGTTTCACGTTCGCGGGTTCGAATGCGACCCAGAACGTAACGCTCAACACCACCACCATACAGTCCGCGCTCACGAGCGCCGGCCTCACGTACGCTTCCATCAGCCGTGTCACCGTTCCGCTGCGTTTTGGCATCGGGTCCGTGCAGATAGCGGGCAATCCTGCTGATGTCGTTATCGTCACGGACACCAGCGGCTCCATGGCATGGTGCATTTCCGACGATGATCCAACGCCATGTCCGGTCGGCGACACGACGAAGATCATCGCTGCGCGCAATGTGACGCGTTCGTTTGTCACATCCATGCTCAATAGCACGCTCACCGGAACGCGTGTCGGCCTCTCGGAATTCTCAAGCTCCATCAAGAGCTGGCATAACCTCACGAGCAATCTCACGCCGCTGCTGTCGCAGATCAATACTTATGCCGCAGTCGGTGGTACGTGCATCTGCTGTGGCATCAATAACGCGACGCGTAATCTGAATACGGAAGGACAGCTCATCCTTATCCCGCGCAGCACATCGGGATGGAAATACAATGATACCGATGTCAATCCGCCGGCAGGGTGGAACACGACTGCGTACAACGACGCCAGGTGGAAGAACGGCACGACGGCGATCGGTTGGTCCTACGCTGGTCTCTCGACGACGATCCCTGCCGCGAACCGGTACCAAGGCAGCTACTACTACCGTAGGCAATTCAACGTAACGGATGTGAACGCGATAGCGGACGCTCGTCTGTATGTGTACAGCGATGACGGCGCCGATGTGTACCTCAATGGCGCGCGCATCGACAATGATTATAGCAATATCCACAACGCGCTCTATTGGAATCGCAACGGCATCTGGGTCAATCGCAGCCGTTTCGTGACTGGCGTAAACACGATAGCAGTACGCCACTACCACCGCCAAACGAGCTCGAACCCCATGGGTTTTGACCTACAGCTTGTCGCAAACACGCTCGGTAACGTCACGGGTACGCAGACGAAGAGCATTGTTCTCATGAGCGACGGTGCGGCGACCGACGAATGTTCAGAGCAGAACACCGGGAACGCGACCCAGGACGCGATAAATGCCGCGTGCGAGGCGTACTCCCTCTATGGCATCAGCGTCTACGCCGTCGGCTTTGGTTTAGGTGCTGATGCGAACGCGATGACGGACATGGCCGAGTGCGCGCACGGCGAGTACTTCAATGCGACGGACAGCGCATCACTAGAAGATGCGTTCGAGAACATCGCAGGGACCATCATCCAGAACTCGAACACGCAGACGGCTATTCTCGCGGGCAATATAACGCAAACGATCCTTTATGGTGACAGCGCGGTGCATGCGACGTACGTGCCCGACTCGAT
>CAZIKW010000073.1:0-1717 GCA_964540015.1 uncultured Methanosarcinales archaeon | reverse complement strand
CGCACGCCCAAACGAGCTGACGCTCAATTCCCGCAGCGATTTCCTCCCGACGTGCACGGCGACCATCGAGCTCTTCCCCGAGCTCCGCTTGCTTGAAGCATCGCTCGTCTCCTATTCGAGCGATTACTGGACCAGTGGCCTGATCGTGAACGGTGTGACGGTGTACAATCTCAGCCGATACTCGAACACCTACGCATCACTCGGTGACCCGTATCGCGTGCGGATCCCGACCTCGCTTCTTGTCGCGGGCAACAACACGATCCAACTGTCGCTTGGAACTGACGGGTTCAACACGACTGCGAATTGCTCGCCGAATACCTCCATCCTGTATACTGCGGCAATCAATCTCTCGACAGAGCGTAGCACGGTCGTCGACCGCGCTGAAGGGTGCGCTTGGACCATCGCGTTCGCGGATGGCTCGTCGCAGAACATGACGATCCCGGCGGGTTATGCGGGAGCGAATGGTTGCGCATACACCCCGACGAATATCACGTATGATGCAGGCGACGCGTACCAGTTGGGAGCGTTCCTCCTCTTTGATCGTCTCGATTTCCGCGATGACGGCACAATCGCGGTAAACCTGCGTGAGGAAGACCTCGAGATCATCGTCACGACGATTGGTGGCATTCCGTATCTTTGGGGTCCTGCGCTCGCCCGTCTCGAGGTGACCCGTTGAGCGCAATGCAACGGCGTGGCGTCATCTACACGATTGCGGCGTTGCTCATCCTCCTTGCGGTGGGTGCGCTCTTTTTCACGCAGTCACGTCGATCCGCGGGCGATGCGGGTGACGCCATCGAGGAACGCGTGCGCTCCGTCAACCGTTTCATTACGGATTTGCAATCGGATAGTGAGCGCGCAGCTCGCATTGCTGGTTTCCGTTCGCTTATCGCGATGGAGCAGGAAGTAGCGAGCACAGGCGATTATTTTGCCGATCCAGACGCGGCCTTCCTAGATCTGTTCTGGGACGGGAACCTCTCGAGCACGACATTCCAGGTCATGGAGAATTCCTCCTTCTCACAATATCTCGAGCGCGTGGAGGCGCAAGCGGCGCAGCAGGGAATTACGCTCAACGCTTCCGTTGTCGATCTGTCGCTATGGCAAGAGGATCCGTGGAACCTACTCGTGAACTATACGATCGCGGCGAATGTGACGGATACCCGCGGTACTGCCCGTTGGTCACTTTCCTGGAATGGCACCGGCCGTGTGCCGATTACCGATCTACGCGATCCGTTGTTCACCGCCGAGACGCTCGGTCGCGTGCAGCGGGTCATCCGTAGGACGAACGCCACGTCGTTCGTGCTCGATTCGTCGAATCAGAACGATACCTCTCCTCTGTTGGCACACTACAATGCATCGATGTACGCCGCGCTCGGACGGGGCCCCGATATCCTCATGCGTTTTGCGGGGCAGACGGGTGATAGTCGGTATGGGTTCGAATCTCTTGTCGATACTGAGGAGATGATGGCGCAGGATCTCGATGTGGATGCGGACGCGACAGTCGTGGACTACCTGTACTTTAATGGTACGCGCGCGACGGTCTGCTCCATTCAGACGCTGCCATCGCGCATCATCCTCGATGCGGCGAGCGCGAGCAGGTACGGGGTGACTGGTGCCCCCACAAGCACTCCGTGCCCATAGCGCGATCGTGAACCGCACGCGCGGCACGACGCTTCATGCCGCACCGCGTTGGTGCATGACGCCTGCCCAGCAAGTGCGC